>JANMTF010000310.1:0-66841 GCA_031390175.1 Polaromonas sp.
TTGCCTCACATTGGCGGTGATGCATGACGGCTTGTCTATCACCACAATCGAAGGCCTGTCGAGCGGCGAGCAATTGCATCCCATGCAGGCGGCATTTTTGAAACACGACGGCTTTCAGTGCGGCTACTGTACCCCCGGGCAAATATGCTCTGCTGTTGGCATGCTTGCCGAGGCAAGGCGCGGCATGCCGAGCCATGTAACCAGCGACCTCCAGGGCAGCAACGCGTTGACTGATGAAGAAATACGCGAGCGCATGAGCGGCAATATCTGCCGGTGCAGCGCATATCCGAACATTGTGGCTGCCATTCGCGACGCATCAGGAGCGGGCAGATGAAATCTTTCACTTACGAACGTCCAACCACACCTGAAGCTGCTGCGGCAGCCGCAGCCTCCAGGCCTGGAGCCAAGTTCATCGCTGGCGGCACCAATTTGCTTGACTTGATGAAGCTGCACATAGAAACCCCGCTGCACCTGATCGATATCACCCGGCTGGGGCTGGACACCACCGAAGCGACGGCAGACGGGGGTCTGCGTATCGGTGCAATAGTGCGTAACTCGGATTTGGCAGCCGACCCACGCATACGCAAAGACTATGCGGTGCTCAGCAGCGCTTTGCTCAGCGGCGCATCCGGCCAACTGCGCAACAAGGCCACCACTGGTGGCAATTTGCTGCAACGCACGCGATGCTATTATTTTTACGACACCGCCCAAGCATGCAATAAACGCGTCCCGGGCACGGGTTGTTCAGCCATGCTGGGCTACAACCGCTTGCATGCGGTGCTGGGCACCAGCGACCAATGCATAGCCACGCATCCGTCAGACATGGCAGTGGCCATGCGGGTGCTGGATGCGCGGGTTGAAACCGTTGCGCCCAGCGGCGCGAAGCGGGTAATTCCCATTGCTGACTTTCACCGTTTGCCAGGCAATACGCCGCACATAGAAAATAGCCTGCAACCGGGCGAAATGATCGTTGCGGTCAGCTTGCCGCCACCGTTGCCCGGCAAACACATTTACCGCAAGGTGCGCGACCGCGCCTCCTACGCGTTTGCAACCGTCTCGGTAGCAGCCGTCATTGACGGCGCAGGCGGCACCGTCCGTTCCGCCCGCATGGCGTTCGGTGGCTTGGCGCACCAGCCGTGGCGGGTGCCGGAAGCTGAGTCTGTGTTGGCGGGTACGGGCGTCTCCCAAGCCAGTGTCAGCGCCGCTGCTGACCGCGTGCTGCAAGGCGCGCGCGGATTTGGTCACAACAACTTCAAAATTCCGTTAGTGCGCAGCACTTTGCGGGCCGTGTTGACTACCGCTTAGAGCACTGAGTATTGAGGATAGCACCATGCAAATGAACACCCCCGCACCCCGCAACGCCCTTGACGACAACCGCCAGGGGCTGATGGGAAAGCCTGTTGACCGCGTCGAAGGCCGCTTGAACTACCTGACCGCTACGCCCGCTCAATCCCTCAGCTTGGCTCCAGCAAGGTAGAGTATTACGGTCAGCCCGTAGCCTTCGTCGTAGCCAGTACGTTTGAGCAGGCGCGTTCAGCAGCGGCACTCGTCACCATTTCATACGCAGCGCTCAACGGCGAGCATGACATGCACGGCCCGCAGGTGCGGACAGAGCAGCAAACCTCGTTTTTTGGTGAACCGCTCGTCGATGGCTCCAAAGAGGAGTTCGACAAAGCCTTTGCCGCGTCAGCCGTGGTGGTAGATGGCCGCTTCACCACACCCGCTCACGCCGCAGCACCGATGGAGCCGCCAGCCACAGTGGCCTATTGGGTGGGTAATAAGCTCACAGTGCACTGTTCGGCGCAGTTGATCAACAGTGCCCAAAAAGGTGTGGCCGCCACCTTGGGCATACCGCTGGGTAATGTGCGTGTGGTCAGCCGCTACATTGGCGGCGGCTTTGGCAGCAAACTGCCAATTTATGGCGATGTCATTTTGTCAGCGCTAGCGGCACGTGTGCTTGGGCGCCCCGTGAAGACCGCATTGACTCGCCAGCAAATGTTCCACATCACCAGCCACCGAAGTGACACCGTGCAGCGTTTGCGTCTGGGCGCATCGGCCGACGGAAAACTGGCTGCTGTGGGCCACGAGGCGTGGTCCAACAGCGCGCGATATGACAACTTTTTTGAGCCATCGGCAATGCAAACCAGGTTGCTCTATGCTGCTCCGGCGCGATACACGCCGCACTATTTGACGAAGCTTGATTTGCCGGTGGCAGACTCTACCCGCGCGCCGGGTGAGGCTGTGGGTATGCTGGCGCTTGAAGTGGCAATGGACGAGCTGGCCGAAAAGCTCAATCTGGACCCGATTGAGCTGCGCTTGCGCAATGAGCCCACGCAGGATTTGGATAAGAAAATTCCATTTTCAAGCCGCAACCTGGTGGCGTGCATGAAAGATGGTGCCACTCGTTTTGGCTGGAGCCAACGCGTTGCCAGGCCCGCCCAAAAGCGCGAGGGCCGCTGGCTGGTGGGCATGGGGATGGCCGCGTCTATCCGCTCCAACGTCATGTCGCCTTCAAAATGCGATGTAGCGCTGAACCGCGAAGGTGTGCTGACTGTCAAAATGGCGATGACTGACATCGGCACGGGAAGCTATACCGTGTTGACTCAAATCGCTGCGGAAATGCTCGGTCTACCGATCGAAAGCGTGCGCATGCAACTCGGCGACAGCGATTTTCCGGCCACGCCGGGTTCAGGCGGCTCGTGGGGCGCGGCCAGTTCAGGCTCGGGCCTGTTTGACGCCTGCATCAACTTGCGGGCCAAACTCGCCACCAGGCTGGGGATCGACCCAGCGACCGCCACATTTGCCAATGGAAACCTGTCGGGCGGGGGCAAAAGCGAAACGCTGGGCGCGCTAGCGGGCACGCTGGGGGTCGACGCTAGCGGGGAAATTTTGCCCGGTGCCATGGCCAAGCAGTTTTCGCAGCAAGCCTACGGTGCGCATTTTGCAGAGGTTGCAGTGAACATCGACACGGGTGAAACACGGGTGCGACGCCTGCTGGGCGTGTTTGCTGCTGGCCGAATACTGAATGACAAGACTGCCAAAAGCCAGATTAGCGGTGCCATGATTTGGGGCGTCGGTTCCGCGCTGCATGAAGACGCAGTGATCGACAAGCGGGACGGGCATTTCGTCAATCACGACCTGGCTGAATACCATGTGCCATCGCACGCCGACATTCCCCCTATCGACGTGCATTTTTTGACCGAAGTGGACGATAAAACCAATCCGCTGAAAATCAAGGGTGTGGGCGAACTGGGCATTTGCGGCGCAGGCGCTGCGGTAGCCAACGCGGTGTACAACGCCACGGGAGTGCGTATCCGGGATTTCCCAATCACACTGGACAAGTTAATGGCCGGTATAGACCCGGCAAAATTTGCTTGAAGCGGCAAGCGCTGTACCACCCTGTCAAAGTTGTGATCGCAACAAGGAGGATAACTTCTCGCTGAATTTTTCGGTGAGAGGCCGATTTTGCCACTCGGCATGGCTGACAGGTCGTGCTAACGCCAGGTCAGCCTCAAATATCAGTCGCTGCTGCTTTGCAAATTCGTTATCCATAATGTTAAGCGTGGCTTCGTCATTGAGGCGAAACGACCGGTTGTCAAAATTTGTCGAACCCACAGACACCAACAGGTCGTCGACAATCAACACCTTGCAGTGGTACATGGTGGGTTGGTACTCAGCAATGATGGCACCCGCTGCCAGCAGTGGGCCCCAAGTGGCCCGCGATGCGCTACGCACGGTCTCGCTGTCGATGTGTTCGCCGGGCACCACGATGCGCAGTCTGACGCCACGGGCCATGGCGTCCACCAGCGCCCGCACCGACAATTCATCAGGCACAAAATACGCCGCCGACAGATCGATGTACCGCGATGCTGCGGTGATCGCCATCAGATACATCAGCTGCATGCCCTCACTGCCACCGCTGGGAGAGCTGCTAAACACCTGCGCCGCAGCGCTGCCCACGGGGGCGAGGGTGGGAAAGTAGTCGGGACCGTGCGGCACGTCACCCGTCACCTTGATCCAGTTGTCCAGAAACACCGCCTGCATTTGGGCCACCACCGGCCCCTCTACCTTGAAATGGGTGTCCCGCCAATGGTCTGGATCTTGCGCACTGCCTGTCCACTGCGGCGCAATGCCCACGCCCCCGGTGAAGGCTACCCGCCCATCAACCACCAGCAATTTGCGATGGGTGCGGTTGTTCATGCGGCCTAGCTGGGACCAATGCGGCGGGTGAAATTTACGAATCTGCACTCCCGCTGCTGTCAATTCATCGACAAATTTTTCATCCACCTTGGCGCTGCCCACCCAGTCCAGCAGCACATGCACCTTGACGCCCTGGCGTGCCCGCTGCGCCAAAGCCTGCGCAAACTCCTGGCCAATGTCTCCGGACCAATAAATATAGGTCTCAAAGGTGATTGATTGCTGCGCACTGCGGATAGCCTCCAGCATGGGCGCAAATATCTGGTCACCGTTAAGGAGTGTCTGATGCCGATTTCCGCCAACGAACGGCGGCCCCAGCAGCACTCCCAGCTCATGCATGAAGCGTGGATCGTCCAGGCTATACAGGCGTTCAATCCGTTGCTCTATTTTTTTCTCGCCTCCCATCAAGTTCACTACCAGTAACACACCGACAAGAGTGATCGCAATCGCCGCTGCGGTTAGCAGCAAGGGGTGGCGCAGCTTGATGGCGTGTGGCATGTCTCATCCACTCAGCGCTCGCGCGCAACGCGATAGATGGGGCCGTTCAGGTCATCTGACACCCGTACCGATCCATTGCGCATCATCAGCACATCCACAGGCCAGCCCCAGTACCTGCGCCCTTGCAAGAAGCCGGTCAGGGAGGGCTCCATTTGGTCAGACTCGGCGGTGCTTCCTGCCGACAGTGTGCCGCCCGTCACCATCACCTTGTGCCGCGCCTTTGGCATTCCTAGGGCGAACAAGGTCAAGCGATGACCCGGCGGCGCATTCAAACTGTCGGTCTGAACGCCGTTGTTTTCATCGCGCCAGTCTCGGTAGAAGCCGCAACTTGCAAGCAGCGCGGCAAGCGTCGTCCCCATAGGAGCCCTGGCCATGCGCCATTGCGGCTTGTCAGATTGGGCAGATTGGCGCATACCAGTTCCTCGTGTGGTGAGTGTCAGCAGCAGGGTATGCGAATCGGCCTGGACGGTCTGTTGGATAGCGCACACAGGCCCATTTGCACGCCAAGCATGACCTAGTACCTCGCCCCAGAAATATCGAAACATGACACCGCGTCTTCACGCCCACACCGTCGTTGCAAATCCTCGCCATAGCCGAGCTATGTCTGCGGTTTGCGCCTAGGTGTGAACGTGAATCCATCGTTCTCA
Organism: Polaromonas sp.; assembly: GCA_031390175.1. Classification (GTDB taxonomy): domain Bacteria; phylum Pseudomonadota; class Gammaproteobacteria; order Burkholderiales; family Burkholderiaceae_C; genus JAAFIP01. The sequence goes on from JANMTF010000310.1 coordinate 5,343, forward strand.
TTGTGTTTCTATATTTCTGGGACGAGGTACTAGGCCGACACCGGTGTGCACCGTCGTCCTACATACGACGGCAAACCTATCCCCTAACATTTACAACAAGGCAGGGCAATTTTGCCAACGTTCAATACAGGAGTACTTCATGGCTCAGTCCAGCAAATCCCGCAAGTCACCACCAGATCGCGACAAAGCAAAGCTAGCGCAAACTCAAAACCTAGCCCAATTGGTGATGCACAACGCCGGTAAAGCCAGGGAGCACGGTTATCCAAATGCTGTCTCACCGCCGGAGGGTGTCACTTATGCTCCTGAATCCAGGCTGGTGACAGGCAGCACGCTAACGGAAGACACTACCAATCTGAAGGTGGGCACAGCAGCGATGGAAGGTGTAAACGGCACCATAGACTCACTAGACCGGGTGCGGGTTGATTCGTCCGGGCGCGTGTTGACTACCAACCACGGGGTCGCTATTGCAGACAATCAAAATTCGTTAAAGGCAGGCATCCGTGGCCCGGCTTTACTGGAAGATTTTATTCTTCGCGAAAAAATCACCCATTTTGACCACGAGCGCATACCCGAACGAATAGTCCACGCCAGAGGATCCGCCGCCCATGGCTTTTTTGAATGCTACGCACCGCTGGAAGAATACACAAAGGCCGCCCCATTTGCCAAAAAGGGCAAAGTCACCCCCGTATTTGTGCGCTTCTCGACGGTCGCAGGGGAACGGGGATCTAAAGACACCGCCCGTGATGTACGCGGCTTTGCGGTCAAGTTCTACACAGACGAAGGCAACTGGGACTTGGTGGGTAACAACATGCCCGTATTTTTCATCCAGGACGCTATTAAATTCCCTGACTTGGTTCATGCAGTAAAACCCGAGCCGCACAATCAAATACCCCAAGCGGCCAGTGCCCACGATACATTTTGGGATTTTGCATCTTTGATGCCTGAGTCCAGCCACATGCTAATGTGGGTGATGTCGGACCGAGGCATTCCGCGCAGCTACAGCACCATGGAGGGGTTTGGCGTGCACACTTTCCGCTTGGTCAACCAGCCGGGCGAATCGGTGTTTTGTAAATTCCACTGGAATCCCAAAGCTGGCACGCACTCGATGGTGTGGGACGAAGCCGTAAAGGTGTCTGGCGCAGATCCCGATTTTCACCGCCGTGACCTGTGGGATCGTATTGAATGCGGAGCCTACCCTGAGTGGGAGCTCGGCCTGCAAATATTTACCGAAGAGCAAGCTGATAAATTTAGCTTCGACATACTGGATGCTACCAAGTTAATACCAGAAGAATTAGTGCCCATCACGCCGGTTGGCCGGATGGTACTCAATCGCAATCCAGACAATTTTTTTGCTGAAACTGAACAAGTCGCGTTTTGCACCGCACACGTGGTACCCGGGATAGATTTTTCCAACGACCCTCTTTTGGCAGGGCGTATCCACTCCTACATGGACACGCAAATATCAAGACTGGGCGGGCCGAATTTTCACGAGATCCCGATCAACGCTCCTCTCGCACAGGCGCATAACAATCAACGCGACGGCATGCACAGGCAGGCCATCCATAGAGGGCGCGTATCTTATGAGCCTAATTCTTTGGCGGGGGGCTGCCCATTTCAAGCCGGATCGGAGCAAGGTTTTATGACTTTTCCAGCACGTCAACAAGCAGACCACGAGCAATCCAAGGTACGCGGGAAGCCAGAAAAATTTGCTGACCATTACACCCAGGCGACGCTGTTCTATGAAAGCCAAACGCCAGTAGAAAAAGAGCATATCGCGGCGGCCTTTCGCTTTGAGCTGAGCAAGTTGACTGTCCCGGCGATTCGCGAACGCGTGGTGTCATCGTTGCGCAATGTGTCTGAAGAGCTTGCGCGGCAGCTGGCAGAAGGTCTCGGTATAAGCCCTATGCCAGCGCCCATGCCGCGCGCTGTGGCCAAGCCTGCCAAGCCCGAGATACAAAAAGCGCCCTCACTGTCGCTGACGGCAAGGCCGGGTGAGGGGTCAATCAAGGGGTTGAAAGTCGCTGTGCTGGTTGCTAACGGTGTTGCCAGCCAGTCGGTTTCACAGGCACGCGATGCATTGGTAGAGCAGGGTGCAGCGGTCAAGCTGATTGGCCCGCGTATTGGCACCACCCTCACATCAGATGCAGGCAACCTGGTGGCCGATGGTTCGCTGGAGACTGACCCAGGATTTCTGTTCGATGCATTGGTTTTGCCTGACGGCGAGAAAGCCTCTGATACCTTGGCACATTACCCACAGACTATGGACTTTATCAAGGACCAATACTTGCATTACAAACCCATTTTAGTATTGGGCTCAGGCAAGAAGCTACTGGACAAAGTGGGTATCGACTACGAGGCACTAAGTGAGAACCAGCACCATGGACTTATTGTTCGGGCCGCCGACACCACGGATGCGGCCATCAAGTTGTTCATCCCGGCGCTGGCGCTGCAAAGACATTGGCAGAGAAATGCTGTTCTGCGATAAATCAAATTTTCGGTACACGCAAGGAGAATCGATATGAAGATACTGATGGTTTTAACCTCGCACGATAAACTGGGCGATACAGGCAAAAAAACTGGCTTTTGGCTAGAGGAATTTGTAGCGCCTTACTACACATTTGTCGATGCTGGCGCGCAGGTGGTCGTGGCATCCCCACTGGGCGGCAGGCCGCCGCTGGATCCAACCAGTGACGAAGCTTCCGCCCAAACCGATGCCACGCGGAGATTCAAAACCGACGCTGTGGCGCAACAGGTACTGAACACCACCGAAGTGCTGAAAAGCGTCTATGCAGACCAGTTTGACGCCGTGTTCTACCCTGGTGGTCATGGCCCCCTGTGGGATTTGAGTCAGGACCAACACTCTGTAGCTTTGATCGAACTCATGCTCTCATCACACAAGCCGGTAGCCGCCGTGTGTCATGCTCCTGGCGTGCTGCGCTATGCCAAGATTGACGGAAAATCTGTTGTGGCTGGAAAAACAGTCACCGGCTTTGCCAACACCGAAGAGAAAGCCGCAGGGCTAACTGACGTGGTACCGTTCTTGGTAGAAGATATGCTCAAGGACAAAGGGGGCCTTTACTCCAAAGCAGGCGATTGGCAACCTTACGTTATCACCGATGGATTGTTGATCACAGGGCAGAATCCAGCATCATCGCAACCAGCTGCACATGCTTTGCTGGAAAAGTTAAAGCTACTGGACTTTATTCGCAGAGCGTTACAACCCGTCAGAGGCAGAACCCTGGATGAAGTCATACGACAATGAGCCCGCAGACCGTGTAGAGAACAGAGCGCTAATTTGGCTGCTCGTGCTAGTTTCCATTGGCATGGGGTGGATACTGTGGCCGTTTTACGGCGTTATCATGTGGGGGAGCATTACGGCGATGCTGTTTGCTCCTTGGTACAGGTGGCTACTACCCAGATGTAAAAAACGAGCCACCCTTGCTGCGTTGGTCACGCTGGTGGCGGTCTTGGTGATCGTTATTTTGCCATTGGTAATGATCACCGCTGCGCTGGCCCGAGAGGCAGCGCTGGTGTATCAAAGGATTGAATCCGGTCAGTTGAACATCGTAGCCTATTTCCAAACGGTGTTCAATTTACTACCTTCCTGGACGACTGACATTTTAAATCGCGCGGGACTGTCCGATTTCAGTTCATTGCAGCGAAGACTTACCAGCCTGTTGCTGCAAGGCAGCCAATTCATCGCCACGCAGGCCTTGAGTATTGGTCAAAATACCTTTGAGTTTGTAACCAGCGTCTTTATTACCTTGTATTTGGCATTCTTCCTGATTCGTGATGGTCAAAGGGTAGCTCGGGCAGTGCGAATAGCCATACCGCTGGCTCCAAAACACAGGAACGAATTGATCACAAAATTTGCTACCGTCATCAGGGCGACCGTCAAAGGCAACTTGGTCGTCGCAATCATACAAGGCATCCTGGGCGGACTTGCATTCTGGTTTCTGGGTGTCGGCGCAGCCGTCTTGTGGGCCGTGTTAATGGCCTTTCTGTCGCTTTTACCGGCAGTCGGTGCCGCGCTCGTCTGGCTCCCCGTGGCAGTGTACTTTCTTGTGACCGGTAGCCTTTGGCAGGGCGTCGCCTTGATCGCATGGGGTGTGTTGGTTATCGGTCTGGTTGACAATGTATTACGTCCTTTACTCGTAGGCAAAGATACGCAGATGCCTGATTATGTGGTCATGATTACCACCCTGGGCGGCATGACAATATTTGGCATCAACGGATTCGTTTTAGGGCCCGCTATTGCGGCAATGTTCATTGCTGTGTGGCATATTTACAGCGCCAGCACTGACGCATTGGGCCCCAGCATCGCTCCATTTACACCAGATCAAACGAGGTAGTCAGTTGCATAAAGCTCGCAAGCACGCTGTCATCTGGGGCCGTAAAAATTTTTGACAGGGCTTCAGGTGACAACTCTGGCGGGTAGCCAGCACGCCAACTTGAAAATCTGCGGACACCCGCTACAGTTCCCGAGTAAATGAGTTTAAAGTCAGTATGGCGAACGTCACGTCTAATATTGGAAGCCAATGTACTTACACCCTGCGGCTCACCCTCGATATACTGGCAAAAATATTGTCCGTCGAACAGCAAGACTCCTGTAATGCCAAAATCGAGGTTTCTTGCGCGAGAGGTACGTATGATGGATGTCACCTCACTGATCGGTGTCGGAGTCCGTAAAACGCTGGTATAGATAAGCTGTGAAAATTCAGGCATAGGCATAGTCATAGGCATAGTGATGGGCTTGGGCTCTTGGAAGCTTAGAAGATACACCTGTGGTGGTGTGCGCAGCAATGTACTAAGACATGCCCCTGTGTAAATCTAAGTTTAAGACGGCCATAAATGGAAATTAACGTATGGTGTTAGACATTCCCTGCTCCCAATGCCCGCTGCGCAAGACCCATGCCTTCTCGCCAGTCGACTCACAAGAGTTGGTCTTCATTCAGTCATTTAAAAAAGAAATGGTGGAGGTAGACACGGGCGGAGCCGTCATCTCGGAAGGTGCGAATGTGGGCACGCTTTTCACTTTGTTTGAAGGGTTTGCGTTCCGATTCAAAACACTAAGTGACGGCCGACGGCAGATACTTAACTTCTTGATGCCAGGCGATTTAGTCGGCCTGCAGGAAAGGCTCTCAACCGGCTCCCCACATGGCGTAGAGGCCGTCACCAAAGTGCGTCTATGTGCTTTTCATAGAGATCGCCTGTGGGATTTGTACCGAGCCTTTCCTAACCTTGGCTACGACATGACTTGGCTGGCGGCCCAAGAACGTGGGCTGATTGATGAAAATCTACTGTCTGTAGGCCAGCGTAATGCCTCAGAAAGCATCGCCATGTTATTGATACAGCATTATCGTCGCGCCGAGAGGCTGGAGTTAGGCCTAGGTGACTCGGTGCCTTTTCCTTACACGCAGCAGCACATAGCCGATGCGTTGGGGTTGTCATTGGTGCACACCAGCAAAACCTTAAGCCGACTTAAAAAAATGGGATTACAAACGATTGAGAAGGGCCGCTTGAGCTTGCCAAACCCACGTGCGTTGCTGAAATTGGCTGACTACTACGAGCTGCCCATGAAGGTAACACCGCTCATATAACAGCAGGGCGCTGCCGGCCAGCACCTGATGTCTTACACCGTTAACCAGATATAGCTTACACACCGGCTCACCCAGCTCATTTACGATATTGGCTACGGTGAGAGCACCAACTGGACCAGGTTTGCAAGAGCTTTCCGGTCAGGAACCCATCCAGTCCCGAGGCTGAACAACTTCTGTGCGCCGCATGCAAAAAAGCTTGGTATCGTTTATTCGTAATGACCTGGTCTCTGCAGCCAAACTTTGGAATGATTCCGAGTGTTTGACACGCGGCGCAGCCATATCGTTTTATACAGCCACCGCCTTGGTACCCATCAGCGCGGTCATGATTCAGATCATGACGCTGTGGATAGGGAGTGATGTTGCGGCGGAGAGATTCGCGCTGGGTATTGCAGAGATGATTGGCCCGGCCGCCACGGTTGGCATTAACGAAATTGCGTTGCATGCAAAAACTGCCACCAATTCCATCGTCAGCGCCACTGTCAGCGTCGCCCTGACCCTACTGGGCGCTACCACCGTGCTAGCTGAGATGCGGGGCGCATTCACCTCCATCTGGGCGCGCGCCAGAGCCGACCTTGTGGGCGCGCTAGCTCCATCGCCTACGCAGTCAGCGCCGGTAGTGCATTACAAGAGTGGCGCGCTTTGGGACATTGTTCGAACCCGCATTCTCGCTCTGGCGGCGCTGGTCTCATTGACCTTCATTTTGTTGGTGTCCACCCTGCTTAACACCATGACCACCGTGGCCGTGGGTGCCGTCTTGCGCTGGACCGGTTCGCAAGATACCCTGACTGCGGTGATCTCCGTGCACACAGCGGCGTTTGCGACCTCCGCGTTGGTTACGTGGGTCACCATATGGTCAATTTTCAGAGTGTTGTTGCCCGTCAAGCTGGGAAGCCGCCACCTGTTGCAGACAGCATCCATCGCGACTGTTTTATTTTTGGCAGGGCGATTCGCCATAGGTTTGTATATCGCAAATGCACCTCAGCTCGATCCGTACGGAGCAGCCGCGTCGCTGGTCATCCTGATGATCTGGCTTTACTACGCTATGCAGACGGTGCTGTTTACTGCGTGCTTGGCTGCGGTGCACACACCCGACTAATCCCACGCTGCCGCATTTATCGTTTCAACTTCAACTTTTGGTACACCCGATTTGCTTCTTCACCGCGGTCTGTGTCTGTAAGTCCTCGCGCCACATCCTTGGCCGCCTGCTTCATCATTGGATCTACCGGGTTGGCCTGGTGCGCGGTGGACTGATCCCTTTCGTGTGGAAGCAAAGGGGCAGTTGTAGGTTGAATGGTCACTTTGATCCCTTCGAGCTTCGTATCGGCTGGAGCACCGGTCTTTGAGGTTTTTACGGTGTGCTTGGCCATATTCATTGGAGTCGTAAAGTTAATGGGACACCTTCTCTGATACCGCCATGTCAGTAACGCGGCGGCCTAGCGGTGCGCTGCGTTAGGTGAACAGGGCAATCAAAATAATGATGGGAATAGGTATGCCCAAGAAAAGTAAAAGTAACGATCGCATCATTGCCTCCTTGGTTAAAAGTAAACGGGCTTGCCGGACGTCAGAATTTGTCGCGCTGACGCCCACCGTAAATGGCAGCAAAGCTGGCAGCGAACGCACCCAAAAGCAGGCTGACGAACAGCCAAAGCGTCGCAGTCGCTGATGCCTTGCGGGCTTTATCGGCGGTCTCCTTGGCAGCCATCGCGTTCAGGGACGGAGTTGTGGCGGCCTCGGCACTATTGCTTTGCGCGGCCACCGCCGCACTCGCCGCGCCCTTTGCGCTGTCGATCACTTTGTTCACCACGCTGTTGGAACTGGCAGAGGCCACTGAGGCTCCGGCATTCACTGCGGTGCCGACAATCGAGCCGATTACTGAGGTGAACAGCGCTGCGGTCACCAGCATGGCTACTCCCCAGGACAAAAAGCCGTGTGCCGTGTCGCGGAAATACACTTCGTCGGTGTGCACTCCAGCCCAGCGCGTGCGCAGTCTGCCTGCCAAATACCCGCCCATGCCTGCAGCGACCATCTGTGTGGCACTAAGCCAAGCGATGGTCGAAATGCCCAGCGTGAGCACGCCCACGCCACTTTGCACCCACGGAGACACAGCAGATAAGCCCAGCCCCACCCCCAGTATCAACAATATAAGTGACAGCGCAACCGTTGCTGCAGCACCAGCGAACACAGCGCTCCAAGATACTGCGCTCGAGTTGTTTATCACAGGGATCGTGCCTAGAGAGGGAGACGAAACATTTGCCATAGTAGTTCCAAGCATTAGAAAAGAATGATGTTACGTCGCACTGCACATTTCGTAAGTGGGCTATCTGCTGTATCCGGTGTAGGACGATGACCTAAGACACACTGCACCGTACTCTGAATTATTTCTCAGTACCCGTGTCATCCTCAATCAAGTCAATTCGTGCAGTGGTTACACGCATCTAGGGTTTGCTCGTAGGCGTCGTCCTACATCGCTTCGGCGCGTGCTTGATGGGCTAGTCGGGATGTTGTGCAATTGCCAGGCCTGATCGTCAAACATAAGCTGGGCATTCCATTTTGCTGAAACAAAAATGGAACAGTGATAGCAGACTTTACTTAACCTTAGGAGAGAATTTTATGAACTTCATTATTTGGCTAATCGTTGGCGGTGTCATTGGCTGGCTGGCAAGCATTGTCATGAAGACTGATGGCCAGCAAGGCATTATCTTGAACGTGGTGGTGGGCATTGTGGGTGCCATGTTGGGAGGCTGGTTGATTTCACCGATGCTCGGTACCGGCACTATCAACCAGGACAACTTTAGCTTGCCTGCCTTGGGCGTCTCATTCTTGGGCGCAGTCATTCTGCTGGCCATTGTCAATCTTTTCCGCCGCGGCAGCGTAAGGTGACTTGGCGCAACCCAACTTTTATTAATCGAAGGATCTTCAAATGAACTCTAATCAAATTGACACTGATTTCAATACCGGCGTCAACTCCGACCGCGAAGGATCAGCGAACCTCGATCCGATTTCCGGCACCCCCGGTGCTCACCCTATCGGCACCGGGCTCGGCGCGGCATTGGGTGGCGCGGCTGCGGGGGCTGCCACCGGTACGGTGGCCGGTCCGGTGGGCACTGTCATAGGCGCTGCTTTAGGAGCCATTGTGGGTGGCCTGGCAGGCAAAAGCGTCGCCGAGGCCGTTGATCCCACCGTGGAAGAAACCTATTGGCGGGACAACTTTTCAGATCGCCCCTACGTGGAGAGCAGCGCCAGCTATGACGACTATGGACCGGCCTATAGCTACGGGGTTGGGTCATTCGCAAGCAACAAAGGCCGCAGCTTCGACGACGTTGAACCCCATCTGTCGCGCGACTGGGACGCCTCCAGGGGAAGCTCCAACCTCACTTGGGACAAGGCAAAGCACGCCAGCCGCGACGCGTGGAATAAAGTGAGCGATGCCACCGAGCGAGCTGTGCCTGGCGACTCGGACAGAGACGGCAAGTAGGCGTCGAAGAAGGTGCCAGCTGCGCTCTGCAATGGCTGCACCGTCTCTCCTGCCTGTGTAAAGTGAAAGGTGCGCCGCCCCTTGCCTATGCCTGGGATCCCCATTCGTTTAGCGCGGATGGGGCGGCGGGAGGACCACAATGTTGTGCTGCCAGGTAATGTCTACTTTATGTGTTCTGAGAAAAACCGCAGCATCTCTCCACTCGCATCCGGCCCTTTGGGATCCGTGTAAGTGCCTTTCCCGTTGCCACCAAACCAGGCGTGACCACCGCCATGCACCACCCAATGTTCCGCGACATTGAGCTGGTTTAGCCGGTACCGGGTACAGGTGAATTGACGGCCGTTATCCGATATCCCATGTTCTACGTATGTTTCTGCGTCAGCACCCAGTCTGGCGACAACCTGCTCACCGTTACGCGGATGGACAGTGCGGTCCTGATCGCCGTGAAATACGATGGTGGGCACGGCAACATTCGATGAGATGGGCATATGGTGCGTTGCGCCGCTTTTCATCGCAGCAAGGGCCTCGGCCACATTGCTGGCGGCGCCCGCCACCAAGCCCGAGTGAACGCCCACAGCGGCAAAAATCTCAGGGTATGCCGCCGCTACGATGGCTGCCATTGCACCGCCCGCCGACAGTCCCGCGATGTAGACGCGGCGCGCGTCTATGCCGTGTTCTCGCATCACCGCGAGCGTCATGCTGGCCAACAGAGCGGCCTCTCCCCCGCCGCGACTTTGGTGGCTGTGTTTAAACCAATTCCAGCAGCGCTGCGGGTTGGCACTGGCGGACTGCTCCGGGTACAGCACGTAAAAACCCTGCTCTGTCGCACGCTGGTTCATGCCGGTACCCGCTGCAAAATCATCGGGGTTTTGCGTGCAGCCGTGCAGCATCACCACCAGAGGCAGGCTTTTGCCAACACTGCCAGGCGGGGTAAAAAGCTTGTAGCGGCGGGTAAGCGAAGCGTGGGTGTGACTGGCGACACAAAAGTCGCCTGGTAAAGTGTTGCCGCGCCCCTCTGACGAGGATCGATCTGTGTCCTGCCTCGACGCCTCGGGTTCTTCCACCTCAAACACACAGCCGTCCAGGATGATGGGACTCGAAGTGGCAAAGCCTGGCGGTGCTGGCGAGGAGGTGGGCGCAGGGGAGGCATTTCCCAAGGCGCGCTGAATAAGCAGCGTGGCTTCATTCAGATTGCCCGCCTGTGTGAGCCGTGTAGCTTCACGCAGCATATTTTGTAGGGTGGAGTTCATTAAAACTTTCTGTAGAGTGTGGAGATGGAATTTCAGCGGATGTATGCTGTATCAGCGAATGCGCCCTGCGAGTGCGGTCTTCACGGCGTGGCTGGCGTGCAATGCCCCTAATACTTCCAGCGATTCAATGGTTGCCAACGCCAGTGCCGGCGTGACATCATCGGCAATGGTGGCCAGGCCCAGCACCCGTACAGCTAGCTTATGCCCATCAACCTTTACGCGTTGCAGGTCGGCAGCGCTGAAATGCTGCAGGCCCAGCACCAGCGTCTTGCGCGCCACCACCTGCTTGACAGCCTCTGCGTGGGTGGCAATCTGGTTGCGGATGGCCGTGCGGATGAAGTCGGTGCGGTTGCCGTAAAAGCCCTCGGACACCAACAGGTCTACCTGGCCCAGATCCACAAAGCCCATGTTGATGGTAATTTTCTCACTGGCCTTGTCGCCAGTCTTGTCGTTGGTTCGGAGATTGGCAATTTCACTGCTTTTTGTAATCTTGGCAAGGTTCTGGCGAGCCCTGGCGAGGGAAGTTTGTGGAGTCATGGCGACAGTCTAATACCATCTGCATGGATGGTTGTTGGATGGTCACCTGATATTAGGAAACAAGTGTAAAGATGCGTTCTACTGCGGTGCGCAAAATTAAAGTCGCTGTACCATTTGCAGTGTCGACATGAGTAGCCGCTCACCCACACCGTCTGAATGAGAAACTCGATAGAAAAATTTTTAGCGCTGCGGTTTGCAGTTCCTCTGCTGATCGCCACGGCTCTTATCCTGGCCCTGATCAGCGAGGCGACTTACAGACGGGCCGAGGCCACCTTGACTGGCGGCATTCAATTAACTGACGCGCGAATCGGCGCAGCACAGCTGCTTCAACTGCTCACTGACGCGGAAACCGCGCAGCGCGGCTACCTCTTGACGGCAAATTCAGCCTACATAGAGCGGCTGCGCAGCGCACAGCGCGAGTTCAACGAGAGTAGCGTCTTCCTTGAGTTTATTGGCAGCCTGGGCTCGAGCGGGCCAGCAGACGCCAGTAGAATTCGCGCCACCGTGTCTGCTAAATTTGACGAGTTGGATCGCACCACCGCGATGGCCCAGGCCGGTGACCGCACACAAGCGCTGGCGCTGGTTCAGACGGACGCGGGTAAACATCTCATGGATGAACTACAGGTGCTGTTCAAGAGCAAGCTCGCAGACGCGGCGCTCTTGCAACACGGCGCGCGTGAGCGGATCTACCAGTCCCTGTTCTTCAACCGAATCGCTGTGCTGGTGCTTTGCAGCGTACTCGCGCTGGGTCTGTACCTTTACATGCTGCGCTCGCGCTTTATTGAGCGCGGGCGCGTCGAATACCAGCGAACCCTGGAGAAAGAAGTAGCCGAAAAAACCGCTGGCCTGCGCACACTGCATGCCTGGCTGGAGACGGCACGCGAGGACGAGAAGTCCCACCTTGCACGCGAGTTGCACGATGAATTGGGCGGTATTCTCACCGCTGCAAAAATGACCACGGCACGCCTGCGTGCAAAGCTGGCGGGCGATCCCAAAATAATGGAGTTGATGGATTCGGTGAGCCAGCGTCTGAACGAGGGCATCGCCCTGAAGCGAAGAATCATCGAAGACTTGCGGCCTTCGGCGCTGAACATGCTGGGGCTGCGGGTTGCCCTGGAAAACCTGTGCGCAGAAGTGTCGCAGCAGTTTGGTGTGCCCGTCACTGCCCAGATCGCAGACCTGCACATTGACGGCTCCGCTCAGCTGTCAGTATTTCGGGTCGTGCAGGAAGCGCTGACGAATATTGGCAAGCATGCGAAGGCGACCCGTGTCTCAGTGCGGCTGGAGCAGGTGGGGGGCGACATTGTTTTGAAGGTCGCCGACAACGGCGTGGGCTTTGATACCGGCACCAGCAAACCCGGCAGCCATGGCCTTACTGGCATGCGGTTTCGCATCGAAAGTCTGGGCGGCACAGTGTCTGTGGTCTCATCTGCGCACCAAGGCGTCACCATCTTCGCCAGGCTGCCTAAGCTGCCTGATGTACCCGCAGAGGTACCCGCAGAGGTACTCGCAGAGGTGCCCGCAGAGGTGCCTGGCACCAGGCCATCAGGGCTGGCTTAGATCGTGGTGCTACACCGGCCAGATGCCGGTGCCATCGGTGATGAAAACACGGCTTGACGCTGCCACTTGCACGGCGTGGCCTCCCGTGAATTCACCGAACGAAGGAAGCAGCGTCATCTTGTCGGTGATATGAAAGCAGGGCAGTCGAAGGCGTTGGCGGCCCAGCCCCTGGAGCTGATACACCGGATGCACATGGCCTGCAATCACGTGCAAGATGGCAGGCTCGGTGCACGCCACCATGGGCGTGTGCCGCAGCGCAAAAGGCGCGTGCACATAGGGTTCGTTCAGCACCTCCATGCCCAGTGTGCCTGGCGGGTCCCCGGCACGCAGGTCGTGGTTGCCGCGCACCAGTGTGCACACCAGTGCTGCACGGCGCTGGCGCCAGGCGTGCAATGCGGCCAGTGTGGCCTGCGCATGGGATGCAGGTGCGTGCAAAAAGTCGCCCAAAAAAACCAGCTCACGCACGGCATAGGCAGCCAGCATCGCGTCCAGCCGCAGCAGGTTGGCCGCTGTGGTGCCGCGCGGCACGGGCTGGCCCAGCGCGCGGTAGGCCGCGGCCTTGCCAAAGTGCGCATCTGCAATGCACAGCATTTGCTGCTGCGGCCAATACAGCGCCTTGCCTGCCAACAGCAGCACCTCACAGCCCGCCAGCTGCAATGCAATCTCCCGCTTCATCGCACACGGCCCGGTGCACTGGCTGCTTTTTCCAAGTCTGCCACCATGCGTGCAATGCGGTCTGAGAGCTTTTCTGAGGTGACGCTCTCTCGCAAGCGCTCGACCACCAGCGGGAAGGCCAACGGCGTGGCACGTTCAATGGTTTGCCATCGCAGCGCCTTGGTTTGCAGTTGCCCAAGTGTTGCCTCAAGGCGCTGGATATCCAGTTCATCACGCAGCACCTCGTGCTGCGACTGCGTGAGCAGCAGGTTACCCGCGTCATACTTGCGAAAAACTTCGAAGAACAAGCTGGAGGATGCTTGTAGCTGCTTGGCACTCTTGGACGCACCGGGAAAGCCGTTGAAGACCAGCCCTGCAATGCGCGCGATCTCGCGAAATCGGCGCTGCGCCAGCTCGCTGGCGTTCAAACTGGCCAGCACATCGGGCAGCAAATGCTGGGCGCTGAACAGTTCAGGCGTAATGGCCCGCGTCCAGTCAATTTCAACCGCTGAAAGCATCTCCAGTCCATAGTCATTGACCGCGATGGAAAAGGTATTTGGCTGATGGCGGGCGATGCGCCAGGCCAGCAGGCTGGCCAGGCCCAGGTGCACGTTGCGCCCGGAAAACGGGTACAAGAACAGATGCCAGCCATCGCGAGAACGCAGCGTTTCTGCCAGCAAGATGCTTGCCGTGGGCAAAGCCGACCAGCGCGCCTGCAGGTCCAGCAGTGGCTTTAGCAATCTCATTTCAGGGCCGTCAAAATGGCCCTGTGCCGCAGCATCCAGGCGGGTCACCATCGCAGCAGACAACTCGTTGGAGATCGACATGCGTCCACCACTCCAGCGCGGCACCGCGGGCTTTTTTCCTTTCGCCGGGCGGACATACGCTGTCATTTCATGCACGCGAACCAGTTCCAGCAAGCGGCCTGCGAACAGCAGGTGGTCACCCGGTTTCAGCCGGGCCACAAAGCTCTCCTCCAGCGTGCCCAGCGACTTGCCAGCGCCCCCTTTGCTGTCACCTTTGCTGTAGAACTTGACTGCCATACTGGCATCACTCACAATCGTGCCGATGCTCATCCGGTGGCGCCGCGCGAGCTGCGCGTCGGGCACACGCCAGACACCGTGTACGTCGGGAATGGCACGGTGGTAGTCTGGGTAGGCACCCAGCGAGCTGCCTCCGTTTCTCACAAACGCCAAGGCCCACTGCCATTCGCTTTCAGTCAGATCGCGGTACGCAAAAGCGGTCTTGACCTCGGCCTGCAGCGCATCCGCGATGAAGCCACCGCCCAGAGCCACGGTGACCAAATGCTGTACCAAAACGTCCAGCGGCTTGTGTGGCGACACCCGCGGCTCAATGGCACGTGCGGCCACGGCATCCTGCGCAGCAACAGACTCCAACAGCTCCAGGCTGTGGGTGGGCACCAGTGTGAGCCGTGAGGGCCGCCCCGGCGCGTGGCCAGAACGCCCAGCGCGCTGCATCAAGCGCGCGACGCCCTTGGGCGAGCCAATTTGCAACACACGTTCGACTGGTAAAAAATCGACACCCAAATCCAGGCTGGAGGTACACACCACGCATTTCAGCCGCCCCTCTTTCAGTGCCAGCTCCACCCACTCGCGTACCTTGCGGTCTAGCGAGCCGTGGTGCAGTGCCATCAGCCCAGCCCAGTCAGGCTGCGCCTCAAGCAGCGCCTGAAACCACAGCTCTGACTGCGAGCGGGTGTTGGTAAAGATGAGTGACGTGGCGCTGCCTTGCACTTGGGCCACCACCTGCGCCAGCATGCGCAAACCCAGATGGCCCGCCCAGGGGAAGCGCTCCAAACTGCTTGGCAATAGCGTATCCACACGCAGCTCTTTAGCCTGCTTGCCTTGCACCATGACACCGTCACCGTACGGCACCAACACTTCCAGCGCATAGGCCAGATTGCCCAAGGTGGCAGACAAGCCCCAGGTGATGAGCGCCGCCTGCCACTGCCGCAGCCGCGCCAAGGCCAACTGCAACTGCACCCCCCGTTTGTTGCCCATCAGCTCATGCCATTCGTCCACCACCACCATGCGCAGGTTGGCAAACAGCGTGATGGCGTCAGGCCGGCTGAGCAGCAGGGTCAGGCTCTCGGGTGTGGTGATCAGCGCCGTAGGCAAGCGGCGCGCCTGCCGGGCGCGCTCTGCGCTGGACGTGTCGCCACTGCGCACGCCAACGCTCCACGGCAAGTTCAGCTCCTCCAGGGGAGCCTTGAGCGCACGCTCAGTGTCTGCGGCCAATGCCCGCATCGGCGTGATCCACAGCACCGTGAGCGGCGGCGCGGGCAGGGCGCGCTTTTTTGCCACCGCACCAGGTGCAGGCGTGGCTGCTTTTGCTGGGCTGGCGTAGCGGTTCAAGGCTGCCAGCCAGACCGCATAGGTTTTGCCCGAACCGGTGGTGGCATGCAGTAGCCCAGACCTGCCTTGGGCCACGGCCTGCCACACCTCGCGCTGAAACGCAAAGGCCTTCCATCCATGCTGCTTGAACCATCCATCCGCCCATGTGTCTGGCACCCGCACAGGCTTGGCGCTTGCCACAGCCGGGTCTGCGCGCCGGGTCAACTTACACGCTCCGCAGTGACGGAGCCCGGCAGCAGTGCACGCAATGACTCCAGCGTATCCGCCTGGTTCAGCGGCTTGTCCTGGCGCCAGCGCAACATCCGCGGAAAACGCACGGCAATACCGCTTTTGTGGCGCGTGCTCAGCGAGATGCCTTCAAAGCCCAGCTCGAACACCAGAGTGGGCGTGACGCTTCGGACCGGCCCAAATTTTTCAATCGTGGTTTTGCGGATGATGGCGTCAACCTGGCGCATCTGGGCATCCGTCAGGCCAGAGTAGGCCTTGGCAAACGGCACCAGCTTTCGGCCTGGCGCTCCTTGCGGAGCGTCCCACACCGCAAAGGTAAAGTCGGTGTACAGGCTGGCTCGCCGGCCGTGGCCTGCTTGGGCGTAGATCAACACAGCGTCCACGGTGTAGGGGTCAATCTTCCATTTCCACCACACACCTACGTCCTTCGTGCGGCCCACGCCGTACTGCGCGGATACTTGTTTCAACATCAAGCCTTCCACACCCAGCTGCCGGGCTTTGGCGCGTTGGCTTGCAAAGTCGGCCCAGCTGTCGCCCTGCAGCACAGCCGACATCAAAAGCTGCGGCTGGGCCACCTGCGTTACCAGTGGGACAAGCTGCTCGCGCCGGGCCGCCTGCGGCTGTTGGCGAATGTCCGCTCCCTGCCACTCCAGCAAGTCATACGCCAGCATCGCTACGGGTACTTGAGCCAAGAGTTTGGCGCCCAGCGTCTTGCGGCCAATGCGTTGCTGCAGCAGTGCAAATGCCTGCACCTGCGCATCTTTCCACACCACAAGCTCACCGTCCAGCACGGTGCCATCAGGCAATTGGGCGGCCAGTGCGGCCAGCTCTGGAAAACGCTCAGTCACCAGCTCTTCGCCGCGCGACCAGATCCATATCTGCCCCTCACGCTTGACCAGTTGCGCGCGAATGCCGTCCCACTTCCACTCCACATGCCACAGGCCAGGGTCGCCCAACTGCGCATCCAACGTGGCAGTGTCGGTTTGCAGCGCATGCGCAAGGAAGAACGGATACGGTTGGCCCGGGTCGCGAGCATCCTGCACGTCATCGCCTGCCACTGCGATCAGGCGCTCATACAGCGCAGCGGTGGGCCGCGCAGAGAGGTCGGTATAGC
This sequence comes from Polaromonas sp., assembly GCA_031390175.1. GTDB lineage: Bacteria > Pseudomonadota > Gammaproteobacteria > Burkholderiales > Burkholderiaceae_C > JAAFIP01. The sequence continues at coordinate 22,136 of JANMTF010000310.1, forward strand.
CCACCATGCGCTGGGCAATGCGCTTGGCATCCATGCCACTCAAAGCGGCCAGCGCACGGGTTACCAGCAGGCGCGACACGCCCACCCGAAAACTGCCCGTGATCAATTTAATAAACACCAGTTGGCTGGCGCGGTCCAGCTGCTGCAACAGTGGCATAAGGCGTGCCACCAGCTGCTCGGGTGCAGCGCTGCGCAGCGGCAGCAGGCGATCTTCTACCCACAGGGCCAGCCCTTCCGGCGACGCGTTTTGCGACAGCGGCAACAGCAGGGTGATGGTTTCTGCCAGATCCCCCACCGCCTCGTAGCTTTCTTCGAACAACCACAGCGGCAGGCCGCTGCTCTGGACAGCCAGCTCGCGCAGCAGTTTGGTAGGCACTACCCGGCGCGGCCTGCCGCCGGCCAGAAAATACACCGCCCAAGCCGCGTCGGCTGGTGTAGCCACCTGCAAGTAATTTTGCAGCAGCATGAGTTTGCTGTTGCTGCTGGTGGTGGCGTCCAGCTGGGTGTAGAGGTCGGCAAACGCTTTCATGGGGGCGCTGCCTGGGACGTCGGCTCGGAACTGGTAGCGGGTTTGCTATCAGTGGGGTAGTCCAGCGCGTCTGCCTCTTCGTTGCCGTACTCGGTGACAAAACCCTGTGCCTGCAAGCCCTGTTCGCCCAGCCATCGCACCATCACCTCGACCTGCCCATGCGTGACAAACACGCGCTGCGCACCAGTGGCCGCAATGGCGCGCTGCAGGCCTGGCCAGTCGGCATGGTCAGAGACCACAAAGCCTCTGTCCACCCCGCGCCTGCGCCGCGTGCCGCGCAGGTGCATCCAGCCGCTGGCAAAGCCGTCGGCATAGTCGCCAAAGCGTTTCATCCACGGCGTACCCTGGGCCGAGGGTGGCGCCAGCACCATGCTGCTTCGCAACTGGGCAGTGTCGGTCATGTCCGCTGCCGCGTACGTGGGCGGCAATCGCACGCCAGCCTCGCGGTAAATCTGGTTCAAAGGCGCCATGGCACCGTGCGCCACGATGGGCCCGATGCTCGGGTCAAGCCCCGACAGCAAGCGCTGCGCCTTGCCCAGGGCATAGCAAAACAGCACGCTGGTGCGCTGGTTGGCCGCGTTGCTCTGCCACCAGGCGTTGATATCAGCAAACAGCTCGGGCTGAGGGATCCAGCGGTAAATGGGCAGGCCGAAGGTTGATTCGGTGATGAAGGTATGGCAGCGCACTGGCTCAAACGGCGCGCAGGTGCCGTCGTCCTCCAGCTTGTAGTCGCCCGAGGCCACCCATACCTGGCCTTGGTGCTCCAACCGCACCTGGGCCGAGCCCAACACATGCCCGGCGGGATGCAGGCTGACGGTCACTCCGTGGTGGTTAAGGGTCTGGCCATAGGCCAGTGTGTCCAGGGCAATGTCAGCGCCCAGCCGCTTGCGCAAAATCGGCGCTCCCGGTGCCGCCGTCAAGTAGTGGCCATTGCCAGGGCGCGCATGGTCGCTGTGGCCATGCGTGATGACGGCACGGTCTACCTTGCGCCAGGGGTCAATGTAGAAGTTGCCTGGTGGGCAATAAAGGCCTTCGGGCCGCGCAACAACAAGGTCCATTGAATCGGCAGCTCAGTGGCTCAGCCTTGCAGCGTCAAGTGGGGTGAGGGGCAGGTACACACCGATTTATTATTCACTCTATTGCCATTGTGCGCTCCGTCTACCGCCTTAAGCCCTAAAAAGTGGGTGCTGCTGGCACGGTTAACTCAGGCCCTATGTGATGTGCAGCGGGCAGATCCGGCGTCGAAGCAAAGGGGTCAGAGAAGCAAAGGGGTCGGATCAAAATTCAGAGCAAATGGGGTCAGATCAAAATTCAGGAAGACCATCAGTTCGGAGCGTGCAACGCCATAACGAAATTTTGCTCTGACCCCTTTTGCGGAGCCTCCGGCGAGTGAGGTCTTGCCTGCCCCTTCTGCGCGCAAAGAGTCCCTTGCACAGACCTCGCAACTTGCGCCAGAGCGAGCAAGAAGGGGTTTGCGGGCTACTGTGACGTGCCGGGCTGGCGGGCTGGCGCACTTGGTGGGCGGGTGGTTCTGACCGCCTGTAGGTGTCCGCAAACGCCCCGCTGCCCCTGCAGGCACCCGCATACCCATTGCAACGCGCTACATATACAGGAGCTACTCCCGCATTATTTTATTGGGCTGCAGAGCGATTAGTATCCTAAAAAGGCCTCAAAATCGTGTGTTCAGCACTTTTTCGTGCTAGGGAGGTTGTGGGCGAGCCTGCGAGGTACACTAAATTATGCGAATTTATGTACCTGGCCATAACGTGGACAATTCACTTCTTAGTTTGATTGTTTGGTAGTGGAAATATCCCGTCAGTTATCAATGGAATGCTGAAACAATCGGTATTTTCACTTTTGATGAAGCGATGCAATGATGCGTACTTCTCAAAAGTCAGCTCACGCGAGCCGCGAGGTCTGCGCAAGGGACTCTTCGCTGGCAGAAGAGAAACGCCCGCACGCGCCGGAAACGACGCAAAAGGGGTCAGAGCAAAATTTCGTTATAGCGTTGCGCGCTCCGAACCGAGGGTCGTCCTGAATTTTGATCTGACCCCATTTGCTTTTGGAGGGTCAGCCTGAATTTTGATCTGACCCCATTTGCTTCTAAGCAGGATCTACCCACTACAAATCACATGGAGCCATTTTCTGGGTTCTGGTAAGGTACATAAATTCGCATAATTTAGTGTACCTCGCAGGCTCGCCCACAGCCTCGTTAGCACGAAAAAGTGCTGAAAACCCGATTTTGAGGCCTTTTTAAGATACTAATCGCTCTGCAGCCCAATAGAATGATGCGGGAGCAGCTATTTTTTTGGTAGTGCCTGGCACACCCAGTTACGGGACTATATCGCGTTGCAAGCGCTTTAGCTCCTGCTTGACCACCCCGTAGCATTCGCACGTCACAGTCTCCAGCCCCGGTCGGTCCAGTACAGTGATATGGCCGCGACGGTACCGGATGTAGCCCGCTTCCTGAAACTTGCCGGCCACTTGCGTAATACCCTCCCGGCGCACGCCCAGCATGCTGGCCACCAGCTCCTGGGTCATGACCAGCTCGCCAGAGGGGATACGGTCTAGCGTGACCAGCAGCCAGCGCGAGAGTCGTTGTTCCACCGAGTGGTGGCGGTTACACACCACCGCCTGGGCAATCTCCGTAATGAGCGCCTGAACATAGCGAAGCAATACCTGCTGGACCTTGCCAGACAGATGAAACTCCTGCACCAGCACGTGGCTGGCAATCCGGTAGGCGTAGCCTGCTGTTTGCACCACGGCAGAGCTGGTGGTGGTGCCCCCACCCAAGAACAGCTGCATGCCCACCACGCCCTCATTGCCCACGCCAGCCACCTCTGCCGAGGCACCCGACTCTGTCACCAAATGCAGCGAAATGATGGCTGTAATGGGAAAGTAGGCGTATTGAAGCTGTTGGCCGGGGCTGAACAAGAGCTTGCCCAACTGGAGCGGCACCAGTTCCAGCGCGCCAGTCACCCGCGCAAACTCCGGGGCCTGCAAGGCCGCTAACAACAGGTTCTGGTTGGGGCGGTGAAGCGCTACCATGCTGGCAGGCCGAGCGAGGGGGCGTTGTGCGTGCATCAGTAGCGCGCCACCACTTCTACACCTATACCGCGGTAGCCCGTAAATCGGCCGCTTTGGTCAAACATGGGCTCACCACTGACGCGGAAATGTTGCTCTACCCCATTGGCATTCAGCCTGGTGAACGCAAAATCAATAAATGGCTGCCGGGCGGCGATTTTTGATCGCAACTGAATATGCTCATCCTCATTCCAGTTGTGGATGTTCTCACCCAAACTCTCATTTAAGAAAGACGTGGCCGACACCCCCAAGGTCTCAAACACTGGGCCAGACACGGTAGTGAACTCGCCCGTATCGCTTTGCTCCCAGTACCAGTCCGACGCCAGCTCGGTAAAGCTGCGAAAACGCAGCTCGCTCTCACGCAGCTCCGCCGTACGCTCATCAACGGTTTTAATAAGATCCCGGTTATACGCGGCCAGTTTTTTATGCAGTAACTTGACTTCCAGCGTGTTTCGAATGCGAGTTTGCACCTCCAACAAATCAAACGGCTTGCTGACAAAGTCTCTGGCACCGGCTTTCAAGGCACGCAGCTTGTGGGCTGGCTCGGCGGTTAACACGATGACAGAAAGATAACTGTCTTCGCTCAGCGTTTTGAGCGCTTTCATCACCTCGAACCCATCCATCTTGGGCATTTTCAGATCTAGCAATATCAAATCATAGTGATGCTGGCGCTGCAGATTTCGTACCTCGGTGGGGTCTGTGGTCGAACTCACGTGGGTGTAGCCTGCATCGCCCAGCACCTGCTCAAGCAGCTGCACGTTGGTAATTTGATCGTCCACAATCAAAATACTGGCTTGCAAAATGTCGGATTCCCGGATCATGCGGTTGGCTCCTGTGCAGTGCGGCGGCCAGCAGGCGTTTGGGAAAACGCGAGGGCCTCGTCTAGGGTTTTAAAAAATTCGTTGACTTGAATGGGCTGGGTAATGTAGCGAAAAAAGCCAGCATCCATTCCTTGTTTGATATCGCGTGGCAGGGCGTTCGCGCTGAGCGCCAGCACGGGTATGTGCGCGGTGAGCGGGTCCGAGCGCAGGTGGCGCAAAGTTTCTATGCCGCTCAAGCCGGGCAAGTTGATGTTCATCAGTATCACTGCTGGCTGGTGGGCTCTGGCAAATTCAATGCCCAAGCCACCGTGCGTGGCGCTGAGAACCCGGTGGTGCGGGCGCTGCCCCAGCAGGTGCTCCACCAGCTCCAGGCTAGCAGGGTTGTCGTCCACATGCAGCACGGTGTGGCCGACACTATCAGGGGGCAAGATTGGCTCCACAGCCTCTGTAGCCTCTGTAGCCTCTGTGGGCGTCATTGCTGCGTTCAGTTCAAACCAAAACTCGCTACCCGCGCCCACGGTGCTCTGAGCGCCGATCTTGCCATCCATCAGCTCGGTCAGGCGCTTGCACATTGCCAGGCCAATGCCCGTGCCCAGCACAGCGCTCGTGTCCTCCCCCAGGCGTTTGAAGGGCGTAAAAAGCTCTTGCATTTTTTCTGCCGAGATACCTTCGCCCGTATCTTGCACGCCGATGCGCACACTGCCCGACGGTTGGGTGACGCAAGTCACGTGAATGTTGCCACCTACCCGGTTATATTTGACGGCGTTGGACAGCAGATTGATCAAAATTTGCTTCACCCTCACTTTGTCAGCATACACATGACAAGGGGCTTCAAAACGGGGAAAGGTAACACTGATGCTGCGCTGCGCTGCCAGCGGCCCTATCATGGCTTCGCATTCGCGCAGCAGCCCACTCACAGCCAGCACCTCCGGTGACATCGGCAGTGCTCCAGATTCAATAGCCGCCAAATCAAGCGTATCGTTGATCAGGCCCAGCAGGTACCAGCCAGCTTTGACAATATGCGTCAGACTTTGCTTTTGCCTGGGCGTAGGTGCCGGAGTACCCGCATCTATCAATTGGGCAAAACCCAAGATGGAATTGAGTGGCGTGCGCAGCTCATGGCTCATGTGGGCCAAAAACTCAGACTTGGCCTGATTGGCCTTATCTGCCGCAGCCACTGCGTCTTTGAGCACAAATTCTGCCTGCTTGCGCTTGGAAATATCATTGAAGAGCACAGCCACCTGGTGGAGTTCTGCTCCGTCAAAACGAAATGCATACACATCGTACCAACGACCCAAAGCCTTGGAGTAGTCTTCAAACCGAATGGGTGTGCCCGTCAAGTCGACCTTGCCGAAAGTCTTGATCCAGTGCAGTTCCCCATCGGGCACCAGTTCGAGGAAGGTTCTGTGATTCGCGTTGGCAAGCCCGGTTTGGCGCTCGAATGACTGACTGGTCTCCAAGTATCTAAAGTCTACCGCCTGCCCCTGCGGGTTGTACAGCATTTGCACAATACAGTAGCCTTCGTCAATGGAGTTAAACAGCGTGCGGTAGCGTTCCTCAGACTGGCGCAGCACTTCCTCGGCCTGCTTGCGCTCTGAAATATCCAGCAACGCAATTAAACCGGTCATTGCCCGTGGGGGGCCGTCGGAAGGTGACGAAAATTCAATTTTCTTGCGCGCGCTCACCCACACCACAGAGCCATCGGGTCGCACGACGCGGTGGTCAAAACTCATTAGCCCGTCTCCATACGGATCCAGAGCTTTTGCCGTTTTGCTTAGCACTTCGGCACTGTCAATTGGATGGAGACGGGAATGCACCTCGCTACGGCGTATGGGTGTATTGCTTGGCAGAGCCAGCAAGTTGGCCGCAGTTTCGTCAAGGGTGATGGTGTCTTGATCGAAGTTGATGCTTCCCAGTCCAAGGCCCGCAACACTGACACCAAGATAAAGCGTAGCCTGACTGGCCCGAAGCGCCTCTTTTACTTTAGTGTGTTCGGCCAGCAAGGCAAAGCGCTCTATGGCATTTTCTACAGCGCGTGTAAGGCTCTCAGGCGTACTACCGCTTTTACTTATGTAGTCCTGCGCGCCCGCGCGCAGCAGCGCTGACCCGGCTTGATAGTCTGTGCCAGTCACCACCACTACGGGTAGCAGGTCTATGCCGGTGTTTTCGCCCATGGCGGCAAGTACCTCGGGCGCATTCATGCCGGGAAGAAAGTAGTCCAGCAACACGCAGTCGTAAGGGTTGCCTTGCCTGTTTCGGATGGCCTCCAGGCCAGTTTGGCCCAGCTCTGCTTCATCAAATACATAGCGCCGGCCGGACCCGCGCAGCAGCATTTGGCGCATGTGGGCGCGATCCTGCGGATTGTCGTCGATGATCAAAATATGACAGGGCGTATCGGTCATGTTAGGTATATCGGTTCAAAAGGTGACACCACACTATTTATCCAATAGTTAAATATATGCTGCAATACAAGCAAATGCAATCCATGGTTCACCGGCTTGACGTGATAGGCGTTGACACCATTGGCGTAGCAAAACTCCAAATCCCGCGGATTGGCCGATCCGCTCAGTACCACGATGGGAATGGCACGCAAGCGCACATCCTGTTTGATCTGCACCAATGCTTCTCTGCCATCGCCTTGCGGCGTGTTCAGATCCAGCAGGACCAAAGCCGGTAATGCCTGCTCTTTGTGAGCCAGCTCACGCAGCTTGAGCACACACGGGTCTCCCGATTGTGCTCGCGTAATGCCGTTGTGCACAGCGCACTGTTTCGCGGCTTCCAGGATAGACTGGAAATCTTCATCCATGTCCTCCACTACCAAAATATCCCGCGTATGCATCATGGCGGGCTTTCCAAGGCATCAGGCATGGTGAAGTAAAAGGTGCTGCCTGCGCCCATATTTGATTCCACCCACACCGTGCCGCCATGGCGCTGCACCAGCTTTTCAACGATGCTCAAGCCCGCGCCCACTCCGCCGCCATATGCATCCCGGCTGTGCAGCCGCTTGAACATCCGAAAGACATGGTCAAAGTGCTGCTGCGCAATACCGATGCCATCATCGCGCACGTAAAAAACGATTTGGTTTGTGGGGATGTGCTTGTCTGGCTCAAGCGCCAGCTGCTCCTTTGGTGCACGGTAACCTATCTCGATACGTGGGCAAGGTTGCTGGGTATATTTCATGGCGTTACTCAGCAAATTACTGAATATTTCTCGCACGCGTACACGGTCACACGCCACGGTAGGCAGCAGGCGAGGCAGATCGACAGTGCACATACTTCCCGTGCTGTGCACGCCCACCATTTCCATCGCCTCGGCCACCACATCGTTCAAATTAACCGCCCTTAGCTCAAGATTGGTTCGGCCTACACGGGAGAAGTGCAGCAAGGAGTCGAGCAGGCTGTCCATTCGCTCGGTCAGTTGCATGAGACTTTCCACGCGTTTGCGGTTCTCGGTGTCCTCCACCACGCTGCTCTCCAGCAACAGGTGCGCATAGCGGTGGATACCCCGTAGTGGCTCCTTCAGGTCATGAGAGGCGACATAAGCAAAAGCATCAAGCTCTTCATTGCTGCGGGTCAGATCCAGGTTCACCCGGGCCAAGCGCTCGGCACGGCCCACGACTATTTCCATGATTAACAGCCTCAGGCGCAGTGCTGACTCCACCTCCATGGACGACCATGGATGGGAGCGTTGCTTCACCGACTCTACAAACAGTTCAAAAGAGCGCCGCGGGCTCAGGCGCTGCCCGTTGGGCCCGGGCACCAATGGTTTGTCATGCGGGTTGCCAGCCCACTTCACAGTTTGAATGGTTTCAGGGCGAAACCACAAGATGCGGTCTTTGCGAAGGCGCGACACCCGCACCGCCAGAACGCCGCTGGCAACATCTGCCATTTCCCCGCCAGCGGGGTACAGGCTGGCAAGCGCGTCCGTCACAAAGACCGGGTGTACGCTGGAGCCAAACTCAGGGCGCTGGTCAAGCCAGTCTGCCAAAGTATTGAGCTGTTCTTCGGTGGGTGTTCGCCCCGCGCACCACCAACGATCCCTGTGGTACATCGCAGCTCCCTGTGCATCCATCGCATCTAACAAGGAGGGCTGGCTGTCCGACAGCGCCATCAGGTCCCCCTCCATAGCTGCCTTGCGGACCAACAACTGATGAACTTCGTCAAGCTGGAGCCGGTAGCTAAGCTGCTCGTTGCGCTGTGCAGACTTGAGCTGCAGCGAAGTAACTTGCGCTAGCAGCTCGCACGCCGAACGCACCTGGTATGGGAAGTAAGCGCTCGTGTAATGGTGACACGCAATTAAACCCCATAGCTCGCCGTCTACCAAAATAGGCATGGTGAGAGAGGCCGCCACACCCATGTTGGCTAAATACTCGGTGTACATGATGGACGCACCGCGCAGCGCGCAGTGGGTCATGTCCAGCGCTTGGCCCGTGTCCGGATTGGCCAGTGGTACCATTTCCACCAAGGGGCCGGTAGCGTCAGGCAACGGCCTGATCCAAATGCGCTTGAAAATCTCCCTGGCCGGTTGGGGAATATCGCTCTCAGGGTAGTGCAAACCTAACCATGCAGGCAAGTCGTCGCGCTTGTTTTCAGCGTACACCTCACCATGCTGATCCGCATGAAAGCGGTACACCATCACCCGGTCCAAGCCGGTCATGCCGCGCACCTCACGGGCTACTTTTTGGCAAAAATCCAGCAAGCTGCCCGCGGTCTGCAAGCGGCCTATAGCGGCCTTCACAAGCGAAAAAATATCGTTGTCTGTGGCCTTGCCAGTTCGGCCTGTAGATTCAAACTCTGCTATCAAGACGCCCTGGGTCGTATGCACGCACACGTCCAGCGCAGGGGTGTCAGCCACGCCAGGCAAACTGAAAACGTACAGGTTGCTGGAGGTCACACCCTCGTTTTGCACAAACTCCTGCAGGCGCCTGGCACCGCTTGCCCCTACTACGCTGGAGACATGTTGGCCTAGCAAATCTTCCGGTGGCTTGCCCAAATACTGAGCCGTATTGCCGCTGGCCTGCAAGATGGTCAAGTCTGTCAGGCGCAGCACAAGCAGGGCACCGTGTGCTTGTATGCAGCCTGGAGTGTGTACGGGCTCACTGTCGCAGTTGGCCAAGTTCAGGCCATAGCGCTTGACACTGTACAGACCGTCAGCCCAAGGCAACGCAGAGATATCTTGGGGGTTGCCGGTCATACGAGTGTCGTTTTTTCTTGTGAATTGGGAAACAGCCATTGGTCGAGCGTGGCAAAAGTCTGGTTGGCGCTTTCGATAATGTCGTCTCCGCTACCCGCGCCCTCGGCATGGGCAAGCATCATCTTGCCAAACGCCAACCAGTTGGGCCCGGTGTGGGTACCGTAGCCGTTGAAAAATGCGCCTCCGCTGGTGGGTGTCACGCCCAGCTTAGTTTGCAGGTGTTTAGTGATGATCTGTCCACCCAAAGTGGCTCCTTCTATCACGTACAGGCAACCCAGCAGACGGGCCAGGCTGTCCGTGCTGGGCAAATGCTCGCAGCGCGGGAGCGTGGCCAGTGTTTGAGGGCTATCACCCATCGCCGTCAAGTCTTGCACCAAATGCGGTGTTTTGAGCCGTCGCAGGTAGTCAAAACCGAGGCCGCTCCACCACGGCAGCGCCATCAGTTGGGCTTCCAGCGGGGCGTAGTAGCCAAAGAATCTGCGGGTGAACTGGTGGTAGGCAGGCCGCGAGAAACCTGGCTGGAGCAGGGGCAACTGCCGCTCCAAAGCCGCGTGGCGCGAATTGGTAGCCGATTTTAGAAGTTTGAGGATCATGGGTAGAAGTTAAATAACTTACACATCATCACCATCTTGGTATCACTTGTATGTGCGTTAGCGCACATAATTGGCGCATAAACGTAGAATGTTCTTCGTTGCTAGCGCTGCAACGGCGCAAGGAACGCCACTATACGGTTAGCCACCTCGCTGGGATTGTCAAATGCTTCGTGGGTTCCGCCACACTCCATAAGCGTCACATTGTTGCCGGGTCGGCTTTGCAAAATGCGCCGGGCATCGCCAATCGGCACAGTGTGGTCTTGCAGGCCGTGCACCAGCAAGATGGGGCAGTGTGTTTTGGCCAGCGTAGTCACCGGCGCGATATCATCAAAGCGCGCGCCGATGACGTGTTCAAGATAACGGTTTATCAGCCAACCCAGCGGCCAATAGGGAACGCGTCTGGAGTCCAACCAGCGTCGCATGAGCTGCTCCGGATGGGCGAAGGCCGCTACGCTGATAGCGGCCCGCAAGTCGCGGCGCCGGGAGGCGCATAACAACACAGCGGCACCCCCAACCGAGTGGCCCATAGCCACCAGACGCTCCTGATCAACGTACTGTTGCGCCCGCAACCAGTCTAAGGCGCTGTCCAGGTCTTCAGCAAACCGCGGCAGAGAGCTGTGATCGTCAAAGTCACTTCGTCCGTGGTTGCGTGACTCTATTAGCAGCACTGCGTAGCCAGCAGTATGCAGTGCCTGGGCAGCAGGCAAAAGATTGCTTGCATTGCCACCCCAGCCGTGCAGGAGTACCACCGCCGGACTCGGCGTGTGTGAGCGCTGCGTGCCCACACTGGGTACAAACCATGCAAATAGTCCCAATCCTTGGGCCGTGGGTATGCGCACCGCTTGCGCAACAAGCCCGTGCGCTGCTGGAGCCGACCCAGTTAGATCATTGGCAGGGGCCAGTACGGCATGCAGCCAACGGCGCGGGCTAAAAAAGTCAGCAATATGTTTCACGGCACACCGCCATTTCCCGGATAAAAAAAAGAGCCAACCTCACGGTTGGCTCAAGGGGGGCTCAGAGAGATACTAAAGTGAGCTATGGAACACGGCGCTCGATGACGATGTTCTCCACTTCCACACGACGGTTGGGCTCAAGACATTGGATCAGCGCCGCCATCTGCTTGTCGGTGCAGGTCACCACAGGGTTGCTTTCGCCCTTGCCAGCGGCAGACAGTCTGCCACCAGATATACCTTTGTCGGTCAGATAGGTTTTGACCGCATTGGCACGCCGCTCGGACAGAGCCTGGTTGTACTTGTCGGTTCCCAGGCGGTCGGTGTAGCCCGTGATGACGACATTGCTCACGTCGTTGTTGCGGCCTAGTGCCTCTGCAATTTCGTCCAGTTTTTTCTGCGGCATGCGCAGCTGCGAGCTATCGAAAGCAAACAACTCCGTGGCGGACAGTGTGTAGCGTTCTATCCTGGGTGGAGGCGGGGGTGCCGGTGGGGGCGGTGCGCTCGCTGGTGGTGGCGGGGGCGCAACGACCACCGCTGGTGCAGGGGCCGGCGGCGGTGGCGGTGCGACCGCTACAGGCGGCGGCGGCGCAACTACCGGCGCTGGCGCGGCGCGAACTACGGGCGCCGCAGTCTTTTCAAAAGCGTAGGTAATAGCGATGGTGGCTACATCGTTATTGGCGCGCTTGGAGTTAAAGTCGTTGCCGCGCAGGTACGTGTGGTTGCGGCGCAAATCGGCCTGCATGCCCCATTGGTCGTTAAATGCAAGTTGAAAGCCTGCTCCAGCGCCTACAAAAGGAGAAGTGCTACTGGCGGTGCGGGTAGGCGTTCTGAACTTGTCATACTCGGCACCAACCCCCACCAGCAAGAAGGGGCGAAAACGCGAGCGCGAAAACATGTACAGCCCGTCCACACCTAGCGTGGATTGCTCAAAACGGTTTGCACCATCATTGGCCCGGGCCAGATTGAGGCCCAACTGTAAGTCCCAGCTCGGAGTAACGGGTTTGCCAAACCGAAGGCCACCACCTGTGATCCTCTTGTCTGTACCAAAGTCTCCGTCCGGGCGGGTGAGGTTGATACTGGGCGCAATGTAGATGGACGGGTTGTAATCATAAGGTTGGGCTAAAGCTGCGCCAGAGTGGGCGCCGGCAAGCAAAGCCACCGCGATGGCAAGGTTTGTGGGGGTGTAGGTCATAACGTATCTTCAAAAAAATGAAAGGTCAGTTCGATTTCAAACTGAGCGCGTAACACGCTTTTTTAGTTTTTGTTGTATTTTGTTTTGGCGCTGGTGACGCACGCCGTCTTGGCATCACCGGCTAAGCTGTCACACTTCTCGGTGGCCACTTTGTAGTTGGCGGAGTTAACGTCCTGCTTTTCATCTGCCTTGGCTTCGCCAACTTTCTTTACCATCTTGGATTCGGCTACAGCCTTGGTGTGAACCGCTTTGGCTTCGGTTTTGCATAGGCTCTTGGCATCGCCACTTTTGTCGTCGCACATTTCTTTGGCCACTGCGTAGGCACCATGGGCTTTCTCTAAAGATACCTTGCTGTTGTCCTTGTCGGTTCCTGAGCGTTTGAAATCCAGCTCTGCGATGGCGATTTTCTCTTTGCTTTTGGCTTGCTCTTTGCAAATATCTTTTGCGTTACCTTTTGTGCTTGCGCATGCAGTCGAGTCCACCTTGTAGTCGGCTTTGATGGCTGACTTGGCAGCAGTGAAGTCGCTTTGGGCCATGGTTTGGGCCAATGACTGGGTCCCGATCAACGCGGCGGTGCACAGGAGAATGGGCTTTAAATAGGTAGATAACAACATGGGGTGTTCCTTGGTAATGTGGGGTACAAGATGTGTAGACAGACCGCTCTACTGTGCCGGGTGCGGGTACTTCGCGTAAGCGGACAATACCTCTTGAGCATGTAGTTTTTTTCCTACCCAAAATGCCATCAGGCGACGTACCTGTCGACACGCAAAGGCCTCGTACTTGGTGCTAGATCGCTGGAGTGTGCGTTGGCGCACAGATGGATTTTGCCAACCCAGGTACAAGTGAGTTGAGGTGCACGAAAGCATCTCACTTTGTACTGCGGCGGCTATCCAGACGTCGCAAAATCCGACTCACTTATCCATCAAGGACATTTACATGATCAAATTGGCCACCCAATGTTCAGCAGACCCAAGCGGCAGACGGTATGCTGCGGCGGGCACACTTGTGAAACCCACTGTAACCACTGGGCCTGAAAAAGCAGGTTCAACCAGCCCGCCCTCAACTCTGCCCAAGGCCACCAAACCTACACTGCATTTGCCCGCGCGTCCCAGCAAAGAGTAAGCTTTCAAACTTTGCAACAACAGGTGTCTCTCCACTTTGGAAAAGTTGCTTGTCAGTACGCTGTCGCACAGACGTGCGCCGTGCCAGCAGGTATCTTCTGCCTTCCTCTTTTTTAATTTATCCATTGGAGTTTTATGATCAAAAGCACTTGTTTTCAAAACCTGGTCTTCAGCGCTGCGCTGATTGCAGTATCGTCTACGGCTTACGCCCAAACCACCAGCCCACCCGAGGTAGCAGCAACACGCAATGAGGTTCGGATGGACCGGGATGAGTTTCTCAAAAACCACCGGTACGACGATACCAACGGTGACTGGATACCCAATACACCGTTCAAAAGCGATAGTTCCCGCGCTGATGTGAAGATGGCGCGCGACAAATTTTTGTCGTCCAACCGCTGGGACGAAGCGAATGACGATTTCACGCCAATCGCGCAGACGCCGCGTAACATGAGCGACGTATCTCCTGAAGTGCGGAAAATGGAAACCATGCAATTCATGCGCACGCACATGTGGGACAACTCCAGCTCGAAGTGGGTCAAAAAGCCGATGCGCCCCAAACAATAAGGATGGCGAAAGTCATCTTCAGTTGAATGCGTGCGCAGAGTGCGTTGTCAATTCACCTAGCGACGTTTGCCGAATTTGGTGGAGCTGCCGTCCTGGCCTGCACAGGGCAGCCAAGATGGTTCAGCCGATATTTTCAGAATATATTTTTTGGTCTATTTTGTAGCAGCTACATGCGGCTGCTTCCAGGCCAGCTCGGTCGATTACGGTCAGCTTGCCTCGGCTGTAACCTATCACGCCAGTGCGTTGCAGATCTCCCGCGGCGGTGGTAATGCCTACCCGGCGAACCCCCAGCATGTAGGCCAGAAATTCCTGGGTGACCTGGAATGTCGCCGAATGCGCCCGGTCTTGGCTCATTAACAACCATCGCGCCAGCCTTGGCCCGATGTGGTGGAAGCGCAGGCAAGCTGCAGAGTCGGCGAGCTGGGACATCAGTACATACACGTAGCGGTGAAGTACCTGTTGCAGAGCCGGGCTACGCCCCAGCTCAGTGCGGAACGCACGCGCGCTCGTGCGCAGTGCTGTGCCCTCGCCTTGCACCACGGCATGCAGAGGAGTCGTCAAGACACCTAAGGCCAGCTGGGCGCCCAGCATGCCTTCGCGGCCCACCATGCCAACCTCAACACCCGGACTACCGTCCACGGTGGCGATGAGTGAGATGAACCCATCCGTTGGGAAGTAGACGTAAGCCGTGGGCTTGCCATGTTCATACAGAACCTGTGCCAACGTCAAATCTACAGGCTGGCAGGCATTCAATAAGCCAAGACGGGCTTTGCGCGGGAGGGATTCAATAAGATGGTTGGCGGCAAGTTTCATGGATCAATTCCGATACTTTTAGTGTCCCTTCCTCAGAAGGGGTAAGTTCGAAATTTCCCGCTGTCGAATTCAGTGTCATCGGTGAATCACTATAACGCCGTGGACAGGTGCACACCGTGCGTGAACGTACAGACCCACTGGTATTAAGCAGTTATGTTGTGGTGGTTGACTTGCACTCTTTTCCATACGGCAGGTGTTTCCGATGGGAGGTGTTGGGCAGGTCTGGATGTTTCAATTCATGGGGGTGCGATATGCACAAAACGCTGAAAGCTGTATGTGCCGCTGTTGCGGTAGGGTTTAGTGCGCAAGTGGTGGCGCAAGTGGTATTTTATGAAAATGAAGGTTACACAGGTCGAAGCTTTACTACTGAGCGAAAAGTCAACAACCTGGAGCAATACGGGTTCAATGACCGAGCCTCTTCAGCCGTGGTGTTGCGTGAGTTGTGGGAGGTTTGCGAAGACGCGCGGCACACGGGTCGCTGCGCCGTGCTGCGTCCTGGACGCTATCCGTCTCTTTCTGCCATGGGTTTGAATAACAGAGTTTCTTCGGTTCGTACGGTGCCACGCACCAACGCTGTGAACACAGACCGCTATGCCTCGCCTACGGAACCGGTTTACGATAATCACCGCCGTAGCAACGAACGACTGTACGAGGCTAACGTGACCTCTGTGCACGCGGTGGTCGGGCCTGCGCAGCGCAGATGCTGGATTGAACCTGCCCAAGCTATCCAGGAGCGCAGTGATAAAAGCATCCCTGCAGCGGTTGCCGCTGCGTTGCTGGGCAATGTGCTGAGCCATCAAGTGGTCAGCGGGCCAGTAGATGGCTCAGTGGTGGGCGATGCGGCTGGAGGTAGCGCTGATAAGGAGCCACCGATGCGGCGCATTGACAAATGCACTGCTGGGCCGAACCGGGCCGTTCCCCGGTATTGGGATGTGGCTTATACCTTTCGAGGTGTCGAGCACCGTATGCAAACGGCAACGCCTCCAGGCGCAACCGTCACCGTCAACCGGCTTGGCGAGCCCAGAGCCTAGCGCCCGATGCGGTGCTACGTGCCAAGCGCCCCACGCTGTGCCAAAATTTCGTCAGAAGGCAAAAAGCTCAGCGCAAAGCTGTAAATACCCATCAAGGCCACCACTTGCGGCAACAAGCCAAAAAACAGGTAGAGCGTGGGCATGAACAAAATACCTCCAAACTGCAATATCCAGGCGTCACAGGCTACTTGCAAGGGAACGAAAACGACGAAAAAAAGCAGTGCTGCAGCAGTGGCGCCGTATTTGACCCACCACGGCAGGACAAACAAATACAGCGTGAGCCCAAACAAGGTGGGCACTAGCAGCATCAACCCAGCGGATTGGCGAAAACCATCGGTGAGAAAGTTGGCCACTGTAGTGGGCAGCGATTCAGGCCACACGTAGAAAAACACCAAAGACGACACCTGCACCAGCACAACCAGTCGCACAAAGTAAATCAACGGCAAACGATCCGCATGAAGCCACATGGTACTCGCCCACAGCACCGCGCACGCCAAGGCTGTGATCCACCACACGGTGATAGTGGGCAAAAGCGTCGGGGCTGTTACCACGAAGGCGGGGAGCAGCGTTGCGCCAGTCGTGGTGGCGATATCGGCACTCCCCACCAGTCCCGTCTTGAGCATCCAGAAATTGAGTTGCGCGTTCCAGAGTGTCGCGATGTCGCCTAAAGCCCACCAGACAAGCACTGTGATGGCCAGAACGACCACGCCGTCGCGCGCCGCAATCGGCCACGACACTCTGTGCTTGCGGAACGCGCGGTGAGGCAGGGTGTGAAGAGTTATCGCCATATCAGTGTTGCCAATCTAAAAATCATAGAAGACGGACGCCGACACCCCGTTGCGGCGGTAAAACGGATTGTTGTAGCGTTCAACTTGCACCTCGAAGCCCCAACTGCGTGATAACCATTGCCGCCAGGCAAGCGTCGTCACGTTAGACTTGAAATTGGCCGCTGGCACGTTGGCACCTTGCGGCAAATAACCTTCTTTTCCTGTGTCGTATCTTGCCGAGAGATAGTGTTTTTTGTTTTCGCCGTAAGTGCCGGCCACATAGTAGCGGTTGGTGCTCACGCTGCCGGGATTGCTGGTGTTGCGTTTAAACCCCAGCTCGGCCACAAAGGGAGCCGCAAAGTAATAGCTGGACGACACCTGCCATGAGCGGTCGTCGTGTACACCATCACTGGCTTTGGAGGCCGTGAACTGCACGCCAGTGATTAGCTGGCGTTGGGCCAGCCATTTTCGGTTCAGCGCCAAATCGATGCGCCGTTTGATCAAAAAGCTTGCGCCAGTCCCTAGGCCGGCACCAACCATGGCGTACCAGTCTTCGCTGAAGTCGTGTGTCAAAGACGCCGACACTGCCTGGCCTGTCTCGTCAAAATGTTTTTGTTGTGATGCCTCCCAATTAAGCACACCAATTTTTTTGCCCAGATTGACATTGCCACGTGCAAACGCATCGCGCCAACCGGGGAGATTTTCCGAAAGGCGCGATTGGCTATAGCCTAATTGCACACTACCGGTGTCTTCCTGTCCATACGCAAAGCTGGCCAAGAACGTAGCGCTGCAAAATAGTGCCGCGCGGTGCAAATATAGTTTCATGCTGCCGCCATTTGTGTTTGTTGGTTGCCTAAAACCTCAGCCATGTAGGTTGCTATTTGCACACCTGCCGTACCATCACCGAATGGATTGCTAAACGGCAAGATAGGCTGGACTTGCGCCTTGGACAGGCACTGCTGCACCGCCGACACAATGGCCGCCGTGTCAGTGCCTACAAGCTGACCCAGCCCACAGTCCAGCACCTCAGGGCGCTCGGTAACGTTGCGCAAGATCAGCACCGGCTTCATCAACGCGACGGCCTCCTCTTGAATGCCACCTGAATCAGTTAACAACAGGTTGGCGCTGCGCATGAGGTCAATTAATTCGGGATAGTTCAAAGGCTGGGTCAGGTGCCAGCGTGCGCGTACCGAGGCCTCGGCCATCGCATGGGCCTGCGTGACCGCATCTTTCACCAAGGGGTTCAAGTGCACTGGCCAAACGACTGCCAAGTTTTTGTCGGCCACCAGGAGCTGCACCACGGCCTGGAGCACGCCCTGCATGGGCGCGCCCCAGTTTTCGCGGCGGTGCGCCGTCACTACCATCAGGCGTTGGCAACCGCTGCGTACAAACCAGTGCCGCGCCATGTCTTGCTTGTTAAACCTGCAGTCTGGAGACTGCAATCGCGCGGCGGCCCACTGCGCCGCGTCCACCACGGTATTGCCTACCTGCACCACCTGCTCGGTGGTGCCTTCACGGGCTAAGCTGTTGACCGCGCCCAGGGTGGGTGCGAAGTGCCAGGTAGCGATACGTCCTATTAACTGGCGGTTCATCTCCTCAGGAAAAGGCTCATCCTTGCTGCCTGATCTCAGGCCTGCCTCGACGTGGCCCACAGGTACTCGGTGGTAGAACGCGGCCAGGGCGCCCATCGCGGCGCTGGTGGTATCCCCATGCACGAGCATGGCGCGCGGACAGGTTCGCTCCACTACAGCATCGATTCCTCCCATTATTTCTGCAGAGAGTTGTGCCAGGCCGGGTTTTCCGCGCACCAGCTTGATGAAGTGCAGCGGCATGAATTCAAAGAACTCATACAGTGGCCACGCCATATCGTCGTGCTGGCCGGTATGCATCACCACAGGCTGCAACCCTCTGGCGGCAAGCGCCTTGACTACCGGCGCCATCTTGATAATTTCGGGGCGCGTGCCCATACAAACCAAAATAGTCATAGGATCTCCTTTAAATTAAGTTGTAATACCTTGCCTGATCGCACGACGATCAGCCATTCGCCCTCGGCTTGCTGTACCTCGGCATCACCTCGCACCACCCGGGGCTTGGCAAACCGTTGTGACGGAATACGCCACGCGAGATCTTGCAGGCCTGTTGCATGCTCCGCGCTGAGTTGCCAGCCGACGGTATTGCGTTTAAGCGCCCACTGCGTTTGCTCGCGCTGGTCCATGAATTCCGCCGCTTGCGTCATGGTCAACCAGCTGCACTGCGCCTTACGCTTGCAATTGCCAATGCTGTCGATAAACTTGCTTACCGGCTCTGCATACAGAACGGCCCCAGGCGGATGGAAATAAATCAATCGCACTGTGCGGGCCTCTTGCACATACCGGGCCACCTCCTGTAGCCAGCTGTCAAAGGTGGTGTGCGGTACGCGCTGAAAAAATGCATCCTCAGCGGTAGCCACCCTACCAAGAGTAAGCACAGGGAATGTCCATAGATTGCTGGTTCGGGCGTTTCCCATCCATAACCTGGTGGGACCCAGGCCAATGTTGCCTGTCAGGTAGCTGGCAATCACACCGTTGTCTTGCAACCAGCGGTGCGCCCACGGTGGTTGATTGCCTAACGGAGCGGAGTATTCCCGTGGTGCTGAGCCAGCCAGGCGCGTCATGGTGCTGTGATTTTTTTGCATCAATGGCATCATCTCTTTGGCGTTAACGTCCGTGGTGTTCACACCAAAGTAGTTGTGAATCCACCCTCCGTGGCTTGCCAGCGTATGGCCTTGGCGCTGTAAATTTTTCAGCAATTGCTGCATTTCCGGGTTGTTGTCAATATCCAGACCTCCGCCGTCTCCTGGCAGGTCAACGTCAGGTCCAGCGGTCACGTGGATCGAGAATGGGCCTTCTCGCTGGAACAATCCCATGTCAATCAACTGCTTGATCGCCGGAAGCGCAGGCTTGGCATCCACATGCCAGTTCAACACGATGGCACCGCGTCCGCGCGGCGCCTCACTCAGCTGTGGCTGCAACAGTTCATTTTTTACAAAATAGCGCAAAAATCCATGCAAAAAAATACCGTCAGAGCGTTGCTTCAAATATGTCAACGGAAGGTTGACGAAAAACGTAACCCCTTTTCCCACCCGGTGGGTGCTGGCCAAAATGGAGCCATTTTCGTTGCGCAGCAGCACATCGCCGTTGGGGGTGCCTTTGGTGACCAAGCTGGAAAATTTCTGCGAACCTTCTCCATAGGCCACGACCTGCACCGACGCCATGTTGGCGTCTTCATCAAACGCGCGGCCACCGTCCTGCGGGGACATCGTGCGGGACATATAGCGCCCGGGGGGCAGTCCAAGTTTTTCAAAAAAGGTACTGCGTCCCACAATCGCATCGGCCTTCGTCATGCCCGCGCGTAGCTCGTGGTACATGGCATAGTCAAAGCCCACCAGCGGCACAAGCTCTACCTGTCCCAAAGGGTACAAGCCGTTCTGGTCCAGGGTGCCTGCGTCGTACACCACCATCAGTTTGCCGCCACCCTCCACGTATTTCTGCAATGCAACTGCCAGGCCGGGCATCATTTTTTTGTGGAAAGTGTCGGGCAAAACAGCCCCTTCCCAGCTATGCTCGTGCCGGGTGACTGCACGGATCCACTCGCTGCTGTGGACAGGTTTTAACTTGACACCATTTTCCTGTGCAGCATCCATCCAGATGCGTGCGTAATGGCCATCCAGCGGCTCTTCATCGGGCACTAAGAGTGCCGCCGCCATGGCGACGGGACTGACATTGCGCTGATAGTCAAAATAGGCAAAACTGACCATGCCCGCAAGCAGCAGGACGAAGAATATGACTTTTTTAGATAGAAAACGCATCATTGTTTGTCCAATACAGAATCACATGACAGAGCCACGGGCTCTACGCCGATGTGTGCCAATCCAATATCCACTGCCTCGTCCAGTACGGTCCATCCGCGGCTGCGGTCAGACACACTGTGTTTGTGACGCCAACAGCGAATCCAGTGCTGTTCTTTCACGTTGCGCGCACCCCAGGCCACCAAACCCCAGGCGTATTCGTCCTGTGTGCGCAGTAACCATGCCGTGCCCCAAAGTTTTGTCCAAGCTATGAACTCCAGCTCCAGCACGCTGCTGCTTGTCAGTCCGGTATGCCACCGATAGGTCGGCGCCAATGCCGAAGGATAGAACTCGTACCGCTCGTAGGCCTCATTGGCGGGCTGCCAATCAGGGCCCGTAAAAAAATACTTTTCCATCGACTTTTTAAGTTGCGCTGCCTCCATGAGTTGCTCAGTGGCTACAAGGCCTGCGTAGACTTCTGTGTTGTCCATCAAAAACTCAATGGGTTTGTTGGCAAAGGCTCGGTAGGTGCCTCGTGGAGTGCGCAGGCTCTGCAGCATTTGGTCAGCTTTTTTTGCGGCTACGGTACGCTGTGCGGTGTGTTTTGGAGTGTCGGCATAGGCAACGCTTTCGGGCCGCTTTTCTCGCAGCAGTGCGCGGCTGTAAAGCACATTCAGGTGCAGGAAGGTGGCAGCTGTGGAATCGTCGGCATCTGCAGGCCGGCAAGCCCGCCAGGATGTGCCCTCGGCGCAATACCGGTCAAACCCACCGTCCGCTCTTTGGCGAGGTACCAACCATGCCAGCCAGTGGTGCGTGACTTCGCTCACGTCCAGCCCGGCTTCCCAGGCAGTGATCAAGGCTTTGTTCGCAAAGTACGGGTCTACAAAATTACCCTGCGCCAACACAGAGATTGCGCCGTCCGCACGGACAAAGCGGTCAAATAGCGCGCCTGCCTGCGGGGCCGTGGTGGACATGAGTGAGGCCATAAAAAAAGAAAAAAACAGTACTTTCATGGGCCGCTCACACTTTGGACTGGCCAAGCGTACTGGCTCGGACGCTGCCATGCACCAGGGCGCCGGCATGCGCCACGATATGCGGCGCGCTGACACTGCTGAGTTGGTCAATGTGTCCCACCACACTGCCTTGGTGCAGTACCACAGAGTGGGCCGAACTTACCACGCCGAATACTCTGGCGGATGGCGAAATCTCAATGCTCCCGTCGGCGAAAACGCTGCCGTGCACACAGCTGTACGCCCCCAGTTTGACATTGCCGTAGGCTTTGATGTTGCCAAATATCTGGCATTCCCGCGCCAGATATACGTCTTGGGTCACCACACAGTCGCCG
Source organism: Polaromonas sp. (assembly GCA_031390175.1). Taxonomy (GTDB): domain Bacteria; phylum Pseudomonadota; class Gammaproteobacteria; order Burkholderiales; family Burkholderiaceae_C; genus JAAFIP01. Next base: position 43,968 of record JANMTF010000310.1, read on the forward strand.
CGCACCTGCGTCCTGGGCGCTGGCTGCCAGCTTCCCTCAATCCGGACAAATTTCTCTTTGGTACCGCTCTGCTGTAAGGCGGATAGTGGCAAGTCATCATCTATCTTGCGTCGTCCAGCCGCCTCCTGGGCACCGGCTGCGATAAAGCAGACGGTCTGCGCATCTAACCATGCGAACTGGCAATCTGGCTGGACAGTCAAGGTCTGCACCGCCGCCGCTACTTCGCGCACGGTAGAGCCTGCTTGCAAAAAGATATGTTGTGCTTGCGCAGCGCTGACGCTGGCGTGATGGGCTACGAACAAATATCCAGTGCAATGGGTGGTACCCATATCGCGCCCCGGCTGGATATGCATGTCCCCCGTCACTACGGCCTCGCCCGCGTCCAGCATTGACTTTTTTGCGGCATACGCTGACGACCCGTCGTCTTGTCTATCAATGTTTAACACATAGGGGCGTTTGCGGAGCATCTCTACCAAAGCTGGCAGCAGCGGTATGGAAAACACGCCGACCGCCAAACCGAACAGTGCCAGCGTCCATGGCAGCTGCGTAGCCAATATTTGGGTAAAGTTCATACGATCACGCGGGCGTAGATAGTGCAACTGTCGCGGGCTGCGCGCGGTAACGCACCGTCTTGTCCCAGCGTAATTGACGTTTGAACAGGCGATCCAAAATAGCCAGCTCAATCGTTGCCTTGCTAATGGACACCATGCTGACCAGGAAGCCGACAATACACAGCGGCAGCAGGCGTAACGAGCTGCGTTGCCCATCCAGGGTTGCCGCTGCGGCGATCTGGTAGAACGCGGCAAAGTTTCCAAACGATGCATATGTGAGCATCAGCATCAAAGCCACTGCGCCGCTTAGCGCGAGGTTGTAATTGCTGTAGAACAGCAACAACGCACTCAGCCAGCCCATCATCAACAGGATCGGCATTGCATAGATCGCCAGCAAGGCCAACCCGTCAAATTTCTCCAGTGGCCTGAGCTCGTGGTGTGCCCACATGGCCCGGGTGTGGCGAAACAGGGCCTGATTATGGCCCTTGGCCCATCGGCCAATTTGGCGGGCGCGTACCTGCCATTGCTCTGGCACCTCTTCGTAGCATTCCGCATGGTTGAGGTAGGCGGTCTTCCAGCCCTGCAGAAGAAGGCGAAAAGTGATGTCGGTATCTTCCGCCAGCACGTCGTCATGCCAACCGCCTGCATCCTCCAGCGCGCTGAGCCGCAAGCCACCGACAGTTCCCCCATATTGCGCCACTGCGCCAATATTGGACCGCGCCTGCTGGTCGACCTGGTAGCCACCGGCACGTTCCAGGTTCAGCAGACGGGTCAATAAATTGCTGCCAGCGTTTTGCGGCACGACCCGGCCCATCACAGCGCCTACCTCGGCGTCTTGAAAAGGCACCACAAGCTGCTTGATCAGTTGACGCGAGGGTAAGTAGTCGGCGTCAAACACCAGTGCAATGTCGGCCCATTTGTCACGCGCAATCCAGGCCGTTGCATCTTTCAACGCGGCCGCTTTGCCGGGCTTTCCGCTGGTACGGTGAAAAGGCTGGATGCGACCGGGATGCTCGGCCACAACCCGCTCAATCACGGCATAAGTGTTGTCGGTAGAGCGGTCATTGACAGGCACGATCTTGATACGGTCAGCAGGGTAGTCGGCCTGCACCAGGGCACGTAGCGCGTCTGCCACCACGGACTCTTCGTTGTGCGCTGCCACGAAGACCACCACCCGAGGCCATGGCGCATGCGCCATGCCACTGTGCAAATGGTGCTGGCTTCCGTACAGTCGCTGCCAGGTGAAAAAATAGTGCCGCAGCGAATAAAACACCAGCATCGCTATCACCGTAAATAAAAACGTTTGCACCAGCAGCCACCACGTCAACGCTAGCGACGAGGAGTTTGCAGCGGCCATTGAATTGCTGGCAGCAAAGCCCGAAATCAATACGGTGGCGTATTTTTTATTGAGTGTGAGCATGGTTTTGCTTTCGGTATGTGAAGGATGAAACTAAATGTGAAATATCGTCGATTCGTGTACGCTCTACACGGTAATTGTGAGAATTTCGAACTTCACGTAATTTCACCCGTGCGTCTGTATCGCTAGACAGTCCGCTGCAGCTATCGGTGGCGGTGTAGCACCTCAATGGGCCACTATTACCGGGTTGAATGAAGTCGTTCATGTTTAATAATTTCGGTACTTGGTTTGCCGGGAATGCAGAGTCTGGCGATTGAAGGATCCTGATTTTTTCGTAGTGGCGTCACTCAGTCTGTTCGCTAACGCACATAAAAATAATTACTTTTTTAACAACGGTGATGCACCATCGGGAATGGCTAAAGAGCCAACGTGCGGGACCGCACAGACGCGTCGTCGGCTTGTTTGTACAGTCGAAGGCTTTGGTTTAATCGTTTTTAACTAACTGAGACGCATATGAAAGTTCTGATGGTTTTATCGTCGCACGACGAATTGGGTGACACGGGAAAAAAGACCGGATTCTGGCTGGAAGAATTTGCTGCGCCTTACTACTACTTTGTTGATTCAGGCATTGATGTTGCAGTTGCGTCACCGTTGGGCGGGCAGCCGCCAGTGGATCCGCAAAGCGAGGATCTACCATCGCACACCGACGCAAAGCATCGGTTTAAAACGGACGCCGCTGCAAGAGCGGTATTGGCTAATACCCTGAAGTTGGCCGATGTTGCGCCTACTCAATTTGATGCGGTGTTCTACCCTGGTGGTCACGGCCCGTTGTGGGATCTGGCAGAAAATACACAGTCTATTGCGTTGATTGAAGCCATGTTGGCCACGGGTAAACCCGTCGCTGCCGTGTGCCACGGGCCTGGTGTGCTGCGCCATGTCAAGGCACTTGACGGTGGACCCATGGTGAGCGGCAGGGCGGTGACAGGATTTACAAATACCCAAGAGGAAGCGGATGGTTTATCCGATGTCGTTCCCTTCTTGGTGGAAGACATGCTCAGGGCCAGCGGCGCGCTGTATTCCAAAGGCCGGGATTGGCAACCATATGTCATCAGCGATGGTTTACTGATCACGGGGCAAAATCCGGCATCGTCAGAACGTGCTGCAAAGTGTTTATTGCAAAAACTCAAGGTGCTGAATGCAGTAGATGCAAAGTCCTTGCACCATCGGCAACGGGATATTTCCTGTGAGCTTAGGTAGCCAGCGTTTGCGGCAGCAACCGGTCATATTCTTTTCTGACGACGGCGTAGCACTCGCAGCTGCGTTTTTCCAACCCCAAGCGGTCTATCACTTTGATGTGCCCCCTGGCGTAGCTGATCAGTCCCAGTTTCTGCAGTTTAAGCGCTCCTTCTGTGACACCTTCGCGCCGCACACCGAGCATGTTGGCTATCAACTCCTGGGTCATCACCAGTTCGTTGCCTGTCAGGCGGTCCATGCTGAGCAGTAGCCAGCGGCACAACTGCTGGTCTAACGAGTGGTGGCGGTTGCACACTGCAGTTTGTGCCATTTGCGTGATCAAAGCTTGCGTGTAGCGCAATAGCAAATGGAGCACTGGGCCTCCACGGTCAAATTCTTTTTTCATTACCATCGCATCAAGCCGGTAACCCTCACCCCCACTTTGCACCACGGCACGGCTGGGGGTAGAGCCACCGCCCATGAATAACGATATCCCGACGATACCTTCATTGCCAACCACCGCCAATTCGGCGGACGCTCCGCTTTCCGTCACGAAAAGAAGTGAGATGATCGAAGTGATGGGAAAGTACACGTGCTTCATGGTATCGCCAGACTCATACAGTGCCTGACCCAGTGGCATGTGAACCGGCTCCATCATGGGCGACCAGCGTTGCCATTCAGCGTCTGGCAGCGCGGCAAGCAGGTGATTTGCATTGCGCTTGACAGACGGATTATCTTTAGAATTTGTCATCACGAATCTCCTGGTACGCCCTTGGTGGATAGCAAAGCGCGGCAACGGCGTCTCTAACGTGTAAGCGTATACGCAGCAGGCGCACCACGTATGTACGCTGCGGAACATAGCTGGGTGCATGACGAAAAAAAAGCTGTTGTCCTACAGTGACAATGCGCTATACAAGGTGCTCGGTGTACTAAAGCACGGACAAAGATGGCGGAGTGTTTGTAAACTAGGCTCGTAGATGAATAAAGCAGAAAAACTTTACCCAGCGATTTCGACCCAAGTGCCGCATGTCTGATCTCAATGCATTGTTGCTTGCGTTGAACCCGCAGGCCTCGCTGGCACAGCGCCACCTATGGCTTATCAGCCTGTTGGACTGGGTGCGCGGCGACGGCACATCACCCGATACATCTTTGCAGCGGGTGCGTACATTCCTGGACGCTTTGCTGGGTGACCCACCGCTTGAGATGCGATTTAGAGCCTGGTGGGTAGTCCTTGCCGATACGGTGGACATCACCACCTTGCTGGCTGATTTTGGTTTTGCCCCTCGCACAGCCTTTGTCAGTGAGCTGGGTCAACGCATCAGGCGAAAGCTGTTGCCTATCACTCCCGAGACCAGCGATGCGGCTGCGCTGTTTGAGCTGGCTTTGGACACCGATACCGATGCGGCTTGGCTAACAGCATTGGATGAAGACACGCTGCAGCGGCTTGCGGGCCTGCTGCACCTGCCGTCGTATGAACCTGGATTGAGCCTGTGGCAGCACGAGGTTTTAGACGCTATTACCTACTGCGCAAGCCAGGTGCGTTCGATTGGCTTTGCCCCCGAGATGCGTTTGCGAATGAGTGCACCGGCTGTGCAAGGTCGGCCGTTTCATGCGCTGGCGGGAGATGCAGAGGCTTTTCGTGCGGCTTATGTCGCCCACCCGCGTGATGCGGTTCTAGTCGAAGCCAACGCCCAGCAATTACGCGAGCGGCTGGAAGCCTGTCGGCAAGCGGCGGGAGGGGTGTACAGTCATTTGGAAGACCATGGGGTCTCTGTGGGCCTGGTGTTTCGGCTGCGGCAAATGCGCAAGCGCATTGTGCGCATTCGCGAGTTGATGGATTGTTTGCTATCGACCTCGCCCCTAGGCAGCACCCAGCGGTTGATGGCGCGCTTGGCTACCCTGTCCAGCGAAGAGCGCAGTGTGCGTGCCTTGATTACTGCCAATTCCTCACTGCTTGCCGCCAAGGTGGCCGAGCGCAGTGCAGAAACTGGTGAGCACTACATCACGCGTGACCTGGCGGAGTACCGCTCCATGTTACGCAAAGCCGCTGGCGGTGGCGCCTTTATGTCGATCACCACTTTAGTGAAGTTTGCGTTACTCGGTTTGAGTCTTTCGGTGTTTTGGTCTGGCTTGCTGGCCAGCGTCAATTACGCATTGAGCTTTGTGGCGATACAGTTGTTCCATGGGACAGTAGCGACTAAACAGCCTGCCATGACGGCGCCTGCAATGGCCGCCAAGCTGCAAGATGTAGAAAGCTCGGCTGCAATGAATCTGTTTGTGGACGAGGTCACACACCTGATGCGTTCACAGGTCGCCGCTGTGATCGGAAATCTGGCATTGGTCGTTCCCGGTGTGGTGGCAATCAGTGCGGTGATCCAGCTGGTCTCTGGCCAGCCCATGATTAGTCAAAAAGAGGCGCACCATGTGCTGGAATCGCTTACCTTGCTTGGCCCAACAGTGATTTTTGCAGCGTTTACGGGAGTGTTGCTGTTCGCCTCCAGCATTGTTGCAGGGTGGGTGGAGAACTGGTTTGTGTTGCACCGGCTCGATTCTGCGCTGCGTTATAACCCGCGCATCACCGCAACGCTTGGGGCCGAGCGCGCCCATCGCTGGGCGATCTTCTGGCGTAAAAACATCTCAGGATTTGCCTCTAATATTTCATTGGGCTTTATGTTGGGTTTGATTCCTGCGTTTGCGGTGTTCTTTGGCATCGGGTTGGAGGTTCGGCACGTCACTTTGTCGACTGGGCAGATAGCCGCGGCTGTCGCATCGCTGGGTGAAAGTGCTTTCAAGGTGCCTGCACTGTGGTGGTGCGTGGCGGCTATTCCCATGACGGCGTTTCTTAACCTGGCTGTCAGTTTCTATTGTGCCTTTCGGGTTGCGTTGGCGGCTAACAGCGTCAGCGTGATGGATCGCGGGAGGATTCGCAATGCCATTTGGACCCGGTTGAAAACCGCGCCATGGTCTTTTCTGTGGCCGTCCAAACACGGCGCTTTGAACGCGGAGTCCAAGGCCTAAACCAGAAACTGGGCCCTATACAGCGATGGCATTGCGGGTGACTATGTCCCCACGCTCCTCAGAACACTATATATTTAATAGCTGGTCCCGCATATCTTATTTGGCTATAGCACCCATAGTGTTCTTCCTCGCTGGCCTGCGCACCAAAGTTTTGACTCGGATTTGCATGGCACATCATAAATAGAGACTTCTAACAAGTCGCCTTCTCCGGCCAATGTAGTTTTGGGAATACCTTGAAGAACAGCTTGCGGGCCTCTTCCAGCACCAGCACAGATGACGCCACGCCTGCGGCTACAGCCCAATCAGTCCAGAGCATGCCAGTGGTACCAAATATGGTTGAAGCAACGCTCCAGTGCACGGCCAGAGCCTGTAGCAACAGTGTGCCAAGCAGTGCCGACCACAGCATACGGTTTTTGAAAAATTGAACGTTGAAGGCGGAGCCTTTTTCGCTGCGGGCATTGAACACATTGAAGAACTGGAACAATACAAAGGTGGTGAATGCCATGGTCAAAGCGCGATCCTGAGGGCCCACTTGCATTTCGTAGTGCAGCACGCCCAACGTGCCCACCATCATCGTCACACCAAACGCAAATATGCGTACCAATCGTGCCGCAGGCAGCACGGGTTGATCGCGTGGCCTGGGCGGTTCGTTCATGATGCCAGGGCGCGCAGAGTCTAGCGCGAGCGAGACGGCAGGCGGGCCGTCCATGATGATGGCCACCCATAAAATTTGTAGCGCAGTGAACGGTTCGGGCAAGCCAAAAAATGGCGCCAGAAAAACGGTCAAGATAGCGCCAATCGTGGTCGACATCTGAAAGCGTACAAACTTCAGGATGTTGTCATACAACGCACGGCCTTGTTTGACGGCTAGCACGATGGTGCTGAAATTGTCGTCCGTGAGCACCATGGTGGCAGCCTCCTTGGCTACCGCGGTACCATTGATACCCATCGCCACGCCAATGTCAGCTTGCTTGAGTGCAGGTGCATCGTTGACTCCATCGCCTGTCATGGCGACGACATGTCCTTTGGCTTGCAGGGCGCGCACAATTTTCACCTTATGTGCTGGAGACACTCTGGCAAAAACAGTAATGTCGTCTATGGCTTTAGCCAGTTGCGGCGCATTCATGCGGTCAATGTCAGCCCCTGATATTGCCGTGCCGTGCAGACCGAGTTCTCGCGCAATAGCTGCAGCGGTAGTGTGGTGATCGCCGGTGATCATTTTGACTGCAATGCCCGCTTGCTGACACTCGGCAATCGCCTTCTTAGCCTCTGCACGGGGGGGGTCCTGCAAACCAATCAAGCCAACAAAACTCAATGTCTGGATCCAGTCAATAAGTTCACTTTTTGATTTAAAGTCATGGAGTGACAAAGTGCGCCTGGCCACCAGCAAACCACGTAAGCCGCGTTGCCCTAAAGCTTCATAATCTGCATGCAATTGTTGTCTACGTGCCTCAGTCAGCGGTTGATCGCTATGGGCCACGCGTTCATGGGTGCAATGGGCGAGCAGCACATCGGGCGCACCCTTTGCGAACAGCTGCACGTCGTCACCGTCGCTATGGAACGTGGCCATAAACTTGTGCCTTGAATCAAAGGGTAGCTCAGCTATCCGCGCAAGAGCGCGGTCAACCTCCTCTTTGAGCACACCACTTTTTGCTGCGAGCACGTGCAGCGCGGCTTCCATGGGGTCGCCTACGGCTTTGCCATCATGGACATGGCTGTCGTTACAGGCGACTATCGGAACCATTAATTGTGCAGTATCGACAACAGCGGTGTTACTTTCTAGCGGGGTAATGTTGCCTTGAGTGGTGTAACCCTCGCCAGACACCTCGAACTGCTGCGCAGCACACATGAAAGTGCTTGCGGTCATCTGATTGAGGGTTAAAGTGCCGGTCTTGTCCGAGCAAATGACGGTGGTGCAGCCCAAGGTTTCTACGCTGGCCAAGCGTTTGACGATGGCATTTTGGCGCGCCATTTGGTGCATTCCCATAGCCAGCGTAACCGTGACAACTACCGGCAGACCCTCTGGCATGGCTGCTACCGACAGCGCTATGGCATCCAGGACAATCTCGGTGAGCTTCACACCGCGCAGGTATTGCAATAGCGAAAGCAGCGCGACCATCGTCAGGGCAATGATGCCCAACCTCTTGGCAAGCTGGTTAAGCTGAATCTGCAGGGGGGTCGGTAGTTCGTGTGTGCTTGCCAGTTCCTGCGAAAGTAGACCCATTTCGGTACGGGCGCCGGTTGCAGTCACTACCATCTCGGCACGGCCACGTGTCAGCAGCGTATTCATGTAGGCCATGTTGAACCGGTCCCCGATGGGCGCATCTACCAGAGCCAAAACATGGGATTGCTTGCCTACCGGCAAGGACTCACCCGTAAGTGCAGACTCGTCAATTTCAGCGCCTACCGCTGTGATCAAGCGTCCATCTGCCGCGACGTTTTCGCCCGCTTCCAGTAACAAGATGTCTCCCACCACGACGCCATCGGCACTGATTTTCTGGGGGCTGGCGTTGCGCCGAACGCGGGCGGTCGCTGGCAGCATGGACTTCAGGGCTTGCAGGCTACGCTCGGCGCGGTATTCCTGATAAAAACCCACCAACGCGTTGATCACCACCACCGCCAAAATCACCCCGGCATCCTTGTAGCTACCTACCGCCGCAGCCAACAACGCTGCGCCGATCAAGATGACGATCATCAGCCCTTTGAACTGTGCGGCCAAGACCAGCCACCCCGAGCGCGAGGGCGGTGTGGCCAGTTGGTTTGGGCCGTCGCGGGCCAGACGCTCGCGCGCCTGCTCGCTGCTTAGTCCGAATTCGGGGCTCACTGAAAAATGACCGGTAACGGCATCTGGCGGTAGGGTGTGGGCCTTCATCACAATGTGTTCATTCACCACGTTATTTGTTTGCACCGTGCTCAGATTCGTGGATACCAAGCACGCACCTTACCCAGGAACTTTAAGGCTGTCCGTGCGCGAACGAACAGACAATACTGCGGCGAGGGCGCATGCTGGTGTCCTGACACAATTTTACCAAGTGAGCCATTTTGAAGGGAAGCGCACCATGCAAGCTCTAGTTTACAAAGGCACGGGTCGAAAGAGCTTGGAAGATCGTGCCAAACCCGTCATCCAACAAGCTACAGATGCGATCATCAAGATCACCAAAACAACCATTTGTGGCACCGACCTGCACATTTTGAAAGGAGATGTGCCCACTTGTAAGCCGGGCACCATTCTGGGTCATGAAGGTGTGGGCATAGTGGATGAAGTGGGTTCCGGGGTGGTGACGTTCAAAATGGGCGACAGAGTGCTCATTTCGTGTATTACGGCCTGTGGCCGCTGTGATTACTGCCGCAAAGGCATGTATTCACATTGCACCACAGGCGGATGGATTCTGGGAAATTCAATCGATGGAACGCAGGCAGAGTTTGTACGCATTCCATACGCCGACACAAGTCTTCACCTGATTGCGCAGGGGGCGGACGAAGAAGCCTTGGTGATGCTGAGTGACATTTTTCCCACCGGGCTGGAGTGCGGTGTACGTAATGGCAAAGTGCAGCCAGGCTCCAGTGTCGCTATAGTGGGCTCTGGGCCGATTGGCTTGGCCGTTTTGCTGACAGCTCAGCTTTACTCACCCGCACAGATCGTTGTCATTGACTTGGACGATAGCCGTCTGGCGGTGGCCAAGCGGTTTGGTGCGACCACCACGCTCAATAGCAGCCACTCCAACGTGGCTGAGCAGGCCATGAAATTAACGGGTGGCAGCGGTTTTGACACGGTGATCGAGGCGGTAGGTATCCCCGCTACTTTTACTTTGTGCCAGGACCTTGTAGCGCCCGGCGGCACCATTGCCAATGTGGGCGTACACGGTGTCAAAGCGGACCTCCACCTGGAGCGACTATGGTCGCACAACGTGACCATCACCACAGGATTGGTGGACACGGTGTCAACACCCATGCTACTCAAAACAGTGCAGTCGCAACGAATTGACGCCAAACAACTGATCACGCACCACTTTAAACTGGGCGAGATATTGGCCGCTTACGATACTTTCAGCAAAGCGACTGATACGCAGGCTCTGAAAGTAATTATCGAGCCTGAACAGGCCGATATCCCTCCATAAATATTTGAAAAAGTATTTGTCCTACACATCGCCACGTACCGTCCGACAGACCTGAGCGATCACTGCGTTTATTCTCTGACTGGTGCCGATGCCCCTCAACGCGTCTCGCTCATACCGCCGGGAATATCCGCTTTTATCCAATTTTTTTGAGCTGCTGGCCAGCTCTGCTTACGGAGCATTTTATGAAAACTCAATACAGCGCAGTGCCTTGCTGGAGCACCACCGCAAATAATCAGGGCGCAGACAGTTTTATGTTGGATGCATCGGTTCTGCGCGAGCACCTCAGATATTGCAAGAAGCCCTATGGTCGCTTGCACGGTATGGTGTGCGCAGCGACTTCGATGCAAGGTTTTGTTGCGTCCCGCTTCGTCACCACGCTGGTAGTTGTAACCGCGCTGATCGTTGTCAGTTCCCTAGTGATATAGGCTATGGCGCAACCAAAGTTGCGACGTCTCCTGCCAGACGCGCCACAGGCGTTGTGCGACATATTAGGCAACACGCGCGGCCCTGTAGAGGCGCCCATACGCTCAGAGATTTTTGGCCCGCAGCGTTTTGCGCAGCACGGCCACAGTCTGGCGCTGACCCACCGGGCGGCGCTGGTCAGCTCTGGCGGGGCAACTTTTTTCCCGCGCCTGACTAACAATATCCTGGCGCTTAAGCAGGCCTATAGCTATATCAGCGGGCAGGCCAGCACGGGATACGACATCAGCCCGGCAGCGGAGTGGTTGCTCGACAATTTCCATTTGATCGAAGCGCAACTCAAAGAGATTCACGAGGGGCTGCCGCTAAGCTATTTTCGTGGGCTGCCGGTTTTGCTTGACGAGCCCCTGGCCGGATTGCCACGTGTATATGGTGTGGCCTGGGCTTTCGTAGCCCACACAGACGGCGCGTTTGATGAAGATCTTTTGTCCCACTTTCTGATTGCGTACCAGGAGACCACCGAACTTAACCTGAGCGAGATGTGGGCCTTGCCTACCACCCTGCGGGTAGTGCTTATTGAGAACTTGCGCCGCATAGCGCAAAGGGTGGCTGCCAACAAGGCGGCCCGAGAGGTGGCCAATCTGTGTTGTGACCATCTTGAAATGTACAGCGTGAAAGCGCTGGAGGAGTTGTATGGGTTCCTGAGTTTCAGAGGTGTTGGGCGCATGTTCCTGGCCCAAATGGCCTTGCGCTTGCTTGACACCCAGGCCACCAATTTAAATGCCTATCGCGAATGGATAAGAGCCGAGCTGCCAGACTTGGCGGCGTTCCAGTTGCAGCAACCCGCAGACCAAGCGGCCGATAACTTGAGCATGCGCAACGCAATTACCTCATTGCGCGCCATAGGTGATGCGGACTGGCCAGATATCGTTGCCCGTACCTGCCCCATGATGCGTCTGATGCTGACGTCGCCTGTGTTCGAGGCCGAGGATGCGGCAACGCGAGACCAGAGCCTGCACGGGATCGAGTTGCTGGCCAAACGCAGCGGTAAAAGTGAGCTGGCCGTGGCCCGCGCGCTGCTCGACCAGGTTCAAACATCATCGAGCAACGACGCGTCAACGCAGGTAGCGAGGCATTGGCTGAGTGGGGCGGGTCGCCCCAGCTTGATGCACGCGCTGGGCATACAAAAGGGCGCAGCCATTGAATGGCAACCACTAATAAGATATTTTGCAGTGCCCGCCTATCTGTCCTTGCTGGCGTTAGGCACCGGCGGAATCATCGTATGGTTATTGCGGCACTATGAAATAGCACAAAGTGCGGGCCTGTCGGCGTGGTGGTTAACTTCACTCGGGGTATTAGCTGTCGTTTTCCCGGCTTCTGAGGTTGCCTTGGCGGTTCTCAACCGCCTCATCAGCGAATCCGTAAGGCCTCGCCACCTGCCACGACTGGCCTTTGCGGACGGTATACCGGCAGACCACTCAGCGATAGTGGTCATTCCAGCGATGCTGTCCAGCACCGCAACCATTGAAGATTTGGCGCATCGTATGCTGTTGCATTACCTTGCCAATCCAGAGCGTCACGCGCAATTTGCCATGCTGACAGATTGGCCTGATGCAGACACTGAGACACAGCCTGGTGACAGCGCCCTGCTAGAGTGTGCAGCCGATCAGGTTAAACAGCTTAACCTGCGTTACCCGCAAGTGCAAGGCGATGCGCCTCGGTTTGTTCTGCTGCACCGCAAAAGAAGCTACAGCGACACTGAGCTGCGTTGGATCGGGTGGGAGCGCAAACGCGGAAAGCTAGAGCTGTTGATCGCCACGATAGCAGAGGGAGTGGACACCCATTTTTGCGATTTGGGCCAGATATCACGCATCGGCGGTAACATAAAGTACGTCGTTACTTTAGACAGCGATACCCAGCTGCCACCCGGAAGGCTACGTGATTTGGTGGGTATCGCTGCGCATCCAGACAATCAGCCCAAGCTGGATGGCAGCGCTCGACGTGTAGTCAGTGGGTACGGTATCTTGCAGCCTCGCGTAGCGACGCCGCTACCGGCCCCTAAAGAGTTCACTTTGTACCACTGGTTGTTTGCAGGGCGTTGTGGCATTGACCCCTACAGTGCTGCTACCTCCGAGATATACCAAGATGTATTTGGTGAGGGCACCTTCACTGGCAAGGGGCTGCTGAACGTGCAAGCGATGTACGCGGTATTGACCAATCGTTTACCAGATGGGCAAGTATTGAGCCACGACTTGTTGGAAGGGTCGCTGGCGCGGTGCGCCGCGGTCACTGACATTACAGTGATTGAAGATGCGCCTTTTCACGCAGATGTGGCCGCGTCACGCGTTCACCGATGGACTCGCGGGGATTGGCAGCTACTGCCTTTCCTTTTTAGTCTGGCGAGCTATCCGATGCACGCCATCAACCGCTGGAAGATGTTTGATAACCTGCGACGCTCGCTGGTGGCGCCTATGTCGCTCATCTTGCTGGTGCTGGCGTTGTCGGGTGCATTTCTTTCCCCTTGGGCTGCGCTAGGCGTGGTTTTTGCAGCATTCGCTGCAGGTCCGTTGATGGGCGCTATCGCCGGGCTGTTGCCCAGTCGGGAGGATCTGGCGAAAAGGTATTTTTACCGGTTCGCTGCCGTCGATTTGCTGCGCGCAATACTCAGTGGCTTGTGGCATGTGGTGCAATTAGTGCAGCAAGCGCTCATGGCCGTAGACGCAATATGGCGCGCGCTGTACAGAACAGGCGTCAGCAGAAGGTATCTTTTGCAATGGACTACGGCGGCTGCGGCGCAAGCGGCCGCGAAGACGAAGTTGCCAGAGCTTGTGCGACAGCATTGGAAGGAGCCGGTGTTAGCGTTGCTACTGTGTGCAGGACTTTTGGCCTTGGGCACGCCACTGTCAGCAGCGACCGTTGCATTTTGCCTTTTATGGGCAGCGTCACCGGTGTGGACCTGGTGGGTTAGTCAAACCAGGCCGCAGCTGCATAACGCGGCCTTGGCACCGGACGACACGTCGTATCTTGAGGGTATCGCGCGCGATACCTGGCGCCTTTTTGAGCGCTGCGTTGGCACCGATGACAACCACTTGCCACCTGACAATTTGCAAATCATGCCGCACGATATGGTGGCGCACCGTACCTCGCCTACCAATATAGGGCTTTATTTGTTAAGCGCAGCGTGCGCCCGGCAATTTGGCTGGATCAGTACGCAGGAGCTGATTCTGCGGCTGCAAGCTACCTTCACCACGCTGGAAAGGCTACAGCGTCATCGCGGGCACTTTCTCAACTGGTACGACACCCAGACTCTCGCACCGCTTCTGCCAATGTATGTCTCTACGGTCGACAGTGGCAATCTTAGCGGCCATTTGCTGGCGGTAGCCCAAGCATGTTTGGAGCTGGCGCATGCCCCACATGACGCAACTGCCGCGAGACGCGCAATCAGGGTTGCAAAAAAGCGGGTCACGCCGGTAGCTGGTGAGTCCGCACTAGCCCGACTACTGGCCATAGAAGACCCCGTCAGGCAATGCCACCAGAATACCGCGCTACTCGAACTGCTGGTGCAAGAAGCGAGCGATGCCTTAAACAGGCCTGCTACGGAGCTGGCCCCCGTGCAACTGGATGATGAAGAAAGTTGGCGGATAACGGACTACTTGACGGCTCTGCGTTGTGTGCTGGGCGAGGTGCAGACATCTGGCGTAAATGGACTATTTGTTGCGCAACGAGATAAGCAGGCGTTACAGACATTGGCGCACGATTTTAAGAAGATGGCATGGGAAGCGCAGTTTGGATTTCTCTATCACCGCAAGCGGCGTCTTCTGCATATTGGCTACCGAGTGGCCGAGCAGCAGCTGGACAATAGCCTTTATGATCTTTTAGCGTCGGAGTCGCGCCTGACGAGTTTGTTGGCTATCGCCAAGGGTGATATTCCTGTCAAGCATTGGACGGCATTGGGACGACCGTTTTATGCGGTGGGCGCATATGCTGGTCTGAGGTCATGGTCGGGTTCGATGTTCGAGTACCTTATGCCCTCGCTGGTGCTGGATGAACCGCCAGGCAGTGTGTTGGATGGTGCTTGCCGTGCGGCACTGTATGAGCAAATTCGGTTTGCAGAGCTAAAGGGGGTGCCTTGGGGCATTTCCGAATGCGCTTACGCCGCAAGCGACCAAACTCTCGCGTACCAGTATGCTCCGCAAGGTGTGCCCCGTCTTGCGCTGCGTCGCACACCCACTGACGAGTTGGTAATTGCCCCTTATGCCACTGCGCTTGCAGCGCAGATTTCTCCCCATCTGGCGATAAGTAACTTCAAACGTGTGCAGGCGATAGCCGGGCGTGCGCGCTATGGCTACATCGAAGCGCTCGACTACAGCGTGGCCCGTCAAACGACTACGGAGCGTTTTACGCCAGTAGATACTTTTATGGCCCACCACCAGGGCATGACTATCGTGGCAATTGCCAACGTGCTGCTGGACAGCACCCCCCGGCGCTGGGGCATGGCCAACGCCAGCATCCAGGCCGTTAGTTCACTCCTGCATGAGCGTATCCCGCGCGAAGTGTCGATTTTGCATGCGCCACCTTTAGGATCTTCACCCCAGGTGCTGAAAAAACAGGCCCCAGGTCTGCTACGGGAGATTTTGCCTGGCGACTCGGCACTGGAGCCCACACACTTGCTGTCAAATGGCCGTTACACCGTATCGCTTCGCTCCAACGGCGCAGGGAACAGTCGGTGGGGCCAGACCGGCATTACGCGCTGGCGCGATGATGCTTTGCGCGATGCGTATGGTAGTTTTTTTTACCTGCGCAGGAACGGGCAATCTGATCCGGTGTCTCTTACGCAGCATCCGGCCCCCGATGCTGCTGCGCAATACAAGAGTACTTTCCACGCCGACAGAGTGTTCTTCGATACACTTTGGCCCGAGCTACACGCGCATGTAACTGTATGGGTGAGCCCGGAAGACGATATTGAGTTCAGGCGAGTGGAGTTACGCAATTTAACCGGCCGAACGCTGGACATCGAGCTGATGTCTGCTTTTGAAGTGACCCTTGCCGAACCCGGCTCAGATGAGGCACACCCTGCGTTCGGTAACCTGTTTGTCCGCTCCCATTGGTCGGCACTGCAGCAGGCATTGCTATTTCAACGCAAGCCGCGTATAGCCACAGACCGGGAAACGCATGCGGCGCATTTTTTGGCCATCACAGATCCGCAGGTTATCTCTGTGCGCCTTCAGACTGACCGGCAAAAGTGGCTGGGTCGCAACCATGCTGCCAGTCAACCATCAGGAATTTTTGACGCTTTGCCTGATGACGAACCGCAGCTGCGGGAGAACGGCGTTGGCGCGCCGGATGTTGAGCTGGCTACGGGCCTTGATCCGGTATGTGCCATGTCGGTGCAACTGCGGATTGCACCGTTTGCAAAAGCACGGTTGACTTTTGCAACCACTGCCGCCGCTGACGAAGGTACGCTGCGTGCTGTGATCGACAAATACCAGCAACATAGCCACGTCCAACGCTCCTCTCTGATGTCCGCTACGCTGGCGGGCATTCGGCTGCGCGCCTTGGGCATAGGGGCTGAGAAATTGTCTGCCATCCAGACGCTCACCACTGCGCTGGTGCTCAGCCTGACCCGTCCCCAATCCCAAGATGTGTACTCAATGGGTGCGATGGGAGAGATTTGTGACAAGCGACTGCTTTGGCGATTAGGTATATCGGCAGATCGTCCACTCATTGTGGTGTCTGCAAGCATGCTGCAAGGGTTGGGTTTGTTGCGCGCCTTGGTGCAGGCTTTGCGCCTGTGGTCATGGAGCGGTGTCGCATGTGATGTAGTGTTCATCAATGCTGAGCCAGCTTCCTATGAAATGGCATTACATAGGGAAATGTTGAGCTTGCGGGAGCGTTACCTGGTTGAGCGAGGGGAAGATTCTGGCAATGCCGGCACCAACCTCTATGTGTTTCGTACCAACGAGTTTTCCGTAGCCGAACTGAGCACACTGGAGACTTTGGCGCGGGTTCGACTTAACGCCGATGGCAGACCGTTTGCGCTGCAGGTGCAGGAGTGGAGCGCGTTGCACGAACTAGCTTTTGAGCAAAGGTACCGCGTCTCGACCTCAGCGCTTGTGATCGTCAACCGGGCCAATGTGACAGTGCCCGCGCCGGTGGGCCAATTTGATAATTCAGCGAATGAATTCAAGTTTGCTGTAAGTGCACGGTTGCGCCCACAAAAGCCGTGGGTCAACGTGATGGCTAACCCGTCCTTTGGTTCCCAATTGTCCGAGACCGGCGGTGGCTATACCTGGGCGGGCAACAGCCGGTTGAACCAATTGACGGCGTGGTCAAATGATACGGTAGCCGATCCCCCTGCTGAATGGTTTCTCATCCAAGACCTGAAAACACAAGAGACGTGGAGCGTGGCTGCTTCAGCTTGGGGTGACGCAAGCGTGACGTACAACGTGACGCACGGACAGGGGTATACCCACATTAGCCATACCCGTGAGGCTCTACAAATAACGGTAACTTGGTGCGTCGATAACCTGGCTTCACACAAGCAGGTGCACTTGCAAATTGTCAACACCGGCCAAAAGACCGTTACGCTGCGTATGGTGGGTATGGTGGAGTGGATGATGGGCGCGAATCGCTCTGATCGAAGCACCGTAAGGACTGCCTTGTTTCGCCAACGGTTACCTGATTTGAAGCGAAGCATCGATGCCTTTGACGCGGCGACAGAGCAAAAATTGACGGCGCTGCTTTTTACCCAGCGGGAACGGTCTGGTGGATTTGGCGGCGGTACCGCATTCCTGGCCATAGCAAATGGGGCGCACGAGACGGAAGACTGGACCTGTGACAGGCGTGAGTGTTTCGACGCACGCGGGCGGCTGGTCTTGCCAGACTACTTTGGTCAGCGCAGCGGCAACGGACTGGACCCTTGTGCTGCGTTGTCGGTCAGAGTTGAGTTGAAAGCCGGGGAATCTGCGCAAAAGGTTTTCCTGTTGGGTTACGCCGAAAACGTCAACGCGGCCCAGCAGCTAGCGACCACGGCCGCCACCGTTGCGGCGCAGCAGCGCTTGGACCAAGTACGCGCCCACTGGAACCACTTGCTTGGCGCAACGACCGTCATAACGCCCGATCCACTCTTTGACGCGATGGTAAACCGCTGGTTGTTGTACCAAACGGTCTCCTGCCGCCTTTGGGCTAAAGCGGGCTTCTATCAAGCGGGTGGCGCTTATGGTTTTCGTGATCAATTGCAAGATGCCATGGCTTTGACATGGGCAGCGCCACAGCTGCTGCGCGAGCAGATTGTTTTAAGTGCCTCGCGTCAGTTTCCTGAGGGGGATGTACAGCATTGGTGGCACGCACCTGGCGGCGCTGGCGTGCGGACACATTTTTCAGATGACTTGCTTTGGCTACCCCACGCCTGCGTGCACTATGTGCGTGCCACTGGCGACACAGCACTGCTGGACCAAAGTGTGGCATTCATTGAGGGGGCGGCTATTCCCGAGGGGGCTGAAGATGCTTACTACATCCCGAGCACCAGCCATGTGGAAGCCTCGGTGTATGAGCATGCCGCCCGGGCTATCGACCATAGCTTGAGAGTAGGCGAGCACGGTCTACCCTTGATGGGCAGCGGTGACTGGAATGACGGGATGAACCGAGTCGGTCATGAAGGGCGGGGTGAATCCGTTTGGTTGGGGTGGTTTCTGTGTCAATTGGTAGACGGTTTTGCGCCACTGGCGATGGAGCGTGGGGATGAGGCCCGGGCGCGCCGATGGGAGAGCGCCGCTGTGGGGTGGAAGTCGGCTTTGCAAGGCCCAGCGTGGGATGGTCAGTGGTTCAAACGCGCTTTTTTTGACGACGGTTCCGCGCTTGGCGCAAGTGTCAATGTGGAGGCGCGGATTGATTTGATTGCACAGGCCTGGTCTGTATTGTCCGGCGCAGCGCCGCTGGATTTACAGCGCGGGGCGCTGCAAGCGATGGATGCCAACTTGGTTGACTCTGAGGCCGGGCTGATCAAATTACTTGATCCACCACTGGTGCATGCCCAGCCAAGCGCTGGTTATATCCAGGCCTACCCACCTGGTGTAAGAGAAAACGGGGGGCAATACTCTCATGCGGCGGTGTGGGCGCTGATGGCCCAAGCTGAGTATGCAAAATCCATGGCGCAGCCCGGTGAGGCAGTGGATACAGCGTACCGCTACTTCACCTATCTGTCTCCGGCGCATCGGGCCATTGCGCCCAATTATGGGGACGTCTATGGCATTGAGCCCTATGTCATGGCTGGTGACGTCTATAGCCAGCCGCCTTATGTGGGGCGTGGCGGTTGGAGTTGGTATACAGGTGCAGCTGCGTGGATGCACCGCGCTGCCATCGAATCTATTTTCGGTTTGCAGCTCAACGCGCTTGCGCTGCGGTTTGTACCCTGTTTGCCATCCCAGTGGCCGCAAGCTGAGCTTGCGCTCACGAGACAGGGCCGCACGATGCGTTTTACATTGTCCCGCGCCATCCAGCCTGACGCATCCCACGCCATGGACCAGTCAGGTGCCCGCATATTGCATGTGGGGCAATGGATACATTGGCTTGATTTTGAGGCGGACACCTGTTTTGTTATTCCATTGTCGCCTTGACGACCTGGTTCCAAGGCATCGTCCTACACAGCTTAGGGCAAATCGCTGATGGTTGACTGGACCTGGTTTTCTTATAGTCAGGTGATGAATCAGGTGCGGTAAGACGCCCTGAATAGCCACTCTCTATGTTAGGAAAATTCCATGGGAACCAGGAGCAAATCTGTAGTTGACGTGCCGCATTCAGCCTCTGAACACGAAGGCATGGTTCTCAACGACGCGGCAATTGACGCGGCCAGGCGTAGCTTGGACCAAGGCGCTGTGAATCCCAGCTATGGCCCATGGCGCAAAGACATTATCAAACTGCTCAATGATTCTCTGGCAACAGAACTGGTCTGCGTGCTGCGCTACAAGCGCCACCACTACACCGCAGTGGGAGTGACATCTCCAAAAATTGCAGAAGAATTTCTTGTGCACGCCAATGAGGAGTCTGGTCACGCTGACCGGCTTGCGCAACGTATTGTGCAGCTGGGGGGAGAGCCGGATTTTTCTCCCGATTCACTCACCAAACGCAGCCACGCAGCCTACGATGATTCATCTGATCTCAAGGCCATGATCAAAGCCAACTTGATAGCTGAGCGCGTTGCGATAGAGACCTATAGCCAGATCATTGCACTGATTGGAGACAAAGATTCGACCACCAGGCGATTACTTGAGGACATTTTGAGCGATGAGCAAGAGCACGCCGATGAGCTCAAGGACTGGCTCGACGCTTGACTGTGCCATTTAATTTTTGCCCAAGGTTGGTGGGGCCCTGCACCATACCATTTTTTACATTGTCAACTTACTTTCTGGAGATCGCATATGAACACACGAACCACCATTGCCGCCGCCATTGCAACCTTGGTGTTGCTCACCGCATCGGGCTGCGCCGTAACCCGCGGACAAGAGACTGTAGGCGCCTACGTCGACGACACAGCCATCACTACCTCTGTCAAGGCGCGTTTTCTGGACAACAAAGATGTTGACGGAACCAGCATTCGGGTCGAGACATTGAAAGGAACCGTCATGTTGTCAGGCTTTGCCAAAAACGCACTGGAGAAGAGTACCGCTGAAAACATTGCCAGAAATGTCAAAGGCGTGTCGCAGGTCAGAAACGAGATCGTAGTTCGTCCTTGACCAACCACCGGGCTGACGCTCTCAATGTTTAATTTACTTTAAGGAAATTTATATGAACTGGGAACAAATTCAAGGAAACTGGAAACAGGTGACTGGCAAAGCCAAAGAGCAGTGGGGCAAACTGACTGACGATGATTTTGATGTCGTCGCTGGCCGGCGTGACCAATTAGCAGGAAAAATTCAGGAGCGCTACGGCGTGGCCAAGGACGAAGCTGAAAAGCAAGTGACAGAGTGGGAGCGCAAAGCTACTGACTCTTGGTTCAGCAAAGGCGGCAAAAAAGTCTAAGCAGACCACAAGGATGGACTCAGTGGCGTGAAGGCCACTTCTGCGGCGGGGAAATCTTGAAGCGGCGGTATGGCGCTATGATCGCTTGATGAATGTTCGCAGAAACCCACCCCTGAGCGCCCGCCACCACGGGAGCTCTCGCTTCAAGTGCCCTACAGGCCATGATGCCAACAGCCACCTCTGGGTGGCTTTTTCTTTGTGAGATCCTGGATTGAGACTACAGATTTTTGGATGCCGCCAGTGATCGCAAGTGCTCAGGGCATTACGTTGGGCATTGACTTTGGTACCTCCAACTCGGCGGTATCCTGGGCGCGCCCTGGGCACAGCGCGAAACTGGTGGCGCTAGAAGGCGCCAGCACTTCGCTGCCTACGGCTTTGTTTTTTGACGCTGAAGAGCACCGCACCTATTTTGGCAAGCAAGCCATTGCGCAATATTTCGCCGGGCATCCGGGGCGTTTGATGCGCTCGCTCAAGAGCCTGCTGGGCAGTGCGCTGATCCATGAGCAGACCTTGGTGCAGGGCAGGGCGGTGAGCTACCAAGACATCATCGCCATGTTTTTGCGCGAGCTGAAAACGCGCACCGAGGCTTTGGGCCTGGGTGAGATAGAGCGCGTGGTGATGGGCAGGCCAGTCCATTTTGTGGACGACGATGCGCAGCGCGACCGCCAGGCGCAGGCCAGCTTGCTGCAGGCAGCGCAATCGGTGGGTTTTAAAAACATCAGTTTTCAGTTAGAACCGATTGCCGCCGCGCTAGAGTATGAGCGGCATTTGGACTTCGATGCCAAGGTGCTGGTGGTGGACATTGGCGGGGGTACCTCAGACTTTTCCGTCATCCGGCTCGGGCCCAGCCGGGTGGGGCAGCCTGACCGCGCGGGCGACATTTTGGCCACCAGCGGTGTGCATTTGGGCGGCACGGATTTTGACCACCACCTCAATTTGCAGCGGGTGATGCCGCTCTTGGGCTTTAAAAACATCGGTGCCAAAAACCGCGAGGTGCCCAGCGCCACGTTTTTAAACCTGTCTACCTGGCACAAGATAGGCGCGCTGCAAAGCCGCAAAGCCATCGCCCACGCCATGGAGCTGCGGCCGTTTTATACCGACCATGTGCCCCACGACCGCCTGATGAAGGTGCTGCGCGGTGGCTACGGCCACAGAATGGCTGACGCGGTGGAGCAAGCCAAAATCACCACTTCATCTGGCAGTGATGCGGCGTTGGATTTAGCCTATATCGAGCCGCAGTTGGCGGCCACACTCAGCACAGAGCAGATGGCGCAAATTTTGCAGCAGATGGTGGGCAAGATTGTGGACACAGCAGCGCAGTGCGTGGCGCTGTCGGGCTTGGCGGCGCAAGACCTGGATGCCATTTACCTCACAGGTGGCTCGTCTGCTTTGCTGCCCCTCAAGGCAGCGCTGCAACAGCGCTTTGAAGGGGCGAACATGGTGAGCGGTGATTTGTTTGGCGCGGTGGCCAGCGGGCTGGTGTACAGCGCTTGAGGCGCGTGCTTCAAAGCGCTGTGGGGCGACTAGTGCCATGGCACTGTCTGCCCAAGCATGGTGGTCCCACTTTCAGCGTTTACCCAGTGTGAGTGCACCGGTACTCAGTGCAGTCCCCAGCACAATCACCGCTCCGAAAATTACCATGGTGGTGGTAACTGCTTCGTTTAAAAACAAGCCGCCGTAGGCTACGCCAAATACCGGTATGAGAAAGGTGACGGCTACGGCACGAGCGGGCCCAGCCCGCGCGATGATGCGAAAGTACAGCACATAGGCCACCGCAGTGCAGAAAAACGCTAGCAGAACAATAGCTAGCCACGCTGTGGCAGAGGGTGCTTGGGCTGGCATCTGTGTGGCGGCGGGCAGCGCTAGCAACAAAGTAGCCCCTATTTGGCTACCCGTGGCACTGGCCAAGGGCGGTACACCTGTGAGATATTTTTTGGTAAAACTCGCCGCGATGCCATAGCACAAGGTGGCGGCCAGGCAGGCCAGCACAGCCATGCCAGGCGACGCCGCACCGGCCCTGAAAGTGGCCTTGTCCCAGGCCAGCGCGGCCACGCCTGCGAAACCTATGACCAAACCCAGTATGCGCAGCGGCGTGGGCTTGTCGCGCAGCCACACCCAGGCCACCACCGCGCCCCACAGCGGTGTGGTGGCGTTCAAAAT
>JANMTF010000347.1:0-35691 GCA_031390175.1 Polaromonas sp.
TCCACCTCGTAGAGTTTATGGAAATAGCTCCACGCCATGAGCAACGACAGCACCTTGGTTTTACCAGCGCCAGTAGCCATCTTCACCACGAAACGCGGCCAATCCTCATCGAACATGCCGGTTGTAACTGCACCCGAGGCATCGAAACGCAGCAAGTCAAACTTGTCGCGTGCGCCGCGTACATCGTAGAGCCAGATGACCGACTCAACGGCTTCGCGCTGTGCGAAGTAGTACCGAAACTGGCTTTGGGAGCCGTCGCCTTGCTCTAGCAAGTGATCGGTGTCAAACCACCATGCCAAGAGCGCCTTTGAGGTATCGGATGCCCCCGCGTAGCCAGCGGCGCGCCATTCACACACGGCCTCTCTGATTTTGGCAACCAGTGGCGGCAAAAGCTTTTCATAGGCCGTGTCGCGTAGATTTTCTGCGGCTGGAAACCACCGCTGGTCTGGCGGCAAAACCTTGTAGGGCGATAACGGAAAGTTTGGATGGAGGGCCATGGGTGTGTCAGATGCTTACGAGCTGGTTGCCTGATTGCATTGCAGATTTAACCCGATCTTTGGGCTATTTTCAGAGAATTGGGCGCCGCCCAAAAGAAAAAGGCCCGGGATTAACCGAGCCTTTTTGAAGAATGGTGGAGTTGGCGGGAATTGAACCCGCGTCCGAAAACCTTTTTCCTTGCAGATCTACATGTGTAGCCCACTGATTTGTGTCTCGCCCAATGTGTCGCGCAGAGGCACGCTACACACCAGACCAGGAGCCTATTTTCTCGTTCGACGCTAAGCCCCCCAGCGCCAAACCATCCGATGTAAATAAGCTTGCAGCCGAGAAGTTTTAAGTTACCCTAAAACCCCTTTGCCCATCCCACCGGAGAGATGTTGCAAGCCTCTCAGCGATTAAGCTGCGAGTGCGAAACGTTCGTCGTTTGCAGTTAGTTTTTTTGAATTTGTTTAACGAGCACATTCAGCTCGACATGCACCACAAAGCGTCTAATCCTCGTCGAAACCAGTACAACCCCGTGTACCTGTATTTTACGCCTTATCGGCGTATTTCAAGAGCCCCGCAGATATTACTCTCACGGAGTGATATTCGCTATATATTAAATAGCTTCTCCCGCAATATTCTATTGGGCTAGAGGCCTAAAAAGCTTACAAATTCAGCCAGAGGCTATGGTCAGCGTTTACTTGCCCAATCCATGCAGTTTGGCAAACGCGGCGCGCTCGCGCTCTACATCGCCGTGGGTAATGCACTGTCTGCGGGCTGGCCCTTTGTGTTGCCTTAAGAACTCTTGGTAGGCGTTGCTTTGGTACGGATCGCTGAGCATATAGCCAGCTTTGTCTGTGCAGGGCTTGGACGGGTCTGCGGGGCAGTCTTTGAGTGTTGCGCCGTAGATGATGCGGCCGTCTTGGGTGATGCCCGGGAAGGCGCTGGCCAGCAGCAGGGTGCGGGGGCTGTCATAGTAAGGGGCTAGGTTAAAGCGTTGGCCGTTGCCGTTGCCTTGCGTGCCCACGCCCATGCCTGCGCCTCGGTGCACCCACCACACTTGGCCTTGGTATTCGTAGGCCAGATCGCCTGGTCGCTGGGCACCGTCGGCCGCAGTTTGCGGATGGCCGAAAATGGTTTTACCGCTGGAGAATGTGAAGGCGGCTTTGGGGGTGCAACCTAACTTCTTAGGATCAGCGTGGCTGGGTGACACACTGCCGCCAGGCTGGGCACTGGCGTCGCCAAAGCTGAAAATGCGCATCGTGGGCTGGCCTTGAACGGGCGTTTGCGGCAGGGCTGCAAACTCCTGCCCATCCACGCTGATCATGGGCAGGGCGTACAGGGGCCCGTCTTCACGCACGCGCTCATTGCACAGGTTCACAAAGCCACTGTCGCCAGTGATGCGCTGGCGTGCGGTGTCTACCTCGATGGTGCGGGCCACCAGCGCGCCCTGGCCTTGGGTTTCGCTGTCGCCACTGCTGTTGGGCCAGCTCATGGAGCGAATGCGCACATGGCCTGGATTGCTGCGCGCGACATCTGTGGGTAGCTCCGCAGCGGCGGCGTAAAAGCCCGTCATGCCGCCGCGAAACACGGGTTCTACCCGCGTTCGTTTAGTGCCGGCATTGCGCAGCAAGCTACGGAAAGTGTAGTGGTCCCCATTCACATCGACCACATAGCGCCAACTGCCCTGCACGGGGAAGGCCTCGTTAGACAATGGCGTATCGTGCGCAGCCAGCACTTTGCCGTCGCTGCTGAGTTCGACCAAACTCACGTCGCCCAGCCGCCCACCCGAGAAGCTGCGCAGTACAAAGCGGCCATCAGGGCTGATGCGCTCGTAGCTGCCCAGCGCCACAGTAGTTTTGCCATATGCATCGGTTTGCGTGCCCACCAGGGCTGCGGGCAGCTGTGCGAAGGTGTTGGCAGGTATGCATTGTTCTGCCAACGGAATGTTTACAGAGTTTTGCGCTGTAGCCCAATGAATTAATGCGGGAGCAGCTACTAAAATAATAGTGTTTCGAATTACCTTCACCGCAGTGCCTCGCTGCGTTCAATGCGTCCCGTACGCTCCTGAGCCAAAGCTTTGCCTGGCGGTTCGGCTAAAGCGTCGATGGTGGGAGCCGCGCAATGGCTGACCGAAGGATCAGGCCGCTGAGAAACAACGACCTTTATACGCTGGGCAATACTACTGGCCCACGCAGAGTCTGGCATGGCCCCAACGATAGGGTAGCGGTGCACGCCGCTGGCCTGCACCACAAACGCGGTAGGAAAGTGGCGCAGCGCGTCGCGCTCTAGCAAACTTTTGGCGCACAAAGGCTGGCTGGTAGCCAAGGCGTCGGCGCTGCGGATGTGAGGAATATCTTGCGCAGGCTTAGCTACGGTGAAGCGGTATGAGCTGCCAGGGCTAGTTGGGCTGATGCTGGTAGCTTGGCTGACGGTGCTTGGACTGCCTGCAGCGTTTACACCCCAGCCCCGCAAACGCTCAAGCGCAGCCTGCACCTCCGCCCGCGGCACACCCGCATCATGCAAGGGCACAAAGCGCAGACCCTGCACCAGTGCCTGGCGCTGGGCACTGGCCGCGTGCTGCGCCGACAGCACCATGCGCGGAGACCATACGTACAGCAGCGAACCCTGCGTTTGCTGCAAATCTAAAGTTTCCAGACTATGGTCATCGAAACAGGCTGTAGCCCAAGCAGATTGTGCGAGAGCAGCTATAAAAAATGCAGCGACTATTTTGACCATCGCATTCATCACCGCGGTTTAGGCGTGCAACCAGTCTGTCAAATCCCCGGGGGCATGCGCCACTGCGTGCGCGCCCCAGCCGTCAATGGCATGCTCGCCCAAATAGCCCCAGGCAGCGGCTACGCTGTACATGGCGGCGGCGCGGCCTGCGTCAATGTCGCGTTTATCGTCGCCCACGTACCAGCAGCGCTCGGGGGATACACCGGCTTGGCGCGCGGCCTCCAGCACCGGGGCGGGGTGCGGTTTGGCGTGGGGCGTGGTGTCGCCACTGACGACTGCGCAAGCACCGTGCAGCAGCGGCATCAAACGCGCTAACGGGTCGGTAAAGCGTTTGGATTTGTTGGTCACTATGCCCCAGGCGATGCCCTTGTCTTGCAGGCTTTGCAGCATGGTGGCTACGCCGTCAAAGGCATAGGTGCGTTCGACCAAGTTGCGTTCGTAGTTACTGAAAAATTCTTCCCTCATAGCTTCGAAGTCTACATGGGTGGGCGCCATGCCAAAGCCAATCTGCAACATGCCGCGTGCGCCTGCGCCTGCCATGGGACGGTACAACTCCAGCGGCAACGAGGGCAGGCCACGGTCGGTGCGCATTTTGTCGGCGGCGGCGCCCAGGTCTGGCGCGCTGTCGATCAATGTGCCGTCCAGGTCAAAAAAGATGGCAGTAGGCAGAGGATGTCGGACACGGGTGGATGGCATGGTGCAAACTGTAAATTTAAACGTTTTAGGGCTGTAGCCCTTTAAAATATCGCGGAAGAAGCTATAGAAGTAATAGCTAACTCACACTTCTGCATGCACTCGCGGTAGTGCACATAAGCTGCATGGTTCTGGTAATTCAATTTTTCTGCGTCGCAAACAGATAGTTCACACCGGTGTCGGTG
This sequence comes from Polaromonas sp., assembly GCA_031390175.1. Lineage (GTDB taxonomy): Bacteria > Pseudomonadota > Gammaproteobacteria > Burkholderiales > Burkholderiaceae_C > JAAFIP01. Next base: position 4,098 of record JANMTF010000347.1, read on the forward strand.
TTCATCCAATAGCGCTGGGTGAGCGGGTTGTATTGCAAGCCCTTGCTGTCACGCAAGTTCAAATCCACACGGCGAATGAACCCTGCCAACTCGCTGGGGCGAATAAATTTGGCGTACTCGTGGGTGCCTTTGGGCAGCAAATTGAGCACATACTCGGCTCCCACTACCGCGAACATCCAGGCTTTCGGGTTGCGGTTGATGGTGCTGAAAAACACCCAGCCACCGGGTTTCACCAAAGTGCTGCAAGCTTGCACCACCGAGGCCGGGTTGGGCACATGCTCCAGCATTTCCATGCAGGTGACTACGTCGTACATCGCCGGTTGCTCTAGCGCCAGCGCCTCGGCACTGATCTCACGGTAGTTCACATTGGGCGTTTGCGCCTCCAGGGCGTGCAGTTGGGCTACTTTAAGGGCCTTGGTGGCCAAGTCTATACCCGTCACCTTGGCACCCCTGCGCGCCATAGAGTCGGCCAAAATACCGCCACCGCAGCCCACATCGAGCACGTTTTTGCCAGCCAACGGGGCCAGGCCATCAATCCAGTCCAAGCGCAGGGGATTGATCTGGTGCAGGGGCTTGAATTCACTGGTTTTGTCCCACCAGCGGTGCGCCAGATCAGAAAACTTGGCCAACTCGGCTGGGTCTGCATTGGCGTGATGGGGGTTCACAGGGGGTGATGCGGCTTGGGTCATGGGCCTATTGTCGCAAATTAGCAGGGCTTGGACTTACGAGAGGAGATTAAGAGGAAATTAAGAGGGAATTGAAAGGGGATTTTTTGAACGCAGAGGGCGCAAAGGTTTCGCAGAGAGCGCAGAAAAGAAATACCAAAAAATACAAAGTGAAATCACGCGATCCACCAGCATCATCAATTCCTAAATTTGGCTGTTTTTTTCTTAGTCTTCTTTTGCGCCCTTTGCGAAATCTTCGCGCCCTCTGCGTTCAAAAACTCCCCGTTTTTGACCTTTGCCCTGCGACTCTCTACGTTTAAAAATGTCCCGTTTTGGCCTTCATCACACGACCAGCAAACCATTCGCGCAATAAAAAAGCCACCCGAAGGTGGCTTTTTGTGAAGCAATCCGAAGATTACTTGTTAGCGCGGGTACCGACGACTTCGATCTCAACGCGGCGGTTTTTAGCCTTGCCTTCTTTGGTCTTGTTGTCAGCAACTGGCTGCTTCTCGCCCTTGCCTTCAGTGTACACACGGTTCTTTTCAACACCTTTGCTGGTCAAGTAAGCCTTGACAGCTTCGGAGCGGCGAACCGACAGAGCTTGGTTGTAAGCGTCAGAAGCGTCGCTGTCGGTGTGGCCGACAGCAATGATGACTTCCAGGTTGATGCCTTTGATCTTACCGACCAAGTCGTCCAGCTTAGCTTTGCCTTCTGGCTTAATGATCGACTTGTTGGTGTCAAAGAATGCATCAGCAGCGTAAGTTACCTTGGTCGCTGCTGGTGGCTGAGGAGCTGGTGCAGGGGCAGCGGCGCGCGGAGCTACTGGAGCAGCAGCGGCTGGAGCCGGTGCTGGTGCGGGAGCTGGTGCGGGAGCTGGAGCTGGTGCAGCAGCGGCTGGAGCCCGTGCTGGTGCTGGTGCTGGTGCTGGTGCAGCAGCTTTGACAATGGCGCCATCGCAGCCAGGAGCAGCGGTAGCAGGTGTCCAGTTAGCATCGCGCCAGCACAAGGTGCCGTCAGCGTTTTTCCACTGCAAATTGCCGTGGCCGTTGCGCCAGTTGTCGGAAGCTGTACTCGAGCCAGCCGCGAAAGCAGTACCTGCCAATGCGACGGATGCGAACAGCACTGCTACTTTGTTTAGTTTCTTCATGTTCATCCTCAAAATTGATACTACAGCGCGAGCTGTGCGAAGGCGAGTCTCATGCAATGCATAAATAAACTCGTGAACTGATTGTGCCACAGTCAATGCGCGCAACCAAATTTGCTGTTACATGACAGCCTTCAAAGCACTGGATGTTGCGTTGTAGCGACATTTTGTGGGTTTTAAGAGTCAAAAAATGCGCAGGCAGTGCAAAAGCTGTCTGTTTTGATCTCTACCCGCCGAAAGTGTTAAATCACCTTGAGGAAAAAGCACTCCAATTACTGCTCGCAACTTAAGCCCGGAGCCACAAATAAAAGGCCGCTAAAATCACTGGCTTATATAGAACAGGTAAATCTCACCGGTTACGGCACTTTGCCCTCCCGAAAAGCCTTTAAGACTGACCCATGACACAATTTGCCAAAGAAACTTTGCCCATCAGTCTTGAAGAGGAGATGCGCCGTAGTTACCTGGATTACGCCATGAGCGTGATTGTGGGGCGCGCATTGCCCGACGCGCGTGATGGCTTAAAGCCCGTGCACCGCCGCGTGCTGTTTGCCATGCACGAGCTGTCTAACGACTACAACCGCCCTTACAAAAAGTCGGCCCGTATTGTGGGTGATGTGATCGGTAAGTACCACCCGCATGGCGACACCGCTGTCTACGACACCATCGTGCGTATGGCGCAAGATTTTTCGCTGCGCCATATGCTGGTAGACGGTCAAGGTAACTTCGGCTCGGTGGACGGCGACAACCCGGCCGCCATGCGTTACACCGAAATCCGCTTGTCCAAGATTGCCCACGAAGTGCTGGCTGACTTGGATAAAGACACAGTGGACTTTGGGCCTAACTACGACGGCAGCGAAAAAGAGCCGCTGGTCATGCCCACGCGCTTTCCCAACCTGCTGGTCAACGGCTCGACCGGCATTGCCGTGGGCATGGCCACCAATATCCCGCCGCATAACCTCAATGAAGTGGTCGATGCCTGCCTGCACCTGTTGAAAAACCCAGACGCTACCGTCGACGAACTGATTGAGATCATCCCCGCGCCCGATTTCCCCACCGCTGGCATTATTTATGGCCTCTCCGGCGTGCGCGATGGCTACCGCACTGGCCGTGGCCGGGTGGTGATGCGCGCCAAGGTGCACTTTGAGGATATTGACAAAGGCAACCGCCAGTCGATCATCGTGGACGAGCTGCCCTACCAGGTGAACAAAAAGACCCTGCAAGAGCGCATGGCCGAGCTGGTGCACGAGAAGAAAATCGAAGGCATCTCCCACATCCAGGATGAATCCGACAAATCAGGCATGCGCCTGGTGATTGAGCTCAAGCGCGGCGAAGTGCCCGAAGTGGTGCTGAACAATCTGTACAAACAGACGCAGTTGCAGGACACCTTTGGTATCAACATGGTGGCCTTGATTGACGGCCAGCCCAAGCTGTGCAATTTGAAAGATCTGGTCAAGGTGTTCCTGGAACACCGCAGAGAAGTGGTTACAAGACGCACCGTGTTTGAACTGCGCAAAGCGCGCGACCGGGGCCATTTGCTGGAAGGCCTGGCCGTGGCACTGGCCAACATCGACGAATTCATCCGCATCATCCGCAACGCGCCCACACCGCCCGTGGCCAAGGCTGAGCTGATGACCAAGGTATGGGACTCCAAAATCGTCAAAGAGATGCTCACCCGCACCCGTGCCGACGGTAGCGCCGTGAATGCCGACGACTACCGGCCTAACGGCATGGAGCGCGAGTTTGGCTTGCAACAAGACGGCCTGTACCGTTTGAGCGAAGTGCAAGCGGGCGAGATTTTGAACATGCGCTTGCAGCGCCTGACCGGTCTGGAACAAGACAAGATCGTTGCTGAGTACAAAGAAGTCATGTCGGTCATCGAAGACCTGCTGGACATCTTGTCCAAACCCGAGCGCGTGTCCATCATCATCAGTGACGAGCTACAAGCCATCAAAACCGAGTTTGGCCAAACCAAACTGGGCGCGCGCCGCAGCGTGATTGAGCACAACGCGCAAGACATGTCTACTGAGGATTTGATTACGCCGACCGACATGGTGGTGACGTTAAGCCATAGTGGCTATATCAAGAGCCAGCCCTTGGGCGAGTACCGAGCACAAAAGCGCGGCGGTCGTGGCAAACAAGCCACGCAGACCAAGGAAGACGATTGGATTGACCAGCTCTTTATTGCCAACACACACGACTATTTGCTGTGCTTCTCCAATCGCGGCCGCATGTACTGGCTCAAGGTCTGGGAAGTGCCCGCAGGCACACGTGGCTCCCGCGGCAGGCCCATCGTCAACATGTTCCCGCTGCAAGAAGGCGAAAAAATCAACGTGGTGTTGGCACTCACGGGTGACAACCGCAGCTTCCCCGCCGACCACTTCGTCTTCATGGCCACCCGCATGGGCACCGTGAAGAAGACCCCGCTGGAAGACTTCAACAACCCGCGCAAAGGCGGCATCATCGCTGTGGACTTGGACGACGGCGACATCCTGATCGGCGCGGCCATTACCGACGGCAAGCACGATGTCATGCTGTTCAGTGATGGCGGCAAGGCCGTGCGCTTTGACGAAGACGATGTGCGCGCCGTGGGCCGCACCGCACGCGGCGTGCGCGGCATGACCTTAGACGATGGCCAAAGCGTGATCGCCATGCTGGTGGCCGAAGACGAGCTGCAAAGCGTACTGACTGCCACTGAGAACGGCTATGGCAAACGCACTCCGATTGGCGAATACACGCGCCACGGGCGCGGCACCAAGGGCATGATTGCCATCCAGCAGTCCGAGCGCAACGGCAAAATTGTGGCCGCCACCTTGGTGCACTCGGACGATGAGATCATGATGATCACGGATAAGGGCGTGCTGGTACGCACCCGCGTGGCCGAAATGCGCGAGCTGGGCCGGGCCACGCAAGGCGTGACTTTGATTGCGCTGGACGCAGGCACCAAACTCAGCGGACTGCAGCGCATTGTAGAAAACGACGCAGCACCAGATGCAGAAGAAACCTCCAATGGCAGCGCAGACAGCGCTGCAAATGGTAACAACGAGAGTGTGAATGACGGTGACACTTCGAGTGGCGATGCTGCGAAATAAGCAGCTATCGCGCACCCCCCATTCACTGCAATACGTAAAACTTAAGGATCCCCATGACTAATACCCAGCAACGAAGCACTCGCATAGCTACTAGATTAGTAGCTGCTTGCGCAATATTCTATTGGGCTAGCAGTCCAATTTATGCACAAACGGCGGATGCCAAGCGGCCATTGGCTTCGCGTGCAGTCGCTGCACAGGAAGGTGCAGAAATGGACCGTATGCTGGCGCAGCTGGCAGACTCTGCCACCCAGCAAATGATTGGTAATTGGGATGAGCGGGTAGCGAACCTGCCTGCTGCCAAACAACAAGGTGCAATCGCTGCACTGGATGCAGAGTTGAAAAAATTCAATGATGACACACTCAAACTCATCACAGCCCAAGCGCCAAAGGCGCGCAACGATGTTTTGGTAGGCGCCTATGTAGAGCGATTTTCGCAAGATGAGCTCAAGCAATTGGTCGCGCTGCTGGAAGCGCCCGTGTTTAAAAAATACCAAACCATTGCACCAGAGCTGGGTAATTTGTACGTCAAAGCCATTGTGGATGGCACACGTGACCAAGTCACCGCGCGCAGCAAGGCATTTGACGCAGCCGCAGCCAAAATTGTAGGCGTGCCTGCATCACCCAGCAAGTAGGCCGCAATGAGCAAAGCCCCCTTGCGCACGCTAGCGCAGCTTCGTATTGAGATTGACGCACTGGACCTGGAGCTACTGACCAAGCTGAACCAACGCGCCAGCTTGGCCAATGAAGTGGGCGAGATCAAGCGCTTAGAGGGCTCTGTGGTGTACCGCCCAGAGCGTGAGGCGCAGGTGATCCACGGCTTGCAAAGCGCCAACCCAGGGCCACTTAAAGCCGATAGCATCAGCCATATCTGGCGCGAAGTAATGTCGGCTTGCCGCAGCCTGGAAGCACCGCAACGGGTGGCGGTTTTAGGCCCAGCGGGTACCTTTTGCGAGCAAGCCGCGCTAGAGTTTTTTGGTAGCAGTGTCGAGCTGATTTACTGCGCCAATTTTGACGAAGTGTTCCATGCCACGGCTGCAGGCACAGCGCAGTATGGTGTGGTGGGGGTGGAGAATTCTACCGAGGGTGTGGTTACCCGTTCGCTGGATTTGTTTTTGCACACCCCTACGCATGTAGTGGGTGAGGTCAGCCTGATGGTGCGCCACAACGTGCTGCGCAAAACCAATTCTCTAGAAGGCATTGAGGTCGTTCTGGCCCACCAGCTAGCCTTGGCACAATGCCAAGCTTGGCTCAACAAACATTTACCCAATGCCGAGCGACGTGCAGTGTCCAGCAATGCCGAGGGCGCGCGCCTGGCGGCTGAAAACCCGGCTTGGGCAGGCTTGGCCAGCGAACGTGCTGCAGCCCAGTTTGGCTTGCATATTGCGGCGCATGCGATACAAGACGACGCGTTCAATCGCACACGCTTTAGCGTGATTTGCCTGCCAGACACATTGCCAACACCACAGGCCAGCGGCAAAGATTGCACCAGTTTGATTGTGTCGGTGCCCAATAAGCCGGGTGCGGTACACGACCTGTTGGTGCCGCTTAAAACCCATGGTGTATCGATGACCCGCTTTGAGTCGCGCCCCGCACGCACGGGCCAATGGGAATACTATTTTTATATCGATTTGGCGGGCCATGCAGCCCAGCAGCATGTGGCTGCCGCGTTGGCTGAGCTACGCAGCCTGTGCGCGTTCTACAAAGTGCTGGGCACTTACCCCGCCAGCGCATAACCATCAACAGAGACACAAGGCACGCCATGTTTGAACAATTAGGCTTAATCGGTTGCGGCTTGATGGGCGGCTCTTTTGCGCTGGCCCTGAAAAAAGCCGGGCTGGTCAAGCGTGTGGTGGGCTACAGCAAGTCGCCCTCCACTACCGAGCGAGCCCGCCAAATGGGTGTGATCGATGTAGAAGCCCCCTCGGCCTTGATGGCCGTCTCGGGTGCCGACATTGTGCTGCTGGCCGTGCCGGTATCGGCGACCGAAGCCAGCTTCAAAGCCATCAAGCATTTGATCACCCCCAGCATGCTGATCATGGATGTGGGTTCCACCAAACGCGATGTGGTGGATGCATCACGCCGCGTGCTCAAAGAACACGCCGGTGTGTTTGTGGCGGCGCACCCCATTACCGGCAAAGAAGTATCCGGCGTAGAGCATGCTGATGCCAGTCTTTACTTTGGCAAACAAGTCATATTGACACCCACCGAGCGCACGCAAGTGGTGCAGCTGAAAAAGGCCGTCGACCTGTGGACGGCGCTGGGCTGCCAAGTACTGCAAATGTCGCCTGAGGCGCACGATGCCGCCTACGCTGCCGTCAGCCACCTGCCGCATTTGATTGCGTTTGCGTTGATGAATGCCATCTCCGACCAACCCAATGGCAAAGACTATTTGTCTTTGGCAGGCCCAGGTTTTCGTGACTTCACACGCATTGCCGCAAGCGACGCACACATGTGGCGCGACGTGCTCATGGCCAACCGCCAGGAGCTATTGGCCCAGTCAAAGTTATTCCAGAAAGCCATGATGAATCTGGAGCAGATGATCACGCGCGATGAAGTGGAATTATTGGAAGCTGAGATCGACAAGGCCAGCCTCACACGTGCGCAATGGCGCATGACCGTGCGCAAGTAGCCTGCGCGTTTTGCCCCTTTCTCTTGTTATCTGCAATTGCCACTGATGTTCAGCACCGAATTTCTAGACATTCCCCCTTTGGCCAGCGCACAAGGCGTAGTACGTCTGCCAGGCTCCAAAAGCATCTCTAACCGCGTGCTGTTGTTGGCCGCCCTCAGCACCGGCCGCACCGTGGTGCACGATCTGCTCGATTCTGACGATACGCGCATCATGCTGGATGCACTAGTGGCTTTAGGCTGCAAGATAGACAAAACTGGAGACACGATCGCTGTCACCGGCTTGGGCGGTAAGGCACCCAGTCACTCGGTCAAACTATTTTTAGGCAATGCAGGCACTGCCATGCGGCCGCTGACCGCCGCGCTTGCAGTATTAGGCGGTGATTTCACGCTCTCGGGCGTAGCACGCATGCACGAGAGGCCCATCGGTGATTTGGTCGACGCGCTGCGCCAGCTGGGATGCTCGGTGCAATACACCGGCAATGAGGGCTATCCGCCGCTGCATATCGGCCAGCCTACCTTGAAGCTGGACGCACCTATTCAAGTGCGTGGTGACGTGTCGAGCCAGTTCCTCACGGCGTTGCTGATGGCGCTGCCCTTGGTGGCTACCAACGATATTGTGATTGAGGTGGTAGGCGAGCTGATCTCCAAGCCTTACATAGAAATCACGCTTAATTTGCTGGCGCGCTTTGGCATCACGGTACAACGCGAAGGATGGCAGCGTTTTACAATTCCCGCTGGCAGTCGCTACCAGTCCCCCGGTGACATCTATGTCGAAGCCGACGCCTCTTCCGCCAGCTACTTTATAGCGCTTGGGGCCATCGCTACATCCGCAGGCAGCAGTATCCGCATTGAAGGCCTGGGCAAAAACTCGATCCAGGGCGATATCCGTTTTATCGAAGCCGCCGCCATGATGGGCGCGCAGATCGACAGTGGCCCCAACCATTTGGACATCTCGCGCGGTGCCTGGCCGCTCAAAGCCATTGACCTGGACTGCAACCACATCCCCGACGCCGCCATGACCCTGGCGGTGATGGCGCTGTATGCGCAGGGCACCACCACCCTGCGCAATATTGCCAGCTGGCGCGTCAAAGAAACCGACCGCATCGCCGCCATGGCCTGTGAGTTGCGCAAGCTCGGTGCCACTGTGGTGGAAGGCCAAGACTTTATTCAAGTCACGCCGCCAGGTCAAACACCGAGCGCCGCCTCGGGGGGCAGCGCAGTACGCGAAGCGACCAGCGTGGGGGCATGGAAATCAGCCAGCATCCACACCTATGACGATCATCGGGTGGCGATGTGCTTTTCATTGGCCGCCTTCAATCCTGCGGGCAAAACCATCCGCATCGAAGACCCCAAGTGCGTTGCCAAAACTTTTCCTGACTATTTCGAGGTCTTGTTTGAGGTAGCCGCCGCGCACCAGGTGCCGGTCATCTGCGTGGATGGCCCTTCAGCATCGGGCAAAGGCAGCTTGGCCAGCCAGATCGCCGAGCACCTAGGCTACCACTACCTCGACTCTGGCGCACTGTACCGCCTGACGGCCTTGGCATCCCAACGCTCCGGTGTGGCCTGGGACGACGAGGCAGGCTTGGCCCATATTGCGGCCCATCTGCCCGTGATGTTTGAAGGCCACACCGTCTTGCTCAACGAAGACGATGTCTCCGAGACCATCCGCAGCGAAGAGATGGGGGTCGGCGCATCCAAAGTGTCCGTTTACCCTGCCGTGCGGGCGGCATTGACCCAGTTACAACTGAGTTTTGCCAAGCTGCCTGGCTTGGTAGCCGACGGCCGGGACATGGGCACCGTGATTTTCCCTCAGGCGGCACTCAAGATCTTTCTCACCGCCAGCGCCGCTCAGCGCGCAGACAGGCGCTATAAGCAGTTGATTTCAAAGGGAATTTCTGCTAAACTCGAAGACCTTCGCACTGATTTGGAAGCGCGCGATGCCAGAGACTCCGGTCGCAGCATCGCTCCTTTAAAACCAGCGCAAGACGCCGTGCAACTAGACAACTCTACGCTGTCGATTGAACAATCAGTCGATGCCGTGTTGGCGATGTGGCGCACAGTCTTGAAGGTGTAGTTGTTGCACTGTAGAGAGCCGTTCATACGGCACTGCATGTGGCGGCTACGCCCTTAGGTCACGCTCAAAAGCAATACCCACAAGTAGTGCTCTGAGGCAACAGGCCTTGGCAATTTTCACCGCAGAGGCAGTGCCATGCACCGCTACTGCCATAGTTGCCAAGTTTATTAACTTAACCCACGGTTAACCCCGTAAAACAAGCACAAGCAGCTATACAAACGGTAGCAATTTCGCCGCCGTAAATACCCCGTTGGCATGCTTTGCAGCACCTCGCCCCCTGGTTATTGCTCTTCTTGCGCTTTTAGGAAAACACATGTCTGAATCTTTTGCAGCCCTCTTTGAAGAATCCCTGACGCGCTCAGAAATGCGCGCTGGTGAAGTCATTACCGCCGAAGTCGTGCGGATGGACCACAACCACGTTGTCGTGAACGCTGGCCTCAAGTCCGAAGCCTTCATCGACATCGCCGAGTTTAAAAACGACAAAGGCGAGTTAGAAGTCAAAGTGGGCGATTTCGTATCAGTGGCTATCGGCTCCATCGAAAACGGCTACGGCGACACGATTTTGTCGCGCGACACCGCCAAGCGTTTGGCCAGCTGGATGAGCCTGGAAAAAGCCCTGGAATCTGGCGAATTTGTCTCTGGCATGACCAGCGGCAAAGTCAAGGGCGGCCTGATGGTCATGGTCAACGGCATCCGCGCATTCTTGCCCGGCTCCTTGATCGAAGCACGTCCTTTGAAGGACCTGACCCCTTACGAAAACAAGATTCTTGAATTCAAGGTCATCAAGCTTGACCGCAAGCGCAACAACGTGGTGCTGTCACACCGCGCTGTGCGCGAAGCCAGCATGGGCGAAGAGCGCGCCAAGCTGATGACCACCCTCAAAGAAGGCTCGGTCGTGCAAGGCATCGTCAAGAACATCACCGAATACGGCGCATTCGTCGATTTGGGCGGTGTGGACGGTTTGCTGCACATCACCGACATGGCCTGGCGCCGTGTGCGTCACCCATCCGAGGTGGTGCAACCTGGTCAAGAGATCACCGCCAAGATCCTCAAGTTTGACACCGAGAAAAACCGTGTCTCCTTGGGCCTCAAGCAGATGGGCGACGACCCATGGATGGGCGTGAACCGCCGCTACCCCACCTCAACCCGCATGTTCGGCAAGATCACCAACATCGCCGACTACGGCGCATTTGTGGAAATCGAACCCGGCATCGAAGGCCTGGTGCACGTCTCCGAGATGGACTGGACCAACAAGAACGTCGCGCCTAACAAGCTGGTGACGATGGGCCAGGAAGTTGAAGTGATGGTTCTGGAGATCGACGAAGACAAGCGCCGTATTTCTTTGGGCATGAAGCAGTGCAAGGCCAACCCATGGCAAGAATTTGCAGCGCAAACCAAGCGCGGCGACCGTGTCAAAGGCCCCATCAAGTCGATCACCGACTTTGGCGTGTTTGTCGGCCTGGCCGCTGGCATCGACGGTTTGGTCCACCTGTCTGACCTGTCCTGGAACGAAACCGGCGAAGTGGCTGTGCGCGAGTTCAAGAAGGGCCAAGAAGTTGAAGCCATTGTGCTGGCTGTGGACGTGGACCGCGAGCGCATCAGCTTGGGTATCAAGCAACTCGACAGCGACCCGTTCACCACCTTCACCTCGATCAACGACAAAGGCTCTGTGGTCACCGGCAAGGTCAAGACCGTGGACGCCAAGGGCGCTGAAATCGATCTGGGCGAAGAGATTCTCGGTTACCTGCGTGCCTCTGAGATCAGCCGTGACCGTGTGGAAGACGCACGCAATGTGCTCAAAGAAGGTGACGAAGTGACCGCTGTGATCGTCAACATCGACCGCAAGACACGCAACATCCAGTTGTCAGTCAAAGCCAAAGACCAAGTGGACCAGAACGAAGCCATGTCTAACCTGTCGCAGCAGTCTTCCAAAGAGAATGCTGGCACGACAAGCTTGGGTGCATTGCTGCGCGCTAAGCTGGACAGCAACAACGGCTAATCTAAGATTAGAGAGCTAATCAGTGCGAGGACAGAGCAAGCCTTTGCGCCTGCGTGTGACGATCACATGTGGTGCGCTTTGGGCTTGGTCTGTCCCGCACAAATAACTACTCTTATGACGCGTTCTGACCTAGTAGAAGCCTTAGCTTCGCAGTTTCACCAGCTCACCCACCGTGATGCAGAGTTCGCCGTGAAGACGATTCTGGACGCGATGGGGGATGCTTTGGTGCGTGGGCACCGTATTGAGATCCGTGGTTTTGGCAGTTTTTCGGTGAATCGCAGGCCACCTCGTATTGGGCGCAACCCGCGCACAGGCGAGTCTGTGACTATTCCCGAAAAGCGTGTGCCGCACTTTAAACCTGGCAAAGCCCTGCGCGAAGCAGTAGAGGCCAAAACAGAAGTGCTGCGTGCGGCTAACAAACTCTAAGCCCTGTGCATTCCCTTGGGCTGCATTCCCGTAGGGTGCATTCCCTTGGACTGCAGGTGTCGATAGAATAAGACTTCACCCAAATCAATAGACTATGCAAAAAGCGCTATGGCTGCTTCGGTGGATACTGAAGGCAGCCATTTTTTTTACCCTCTTCGCTTTCGCGCTGAATAACCAGCACGAGGTGACCGCGTATTTCTTTTTTGGCAATGCGTGGAAAACGCCCCTCATCGTTTTAGTGCTGATGGCCTTTACCGCCGGTGTCGTGGTGGGCGTGCTGGGCATGGTGCCGCGCTGGTGGCGCCACCGCCGTGCCGCCCGCAAGCTGACAGAGCGCGAGCTGGGCGCGCAGCCAAGCACCAGCAGCGCTGACAGCACCCACCTGTAGCCGTATGTGCACTACCAGCCAGAGAACACCCTGCCCCTATGGATATTGACCTGACCTGGGTATTGCTGGGCCTGCCATTGGCCTTTGTGCTGGGCTGGGCGGCCTCGCGGGTTGACCTGCGCCAACTGCGCAGCGAGAACCGCCGCTCACCCAAAGCCTACTTCAAAGGCCTGAACTACCTGCTCAATGAGCAGCAAGATCTGGCTATTGACGCCTTCATCGAGGCCGTGCAAAACGACCCCGATACCTCCGAGCTGCACTTTGCCCTGGGCAATCTGTTTCGTCGCCGGGGTGAATACGACCGCGCCGTGCGCGTGCACGAGCACCTGCTCTCGCGTGGCGACCTCAAGCAAACCGAGCGCGACCGCGCCCAGCACGCGCTGTCGCTTGATTTTCTCAAAGCTGGCCTGCTAGACCGCGCTGAAGATGCCTTGGCCAAACTGGAAGGCACCCGCTTCGAGCCGCAAGCGCGCCTGGCCAGGCTGGCAGTATATGAGCGCACCCGCGACTGGCCACAAGCATCACGCATCGCCCAGCAACTGCAAGGCGATGACCAAGGCGACTTTAGCGCCCGCATAGCCCACTACCTGTGCGAGCAAGCGCTGCCGCTCGTGCAAGGCGATGCACGCGCACTAGAGCAAGCCCACCTGCTGCTACAAAAAGCCATCGACACCGCCCCCGACGCCAGCCGCGCCCGCATGGAGCTGGCCGCCTTGCAAAGCCACACAGGCCACCCCGATGCGGCCTATGCAACCCTCGCCGTCATCATCGACAAGGCCCAAGCCGCCACCCCTTTAGCCGCACTGCGTTTGCAAGAGCTGGCCCAGCAATGCGGCCAGCAGGCCCACGCCTTGACACTCTTGCAGGCCAACTACGCGCAATCCCACTCGATCGACGTGCTGCAAGCCATCATCGCCTTGCAAGATGCTGGCCATGAGGCTAGTCAAATCAGCAGCGCACGCGACTTGTATGTGCAGCACCTGGAAAAAGAGCCCTCCCTGGCGATTGCCACACGTTGGCTGGCGGGTGAGAAACTCGAGCACGAGCAATTCCACCCCCAAGTGCAGCGCGCGCTGGACAAAGCGGTGGTGCCCCTGCTGCGCTACCGCTGCGCCGCCTGCGGCTTTGAGGCCCAGCGCCACTTCTGGCAATGCCCCGGCTGCCAGGCTTGGGACAGCTACCCGGCGCGGCGAATTGAAGAGCTTTAAGATAATGTTTGCACTGGCAGTACACCATCCACCGTTTGACCTAGCCCAATGACCACCCCTTCCCCAGAGCTCCTGTCCAACGCCAAAGTATTGATCGTGGGCGACGCCATGCTAGACCGCTACTGGTACGGCGCGGTAGAGCGCATCAGCCCCGAGGCCCCCGTGCCCATCGTGCGCGTGACGCGCGAAGAAGAGCGCGTGGGCGCCGCTGCCAACGTGGCCTACAACGCCGTGCGCTTGGGCGCGCAGGCCAGCTTTATTGGCGTGGTGGGCGACGATGAGCCCGGCCGCAAGCTAGAGGCCCTCATGCAGCACACCGGCATTGCCACCCACCTGGCGCGCGACGCGGGCCTGCAAACCACCGTCAAGCTGCGCGTCATAGGCCGCTCCCAGCAGCTCCTGCGACTGGACTTTGAAAACACACCCGACCACGACGTGCTGGCCGTGCAAACCCAGGTCTTCCAGCAGCTACTGCCCAGCCATAGCGCCGTGCTGTTTTCTGACTACGCCAAAGGCGGCCTGGCCCATGTCTCCAGCATGATCAGCATGGCCCGCCAAGCGGGCAAACCCGTGCTGGTAGACCCCAAAGGCTCAGACTACGCACGCTATCAAAACGCCAGCGTCATCACCCCCAACCGCGCCGAGCTGCAGCAGGTGGTAGGCAGCTGGCACAGCGAAGAAGAGTTGCGCACCAAGGCGCACAACCTGCGCACCTCGCTCAAGCTTGATGCCCTCATTTTTACCCGCAGCGAAGAAGGCATGAGCCTGTATGACGCAGACGGCGAGCTGCATGTGAAAGCGCAAGCCCGGGAAGTGTTTGACGTGACGGGCGCGGGCGACACGGTGATAGCCACCCTCGCCTCACTGGTGGCAGCCGGCATGAGCTTGCGCGATGCCATGCCGCACGCCAACCGCGCAGGCGGCATCGTGGTGGGCAAGTTTGGCACGGCCACCGTATCCTACAACGAGCTTTTTGGTACCGCATCATGACCATCGTCGTCACCGGCGCAGCCGGCTTCATTGGCAGCAACATCGTCGCCGGGCTCAATGCACGCGGCATCCGCAACATCATTGCCGTAGACGAGCTGACCCAGGGCGACAAGTTTCGCAACCTGGCCGATCTGCAGATTGCCGACTATGTTGACGCAGATACCTTCTACGCCAATTTTGCCCAAGGGCACTACGGCAAAGTAGACGCCGTGTTCCACGAAGGTGCGTGCAGCGACACCATGGAGCACAACGGCAAGTACATGATGCAAAACAACTACGAGGTCACCAAGCAGTTGTTTGCCGCTGCGCAAGCGCAAGGCACCCGCTTGCTCTATGCATCATCGGCCGCCACCTATGGCGGCTCAGACACCTTCAAAGAATCCCCTGAGTTTGAAAAACCACTCAACGTCTACGGCTACAGCAAACTGCTGTTTGACCAATACGCCCGCCGCGCGCTGGGCACCCAGCTGGAAAACGCCAAAACGCAGGTGGTGGGTTTTAGGTACTTCAACGTCTACGGTCCGCGCGAACAGCACAAAGGCCGCATGGCCAGCGTGGCGTTTCACCAGTTTCACCAGTTCAACAAAGAAGGCAAAGTCAAGCTGTTTGGCGACTACGGCGGCTACGGACCCGGCGCGCAAATGCGCGACTTTATCTCGGTGGACGACGTGGTGGCGGTGAACCTGTGGTTCTTTGACCATCCCGATAAATCAGGCATTTTTAACCTGGGCACGGGCCGAGCCCAGCCGTTTAACGATGTGGCTACCGCCGTAGTCCACGCCTTGCAGCCCACGGCTCAAGTGGCCGATGTAGTGCAATACGTCCCCTTTCCAGACAGTTTGCGCGGCAAGTACCAAAGCTACACCCAGGCCGACATGGCAGCGCTGCGTGCTACCGGCTGTGCGCACCAGTTTGCCGACGTGCACACCGGGGTGACCCGGTACATGCAGTGGCTGCTGACGCACCCCAGCGCTTAGATCATCAAGTGAGGTTGCCCCCGAAAAACACACTCCATAGCTGATGGTTAAATTCAGAAATTGGAGAGAAGCAAGTACGCCTGGATAGCGCGGCATAAAAAGAGCTGGCCCATAGCCATCGCCTGCGACGTACCAGGAGTCAGCGCCAGTGGTTACTTTGAGCATCGTCGGCCCAAGCCCCAACAGTCCAAGCCCAGCACCCGCATCAACGAACCCATACTACTCACCCAGATCCGAGCCATCCACGCCCAGGTCAAAGGCGAGTACGGCTGGCCCAAGGTCTACAAAGAACTGTTAGCCAGGGGCCTCAAAGTAGGCAAAGAGCGGGTGCCACTCGCAGCGCTGCCATGGATGAGGTGATTGACTGGCTGGCGTTCTACAACAGTACCCGGCTGCACCAGACGCTGGACTACGTTAGCCCTATGACCTTTGAAGAGCAATGGAGGGCTGCGCAAAAACAGGATCAACAGCTTGCATAATTGAGAGGCTATGGAGTATGGACAACAGGGGCAAGCTCAATTTTTGTCCAAAGCTTCAAGCAGAAGTAAAATTCCAAGTGTAAATTCATTAGACGAGAGCCTCCTATGTCCACCACTAACAGTGTTAATACAGAAGTATTTGATGCAATCAAAGCGCTACTTGACGATAAGTCACTAAGCGTAACTGGCGATACCCCACTTATTGGCGGGGAAAGTCTGTTGGATTCCATGAAGCTGGTTGAACTCTGTCTTGCGTTAGAGGATAAGGCAACAGACTTGGGCTTTGAATTCGACTGGATATCAGATGCCGCTATGTCTAAATCTCGTAGCATGTTCAGAACTGCTGGTTCCTTGGCGGCCGAATTTATCAATCAAATGGAAGCAAAAAAATGATTGTAGTGACAGGCGCAAGTAAAGGCTTAGGCCGGGCAATCTGCGACAGACTAATATCGAAAGGCATCCCAGTATTTGGGATCGCTAGAAGTGTAGAGGGCGTTCCATTTCCCTCTATGGCTTGCGATGTTTCCTCTTACGACAACGTTAAAGCAGTGTCGCAACGACTAAAAAAAGATGGCGTTAAGGTACAAGGACTCATCAATGCAGCAGGCATAGCATCCATGAATCTTGCTGTGACGACGCCACCTCATGTTTCTCAAAATATCATTCATACAAACCTACTTGGCACCATTTATTGCTGTCAACTGATAGCACCATTAATGCTAAGAATGAAGGCCGGGTCTATCATAAATTTCTCGACGATAGCCGTTGCCTTAGGGCTGAAAGGTGAATCAATTTATGCCGCATCCAAAGCAGGTGTAGAAGGTTTTACACGCTCTTTTGCCAGAGAAATGGCAGATTTCAATGTTAATGTTAATTGCATTGCACCGGGACCCATCAACACAAATCTTCTCAAGGGGATTACTTCAGTGCAAATTCAAAAAATTGTATCCCAACAAATCATACCGAAACAGTTCACACCTGACTCGGTTAGTGATTTAGTAGAGCTTCTTTTGGATGGCCGTAGCAGTTCACTTTCAGGACAAGTTTTACATGTTGGCGGTGCTTGATGAAAATAATCGAACAACTCTCTAAGATTTGGAGTGATATTGACTATCCATTTATTATTCACAATGCTGAAGAGTTAAAGTTTTCTAAAATCGCGTTGCAAAATCCTATTGATTTATCACTCGTTCAGCCTGGTGATGTGGTCGCCCTGATTGGTGATTTTAATCCTTCATCAATCCTTACTCTGTTGCGATTGATAGATTTGGGTGTCGTAGTGGTTCCTTTGACGGTAGACACTGTTCATGAGCATGAGTATTTCTTTGAATCAGCCTTAGTTAACATAGTAATCGAAAATGGTACAGTCGTCCGCCGTTCGCACAGTAGAAAGCACGAGATTGTTGAGTCCCTAAGGGCTAAAAATCATGCTGGATTAGTCTTGTTTTCAACTGGCACAACCGGGCGACCTAAAGCAATACTTCATGATTTAACTTTATTTCTCAAGCGCTTTGAAACTCCCCGTCCGACATTGAGAACCATCAATTTTCTTTTATTTGATCATATTGGCGGGATCAATACCTTGCTGCATACACTTTTCAACAAAGGCGTTGTAGTCGCACCAGAGGCAAGAACTGTCGATTCTGTGCTCGAGTCCTGTCGTAAGTATGATGTTGAGGTGCTACCAACTACACCGACATTCCTTAGGTTGATGCTTATGAGTGGGGCTATACCTGATAAATTCCCCTCCTGTCTTAAGATCGTCACTTACGGCACTGAACGTATGGATCAGCCAACCCTTGATGATTTGTGCAAATTGCTGCCTAACGTAGATTTTAGACAAACTTTTGGAATGTCCGAGCTTGGTATTGTTCGGGTAAAATCTGAAGCTAGGGACAGTTTATTTATGAAAATAGGCGGAGAAGGTGTTGAGACCAGAGTCGTTCACAATATTCTACAAATACGCTCTGAATCACGAATGCTAGGTTATTTGAACGCACCTTCTCCATTTGATGATCAAGGCTGGTACGACACTAAGGATGTGGTTGATGTTAAAGATGGCTACTATAAAGTGACGGGGCGAATTAGTGATGCTATCAATGTCGGTGGATTAAAGTTCATGGCATCTGAGGTGGAGCGCGTCGTATTAAGTTTTCCCAATGTTTCACTAGTCAAAATAACTCCCAAGAAAAATCCCATTACAGGACAGCACGTTGAATTATCAGTGGAACCGACTGCAGGAAATGAAATAGATAAAGACTTACTTATGACTTTTCTAAAGGAAAGATTACAACAACATATGGTGCCAAAACGCATACGCATTGAGAGCATTGATGTTGGACATCGATTCAAAAAGGTTTGACATGTCTGAGTACACTGTTGCTCAATTCGATGAGTCAATGTCCAACTCTTATCAAAAATTTGTTCAGAGAAATTTTGGGAAAAATGCTTATCAAGCAAGCAGTGAATATATAAACTGGCTATATTTTAAAAATCCAAATGGGAGAGGTTATTCTGATTTTCTAGTTGTACTGGATTTTCATAAAGATGTAGTTGGCTGCGTACATAAAATTCGATATGAAATTAGAAATTTAGATAAAAATATAAATGTTAGCTGTGCGACGATTCACAATTTGATGGTAGATTTTGAGCATAGAAATGGTGTTGGATTTTTATTATTAAGAGATTTACTGAAGAAAGAAAAATCATTTTTAGTTCCTGGTGTTGTCGGAAAATTGTCTGACTCTTATAGAAATTTAGGTTCAACGTTACTTCAGTCTTTTTGGGGATTTAAGTTAATCAAACCAAATTTGCTCTATTTTTCAAAGCTACTTCTTGGTCATAAAATTACTGATCAAAAATTTGCTGCTCTTTCCAAATTACATTTAAGCGATTGCGTTCAAATTCAATTCGATTTCAGTGAAGATCTATTAAATATCGTTAACAAAAACTCTAATGGTTTTCTCATTACAAAGGAATATCTTAACTGGAGGCTTTTCGATGATGGAAAAAAATCAACCATAGTTTTGTGGAGTCATGATAAAAAATCAGTTTTCATAATAGGTTTAGGCAAGCGAAAAAATGTTCCTGTCGGTAGAGTATTTTTTTGTGTCATCGACAATCTCGAAGACGGTCGTATTTTATTAAGAAACACCTTCAGATTCCTTGGCTCTATAGGTTATCCGTTAGTTTTGATAACAGCGTCAGATCTTAAATTTGTTGAGCTCGCAAAATTGGAAAATATTCGTCCAAGAAGTGAGCAACCAGACAGTTATTTTTACTCAAAATTAATCACGCTTGATAGCATCTATCCTTGGCCATTAGTAAGTGATTTAGGTTTTGAGGAAAGATTTTCAAAGGAGCAAAAATGAGTGCCACATGCATTATTTCATTTGATTGTGAAAGTAAGTGGGGTATGGCTGATCGAGTCTCCCCTCAACTTGAGACCGCTTTAACAGCTAGCAATCTTGAGATCGCCTATAAAGATATTTTGCGTGCACTCGATCGATCAAATCTTAAAGCTACTTTTGCTTTTGTGGGTGCTTTAACTTTAGGTAAAGATGAGTTTTGCGATAACTGGTTAAATAGAATTTTGTCGTCTCAACAGCATCGTAATTGGCTGAATAAGCTCATTGCGGATATAAGCCAAGGTTCTGTTGATAGTTGGTTTATGCCCGAGCTTTTAGAAATTGTAAAGCGAAGTAATGTGAAGCATGAAATAGCATCGCATGGTTTTACTCATTTGCCGCTATCAACTGCTAATGCTGAATCTAAGTTGATTGAACTCGACGGTATTTCGTACTGGAAGAGACGATATTCTCTCAACGTTGACACATTTGTGTTTCCAAGAAATCTTGTTTCTTATGATTTCATGTTGCGCGATGTGGGAATTGTTGCATACCGTGATGCACCATCTTGGGCCACGAGTGGCGGCGCTAAAGGCAGGGCGTTCAACTTACTTCGCGAATTTTATCCTTTTGCTAAGTCGCAACCTTTGATACCAATCAGCAATGGTGATGTCGTTCGAATTCCAGGGGATTTTTTTCTTAATTGGAGGTCTGGTCTTAGGAAATTCGTACCCAAGTCATTGACTTTATTTCGCTTAAAGTCTGCTCTTAATGATGCCATCAAGAACAACGGTGTCGTCCATTTATGGCTGCATCCTCATAATTTAATTACGGGAAATGAACAAAAAGAACTTTTTGAAGAGTGCACTTTGTTAATCAGGAAATATGTTGATTCCGGAAGTATCGTAGTAAAGACGCAGTCTGAATACTCGAGTACTTTTCTTTAACTTAATAATTTTGCACCCAATACAATCTATGTAGTGACGTAACTGCCGGTAGTCGCAGGCTAGCTCTTGGAGCGTATTGTCTGGGTTAAAATGGGTTAGTAATTCGTTAAGCAGCGCGCCTAGACTCCGCCTCTTAAGTCGCTGTTTTTTGCTTCCAGGCACAACTTCTGTGTTGACTCTTCAGTATCAAGGGTAAGAACCAACCAAGCTACAGCAAATGGTTAAGCGAAAATACCCTAGGTGTCTGGGCAACAGAAGCAATTGAAAATCCACGATGAATTTTCGCCCCTTTTGAATCGATCAGACTGCGATATTTCGATATGAGTAGCGGGATCAGGCAGTCCTAAACAGGGGCGATTAGACTGCTTTTCCTTCTGCCGCCCCGCGTCTATAGGCTGGCTCTTGAACTCATGGTGTGACCCTTATGGTTTATTGTTGGGGTGATGGCCGCTGGATTTGTTTGTGACGGGTTAAGCTGATCCCTATGGGCACTGCACAGTACCAGCGTTGAGCGTGAAGTTAAGCTTGCTGCCCGCAGGCGGGGCGCTGCCGCTAAAGTCCAAGCGCACCGTCCCCTCGGCAGCCATGCCGTTATTGAGCGTGGGGTGGGTGATGACCAGGCTGTTGCTTTGGCTGGCCGCCGTGGTAAGCACGCTGTGGTTGACGCTTTGGCCTTCGATCTTGAGCAGGCTAGCGGCTATTTTGGCGCTACCGACATCGCTGGCGCTGCTGACGCTGATGCGGATGGCGTTGCCGCTTCTAAGCTGGGCTGCGGCTTTGTCGTAGCTGCCTTGGGCGACTATGGCGCTGCCGTTTCTCACCGTGAAGACACCTTTGCCATGGGCATCGGTGGTGACTGTCCAGTAGTAGCTGGTGCCCGATGTCCAGTCCAGGCTAGCAGCGCTGAACTGGCCAGCGGCGTTGGTGTTGGCACCCAAGCCCCATTCCCAGTCGCTGGCGGGGTTGGCGTTGCCGGGCTTGCCTGCGCGCACGTCTAGGCGCTCGGCCTCGGCAAGGGCGGTGAAGCGGCTGGTGCTGACCGTGCCGCCTGCGGGGCAGCTGGCCAGCACTGGGGCGGTGACTTGCGCTGTGCGGGCGGCAAGCTCGATGTTGTGGCCTTGCCACTGGGCGGTGAGCAAAGCATCGAGCCAATCGCCTCCCTGGGCCTGGGGGGCTTGCACGGGCGCGCTGGCTGTGCGGCTGCTAGTTTGGCCTACCGTTAAATCCAGCTTGCTGTCGGCCAGGCTGAGCAGGTTTTGTTGGGTGCGGCGGTTGGTCAGGGCAGCTAAGACGGGGATGTCTTTGAGCGGGGCCGGGCAGCTGTTGGTAATGCTGCGGGTCAGACCCAGGCTGGTTCCCAGCACAGGGGTGCTGGTGCTCAGGGCCAAATCACCGCGCAGGCACATGAGGGCTTGGCATTGGCCGTCGGTGCTGGCCTCTAGCGCTAAGGCGACGGCGGTGCGGGCGGCGGCGACCAGAGCTTGGTTGCTGGGGCTGCTGGCGCTCAACGTGCTCAAGCTCATGAGCTCGTTGGCGGCATCGATCCATTTGGCGATGGCCTCGACGTAGCGGCCTTGGTTGTGCAAGCTGGTGGCACTGGCGATGGCGGCCAGGGCGCGAGCCTTGGCGTTGCGCTCGGCGGAGGCTACAGGCTGCAGGGCCTGCACGGCGGGCAGTGCGGCTTGCACCAGGGCTGCACCGGAGACGGCGTGCAGGGTGAAGCTGTAGCTGGCTTGGGCTGTGCTGGCACCGCCCTGCCCCAGGCTGGCGACCTGCACGGGAATGGTGTAGGTGGCGCTGGTAGTGCTGACAGACTCTACGCGGACGCGCCATGTGAGAGTGGTGCTTTGCTGGGGGGCCAGCTGTACCGTCCAGTTGACTTGGGCAGGGCTGCCTGTTGCACCGCCGCTGGCAGCAATCACGCTGGCGGGGACCAGGTTGGCGCTGCTGTAGGCGAGCTGGGCGGGTAGGCTGATGCTGACCTGCGCCGTAATGGTCTGGCTTGAGGGGTTGTGCAGAAGTACGCCTTGGGCGCTGATATCGCCTACCGTTAAGGTGCCGGGCACGGTGGTACTGCCTGCGGGGCTGCTGGTGCTACTGTTTGCAGCGCCGACCTGGGCGGCGGTGGTGAGGACAATGCGCTCCAGCGGCAGGTTGACCGTAGCGGTTTGCTGGACGTCTTGCGTGACCATGGCAGCCAGATCGAAGGCGAACAGCATGGCATTGCCTGCGCCGTAGCGGTTGGCGATGATGGCGGGCACGGTGCGGGTGGTGCTGGTGCTACTGCTACTGTAGTCGTCGTGGCTGCTGTCATGGCTACCGTTGCTGTTGCCGTCTTTGTCGCGGTGACTGTCTTGATCGGTCGGCGTAGTGCTGGTGCGGGCGGTGAAGCTGGCTTGCACCGTGCCGGTGAGCAGCTCGTAGCGGGCGGGCTGGCCTAGGGTGGCTAGCGTGCTGGTGATGTTGGCACCACTGCTGCTAGATGGGGCAAAGACCGAGCCTGCCGGGATATGGGCTGTGTAGTTGCTGCCGGGCAGTTTGCCACGGTATTTAACTCCGGCCACCGCGTCAAGCAGCAGGTTGCGGTCGTCGTGCTGGCCGTCGATGATCAGGCCATCGCCGCGCCAGACGGCTTCGCGTACTTCTTTGACCAGGCCGTGCTCAATCTTGGAGGCTCCACCGCTGATCCAGTAGATGTTGTAGCCGCCGCAGCGCATCTGATGCCTGAAGCTGGCTTCGTCAGTGACGACTTTGTTGAGGATACCTAAGCCGTCGAGGTACTGGCCAATGGCCAGGGCGCGTTCGCTGGTGCAGTTGGCCTTCTCGGGCTGGGGGCTGCAGCTCTCGCCTCGGCTCTCGCGGTGCTTATCGTCTTCGTCGTCGTCGCGCTCTTCGTGGTCGTCGCTGTTGCTGCTTTGCTGGCAGGAGGCGAGCACCAGGATGCGGGCGTCTTTGGGGAGGATGGGTGCGGACTGGAGTTGCACGGTCTGCACTGCGGCTACAGCTTGGCCGGTAAGGCTGACCGTTTCTTTGACGTTACCGGCAGCGGCGTGGCCAAAGCTGAGGCTGGCGCTGTGGGTTTTAGCCTGACCGGGCTGGTAGGCCACCGAAAGGGTGCAGCTGGTGTTGATGGCCAGACTCATGCCTTGTACGCAGGTGCCACCTTGGACGATGAAGGCGGTCGGATCTATGCCGCCCAGGTTAAAGCTCAACGACTGTAGGGAGGCGCTGCCGATGGAGCTGACGGTGATGATCTGCGAGCCGGTGCTTTGGCCTAGGGTTAGGCTGCCAAAGTTGAGCTGCGCTGGCGCTACGCGCAGCTGGGCTAGGCCTTGCAGGCGGATTTGCGCCTGGGCCAGGGTAATTTCTTGACCGCCCAAGCTGGCGCTGGCGACTGCGATGAGGATCTGTCCGTCCACTCCGCCGGCGGGCCAGGTGGCGTTGACCGACAGGCTTTGGCCTACACTCAAACTGGCTAAGGTCTGGGTGTATGTAGCCAAGACGTTGCCAGTATGCGGGTCGATCACGCGGATGGTGATGGGCAGATTGAGCAACAGTGCATTGCCGTTGTTGTTGACGCTAAGCGCCAGGGCTACGCTTTGGCCGATCAGGGTGACTGAGGGGGTGGCGCTAAGTTGGCCGCTCACGCTTATACCGGACAGGTCACCGGCAATTACGTTGTTTGCACGATTAAAGTCGACGATGGCATTTTGACCTGCCCCGTTATCGTCACCAACTATCCAGATAGTCTTGCTGACGCTAAGGCTCGCCAAACTACCCGCAACTTGGAGCGTTATGTCTTGATATTCACCGGGTTGCAGGTCCTGAGTAATAATCGTAGTCCCAATCAATGCGGAGGCTGTGGGTGTACCAAGTGCTGGGTTGGTGCGGTAAAAAGCGACCAAAGTGCCAACAGGTACTTTGTACGAACCTGCATTACCAGCGCGCACGGTAAGCGAAGAGTTGCCGATAACTCCCCCGTCTGTCGAACGCAAATAGCCAATAGTAAGGTCTGCTATGGCTCTGGGATCGGCATCAATACGCTTGTTGAGCCTGAAAGTGTTGTGCGTCTGCCAGCTTGGCACCGGATTTCTGGGTACTGTTAAATCATCATTGATGTTGTTAATGCTGTAAGCATGTTGATTCCATACGGTGCGGGCGGGAACCCACTGATTGTCTTGATCTTGAAAAACGCGAACCCCATTGACACCTTGGCTAGCCAAGTTGTTTGACACCACAACAATGTCTGCGTGACCATCATTATCTGTGTCCACAACTAATGGATACTCCAGTGCAGTTCCTGTTGGATTGGGTATTGACCAGCGCAGATCGCCTGTGCGCCCGTTGTACACACGCATCGTGTATTCATCCGCGTAGAGCGCATCCGATTGCCCATCCCCATCGAAATCGAAAAACGTAGAGCCCGTGCTTGCCGAGGAGTAGTCTACGGTTGGCCTAGCCCACATGACCGTCCCATCCGCCTTATAAACTGTATAAGTGGACGCGCCAGCCACGCCAATTTCCGGGATCCCATCGCCGTCAACGTCGGCAATAGTGGGCGGACCACCATACCCATCGGCAACACGCCATTTCAATTGGCCGTCCCGGCTGTACATTGCCACACCTTGGGAATTTGAGGAAACTACGATAGAAGGTTGACCATTTTTTTCAAAATCAGCCACCGCAGCAAAACCATCAATAAACTCCCAAAGCCGTTGGCCGCTTGCCGTGTAGACAGCCCCACCCATAATGACGTTTTGTTGCCCAGTCCCGAATAGATCGGCCACCACAGGAATTGATCCCGCTTGAGAAAAAGCAGTATTGGTACCTTGGCCTTGCCATTTTACGGATCCACCGGCGTTAAATACCGTTCGCCCCACGATGATCTCCGGGCTGCCGTCAGTGTCCAAATCTGCGACCGCAGGGGCGCCCCATGTATATAGACTATCTAGACTGAAGTTCCTCCCAGCTTTTGGCTAAATCCCCTTTGAAATCAACGTGGCAGAGCTTTTTTTTGCTCAAATATGTAGACATGTAATTATTTTTAATTGCGTTTAAATATTGTATATAATGTAGACATGCACATTAATGTCGTCCCAAATCGTGGTTCGTCCCCCACTGTTTTGCTGCGCGAGTCCTATCGTGAAGGCGCCAAGGTTTGCAAGCGCACGCTGGCCAATTTGTCTGCTTTGTCAGCAGCTCAGGTGCAAATGATTCGGGCCACCTTGCGTGGCGATGTGTTGCAGCCAATCGATCAAACCTTCGAGATCACCGCCTCTGCCGCCCACGGCCATGTACAGGCGGTTTCCTTGGCGATGCAGCGCCTGGGCTTTGCCTCCTTGCTCGCCTCCAAGCCCTGCCCCCAGCGTGACTTGGTGGCCGCCATGGTGGCCGCGCGCATCGTGTGTCCCACCACCAAGCTGGCCACCACGCGCCTGTGGCACACCAGCACATTGGCCGCTGAGTTTGGCGTGACCGATGCCACCGAGGACGATCTGTATGCGGCCATGGACTGGCTGCTGGCGGGGCAAGATCGGATTCAAAAGAAGTTGGCCGCGCGCCACCTCAAAGAAGATTCGCTGGTGCTGTATGACCTCTCATCGAGCTACTTTGAGGGCTGTGCCTGCCCCCTGGCCAAGTTGGGCTACAGCCGCGATGGCAAACGCGGCACCTTGCAGGTCAACTACGGACTGCTCACCGACGAGCGGGGCTGCCCGGTGGCGATCTCGGTACACCCGGGCAACACCTCGGACAGCACGACCTTCATGCCCCAGGTCACGCGCCTGCGTGAGGAGTTTGGTATCAAGCGTATGGTGATGGTGGGCGACCGGGGCATGATCTCGCAAAAGGCTATTGATGAGATGAGCAAAGATGCTGATGTGGCCTGGATCACGGCGCTGCGCAGCGCATCGATTCGCACCCTGGTGGAGCAGGGGCATGTGCAGATGGGCCTGTTTGATGAGCGCAACTTACTGGAGATCAGCTCACCCGACTTTCCTGGTGAGCGCTTGGTGGCGTGTCGCAACCCGCAACTGGCAAAACTGCGGGCGCACACCCGAGAAGATTTGCTGGTGACCACCGAGAAGAGTCTGGAGAAGATCAAAGTCAGGGTTGCTGGTGCCAAGCTGGCGGGTAAGGACCGCATTGGCCTGGCGGTGGGCAAGGTGCTCAACCAGTACAAGGTGGCCAAACATTTCGACTTGCTCATCACCGATGATGCGTTCAGCTTCTCGCGCTTGGGTAGCAACATTGCCGCTGAGGCGGCCCTGGACGGGCTGTACATCATTCGCACGTCTGTCCAGGCCCAGCGGATGGATGCGCCTACCTGCGTGCGAACCTACAAATCCTTGGCCCAGGTGGAGCGCGCGTTTCGCTCGATCAAGACGATGGATTTGAAGGTGCGCCCGATCCATCACCACCTGGAGAATCGGGTGCGTGCGCACATCTTTGTGTGCATGCTGGCCTACTATGTGGAGTGGCACATGCGCCAGGCTTGGGCACCTTTGATGTTCACCGATGAGGATCAAGCGGCCAAGAGCATGCGTGACCCAGTCGCACCGGCTGCGCGCTCGGATTCGGCGATAAAGAAGGTGTGCAGCCTACAGTTGCAGGATGGCTCGCCAGTGCACAGCTTCCAGACTTTGATGGCGCAGCTTCAAACCATCGTTCGCAATACTTGCCGGACACCAGGTGGTGCAGCGGATGCACCCACTTTCGAGATCATCACAACGCCCAACCATACACAAAAACGCGCCCTTGATTTGATCAATCAGATCAAACCGTAGACAGAACGTGGAACCGAATTTAATGCGGCTTTCATTGGGAAAACACGGCTTTTTGGGGGAGGAACTTCAGTTTAGAGATGCGCCTATTCACGTCAGTGTCGATCCAAACAATCAGATTGCCGAGCTAAGTAAAGCGAATAACGTGCGATCGACTTCGCAAGAGGCATTGTTTACACCCAGCTCACAAGCTTTCCAGCCAAAACTCAAATGGCATTGGTCCGGGAGCGTCAACTTTCCTTCCTACAACCAGGTCATGATGACACCTGTGGTTGGACGTGTCGTCGACACTAATGGAGACGGAGTGATCGATCAACGTGATGCCCCGGTTGTGGTATTCACCGCGTACGCGGGTGGCTATTACACGGGGAGTGGGGTCATTCGTGTGGTGGATGGTGCGAGTGGTATTGAATTACTCGCCATTAATGGTGTTGAACACGGTGTTGGCGCTGTAGCTGGACTGGCGTTGGCCGATTTAGACAACGACGGTAAGCCCGAAATCATTGCGTTGGCGACTGATGGCAAGGTGGTAGTATTTAGAAATGATGGAACCCATCTATGGACATCTGCGACCAGCGCATTCGTCGGCGGTCTAGACTGAAGTTCCGCGCCCAAAAAGCCGAGTTTCCCCAATGAAACTCTCGGTATTTTCAGTTCCGCGTTCTGACTACATTTTGATCTCGGCAATCAATTCAAGCGCACGCTTTTGTTTCGCATTGGGTATCGTCGTGACCTGGAAAGTGGGGCTATCGGGCGCGCTGTTGGGGGTGCGGCAGGTGTTGCGCACCACCGTAGCCATCTCACTGAGCAAGGTCTGCAAACTATGCACTGGCGAGCCATCCTCCAATGCGTGGCTATGCACCTTCTTCATCGCCGCCTGCGAGCGCACAGCCGGAGCCACCGGATCACGCGTGCGCTTGGCCGAGCAATCCTCATCAGAGAACATCAGCGGTGCCCAGGCCTGCTGCACATGCCACTGCACGTAGTAGGCCAGCATGCACAAAAAGATATGCGCCCGCACCCGGCCCTCCAGATAGTGGTGGATCGGGCGCACCATCAAGTCCATCGTCTTGATCGAGCGAAACGCCCGCTCCACCTGCGCCAGGCTCTTGTAGGTGCGCACGCATTCCGGCCCATCCATACGCTGCACACTGAGCGAGGTGCGCACGATGTACAGCCCGTCCAAGGCCGCCTCGGCGGCAATCCCCTGCTGCAGGCGCGTAAAGCTCAAAGCATCCTCGGCAATGACCAGCTCGAAATGCTTGGCCATCTTGTACTGGGCGAGCACCTTGCCCACCGCCAGGCCAATCTTGTCCTTGCCCACCAGTTTGGCGCTGTCCACTCGCGCCTTGATCTTCTCCAGGCTCCTCTGGGTGGCCACCAGCAACTCCTCGCGGGTGTGCGCACGCAGCTTGGCCAGCTGCGGATTGCGGCACGCCATCAAGCGCTCGCCAGGAAAGTCGGGCGAGCTGATCTCCAGCAAATTGCGCTCGTCAAACAAGTCCGGCTGCAAGTGACGCTGCTCCACCAAGGTGCGAATCGAGGCACTGCGCAGCGCCGTGATCCAGGCCACATCGGCATCCTTGCGCATCTCATCAATGGTCTTTTGCGAGATCATCCCCCGGTCGCCCACCATCACCATGCGCTGAACGCCAAACTCCTGGCGCAGGCGCGTGACCTGGGGCATGAAGGTGGTGCTGTCCGAGGTGTTGCCCTCATACACCGAGATGGCCACCGGGCAGCCGCGCGCATCGGCCAGTAGCCCATAGTTGACCTGTAGGGTGCCGCGTTTACCGTCCCGGCTGTAGCCCCGCTTGGCCAAGGGGCAGTGCGAGCCCTCAAAGTAGCTTGAAGACAGGTCATAGAGCACCAGGGCATCTTCCTTGAGGTGGCGTGCGGCCAGCTTCTTTTGAATCCGCTCTTGGCCTGCCAGCAGCCAGTCCAGCGCGGCGTACAAATCATCCTCGCTGGCCTCGCTGGCATCGCTGACACCAAACTCCTGGGCCAGGGTGCTGTGGTGCCACAGGCGCGTGGTAGCCAGCTTGGTGGCCGGGCACAGGATGCGTGCGGCCAGCATGGCCTGCACCAGATCGCGCTCACGGCAGGGCTTGGCAGCCAGCAAAGAGGCCATGCCCAAACGCTGCATGGCTAGCGCCACGGCCTGTACATGGCCGTGCGGCAACGAGGCGCTGATCTCAAACGCCGCCCCAGCGGGTACAAAACACTCACCCGCCAAGGAGCGGCGAATCAGCTCAATCACGGCATCGGGCAGATGCGACAGATTGCCCAGCGTCTCGTTTTTGACCTTGCCGTCTTCACGGTAAGTGCGGCGCAACAAATGGGTGCAATAGACCTGGTCTTTGTACCTGCGTTTGGTGGTGACTACGTGAGATTTACCAGATCTGGATGCCATAAATGCAATTATGAACTAAATATCAAAATTGTCAAACAATTTAGTGACTACAAATGAAGATCAAAAAAAAGACCACCTAAAGTGGTCTTCTATAGCTACAGCGGGGGGGGGGAATGGGGGGGGGTAGGGGCTGGAAAATGGGTGGAACTTCAGTTTAGTGAGTCTCTGGCAGCCTCCGAGCGTTGGCGCAGCAAGAGAAAACCCAAAAATACGCTATTTTTAGGCTTTTTTAGGATAGTAATAGGCCTGCAGCCCAATAGAATGATGCGGGAGCAGCTACTGTATGTGTAGCATGTACAACCCCCAGCGTTGTAACCAGATCACCAGCGTCACTTCTGGTTGATTACCAAAGAACGTGAGGTGGGTCTGACGTTACAGGAGGGGTATCCAAGTCTGGAATACGGACTAGATACCCAACTATTGCAGTCAATACAGGCAAACTCATTTGCCACCCACTAAACCCAAATAGCCATATTACTAACCCAGTTGCGACACCACCAAGGAAAACACCTAACATTGCCCCTTTAAACCCTGCTCTGTGATCTTTAACCCTATGCCTCAATGCTAATTTTTTGCTTGGTGGAATAAAAGTATTCATGTGGATTGCCAATTACTACTTGGTCAGAAAATGGAACATCAAAACTAAACCAATAGCATCCAGTAAAAACGCCGCCGTAGGATCATAACGCTCTAACCAGTTTTTCATATTTATAAAAAAATTAAAGCTGCTCATAATTGAAACGGTTGTCCAAGCACCCACATTATTGTCAAACGACTGACGGCTTTTGGTGATGGTTCAAGGGTTTCAGCAATGGGAGATTTAGATAGGCTGCGACGGCGTTTCTTGCAGGCCACTCTGGCTCTAGGCCAATGGGATGTCGCGCGAGAAGTTACTGAATTCATAGTTTTGTGCATCTATTTTATGGCATTGGGTCTCTTTTTTTCTCCCACAAATTGATAGCTTTGCGCTTCGTTTCAGTCGTCAAATAAAAAATGCTCGCTGCGAAGAATCCGCAAATAATTGCACCGCTCCAAGCTAGTGCCAGCGACAGTTCAAGTTTTAGTAAAAGGAAAAGAACTGCAAAAAAAGCCTGGAAAGAAAATACAGCCAACCAAAACCAGTACGCACCTCTTGCACTTATTTGCGTTGGTTTTTCGGGATCAAATCCTGCCACAGTAGGCCTCTCGAATGTTTGAAATTGCATCTACTAAGACGCTCTTGAGAAGTAGATTTAGACCAGTAGTTACAGTGCCGCCCAGACCTAAAAATGACACTATGTTTGTACCAGAGATTAAATTCACGGCAAATCTGCAAATCTCAGGCCCGTCATTGGAATTTGTAAGAAAGGCCAGCATCAGCGCGTGGCAAAAAATAAAAATAGATGCCGCAGCCAACAAAAATGGTAAACCAACGCCAGTAGCAAGTGCTCCGGCCAAAATTATTGTTGACCCCCAAGATAAAGCAGCTCCAGTTAGAAACGCAAACAGCACTCCCCCATTACTCCCTCCATCAATAATGTATCCCCCTGCCCCGGTATTCGGGTCAGTGAACGTGTAAACACTGCCCGTCCAGCCACTCTGGGTAATCGGCGTCTCGTGGATCGTCACCTCATTGCCTGAATACAGCGCATTTTGCACCGCCTGCTGGGTTCTGTAGCTGTGCGCTGACAGATTGCTGGATACGATATTCGGATTGTTGGCAAACACTTCGGGGGTGATGGTGTGAATCTTCTGGCCTTGGGCGGCGGCTAGGCCAATAGCTTTGACTGCCGATATGCCTTGCGGGCAAACAGGCAGCCCTGCTACCGGTGTCGTCGTTCCATCCGGGTTGCACTTGCTCGGGTCATTAAAGAACCTCTCGGGTATCGCATGCTCCAGCGCACTCATGTACTGGCCTCTGAGCTTGTTGTAGGCGATCCAGGTGGCTTGGTTGTTGTCTTTGCTCCAGCCAATCGGCCTCACATGGCCGATGTCCATGTTGACCCCCGGGAAGGTCACTCTGCGGATGACGCCCCAGCTGTACACCGGCTGGGCGATG
>JANMTF010000377.1:0-2030 GCA_031390175.1 Polaromonas sp.
ATCGTGCAGCCCTTTGCCGCGCAAACCGTGCGCGAGAACATCGCGGTAGGCGCGCACCTGCGCGAGCCGCGCCGCAGCGCAGCACTCAGCATGGCAGACGCAGTGGCCGCGAAAGTAGGCTTGACCAGCCAGCTAGACAAACCCGCCGCCGACCTGACGGTGGCCGGGCGCAAACGCTTGGAGCTAGCCCGCGCCCTGGCCACCGCTCCCAAACTGCTGCTGCTAGATGAAGTGCTGGCGGGGCTGAACCCGCAAGAGATCGGCGAGATGATCCCTGTCGTGCGCAGCATCGCCAACGAAGGCATCACCGTGCTGATGATCGAGCATGTGATGCAAGCCGTGATGAACCTGGCAGAGCAGGTGTGGGTTTTGGCACAAGGCCAGTTGATAGCGCACGGCACCCCAGCGCAGGTGACGCAGGACGAGAAGGTGGTGGAGGCGTACCTGGGCAAGGGCACTGCGGCCAAGCTGCAAACGCAGGTCGCAGCATCCGGCGGGGGCAAGCCATGAGCGCCTTGTTAAACATCACCGATTTGCGTGGCGGCTACGGCGCGGTAGAAGTGCTGCGCGGTGTGGACTTGCAAGTAGCGCAAGGCGAAATCGTCGCGCTGCTGGGCAGCAACGGCGCAGGCAAAACCACGCTGAACAATGTGCTGTGCGGCATCTACCCCGCCTGGGGCGGCAACGCCCAGTTCGATGGCCACAACATCAGCGGCGCGCATTACCGAGACATCGTCAAAACCGGTTTGATCCAGGTGCCCGAGGGGCGCAAAATATTCCCCAATCTGTCGGTGCTGGAGAACCTGGAGCTAGGCTCATTCACCCGCGCCCGCGAGCGGCGTGCGACTAATTTGGATAAAGTGTTCGGCATCTTCCCCCGTTTGAAGGAGCGCACCACACAACTGGCAGGCACCATGAGCGGCGGTGAGCAGCAGATGTTGGCCATTGGCCGTGGCCTGATGGCAGAGCCAAAGCTCTTGATACTGGACGAGCCGTCGCTGGGACTCTCACCACTGTTGGTCGAAGAGATGTTTGCGTTGATTCGGCAGCTGAATGCGGATGGGTTGTCTATCCTGTTGGTAGAGCAAAACGTGGCGCAGTCGCTGGAGATTGCCAGCCGGGCGTATGTGATGGAAAACGGTGCTATCCGCTTTTCAGGCAGTTCTGCGGAGTTGCTGTCTAGTGATGTGCTGCGGCGTGCTTACCTTGGGATGTGATGATGGTTGATGTATCTGTATCGAGGGGTTTAAAGCGGGGATTTTTTGAACGCAGAGGGCGCGAAGGTTTCGCAGAGGGCGCAAAAGGAATACCAAAGGTTTTTGACTGTTGTGGTCACTTCTTTGATGCGTTGTGCAGTGGTGAACGGTCTGAGGTTGCACTGTACGCCCGGCTAGGTATTTATCGCTCGCCCTCATGCTGGAGTACCAGAAATCGGTCGTTCGATAAACACCTAACCGTGCAGCGAGCAGCTAGGTGCGCTACCCGTATTCACGTTACAGATTTTCCCGAAGCTACGGGTAGCGCGCTGCCATGTGTGCAGGCGATAGAGCGTATGCGAATTGACCGATTTCTGGTACTCCAGCATGAGGGCGATTCGCATACGCACTATCGCCCGAAGCGAACTGAGCATCGCGCTAAACCTATCACAATCCACAACCTCAGTCACAGCGCAACCTGAGAAAATACATGCCAAACCGACGCACAGCCCTGAAGAATATTGCGCAAGCAGCTACGTTATTTATAGCTGAAAGTTCCTATGCGCAGACCAGCACATTACCCATAAAACTACTGGTAGGCGTACCCGCAGGCGGCAGCACCGACACCATTGCACGCGCCATGGCCGCCGAGATGGGCCGCATTTTGAACCGCACTATCGTCGTAGAAAACAAACCCGGAGCCGGCGGTAACATAGCGGCTGACGCGGTGGCCAAGGCCGTGCCCGATGGCAACACGCTGCTGCTGAGTTTTACCAGCCACGCCGTCAACGCCACACTGTATCCCAGCCTGCCTTTCGACCCCGTCAAAGACTT
>JANMTF010000390.1:0-6083 GCA_031390175.1 Polaromonas sp.
GCTGGGCCTGGGACTGCCAGCGTTTGCCTATGCCTGGTGGTTGGTGCGCCGCGCTGAGCAGCGCGCAGCTTTGGCAGCCACGGGCAAGGGAGATACTTTATGACATTAGACCATTGGCTGGCCCTGTTCGGTCACTTTGCATTGTTGTCGCTGCTCTCCATCGGCGGGGCTATCGCCACCGCACCCGATATGCACCGCTTTGTGGTGGAGAAGCAAGCCTGGCTTAGCGACGCGCAATTTAACGCCAGCATCGCCATTGCCCAAGCCTCGCCGGGACCCAACGTGCTGTTTATACCTTTGCTGGGCTGGCAAACCGGCTTGGCCCTTGGCGGCAGCTACTGGGCCGCTGTGGCGGGCCTGAGCGCCGCCTTCATTGGCATCATGGTGCCCAGCAGTGTGTTGACTTTTTTGACCACCCGTTGGCTGCAAAACAATGCCAACCACATCGTCGCGCTGGCCAGCAAGGCGGCGCTGTCGCCTATTTCTATAGCGCTGTTGCTGGCGACCGCCTGGTTGCTGGCTGCGGCACATGACCAACCGGCCAAGGACTGGCCGCTGTGGCTGCTGACTGGCGCGTGCTTGCTGATAGCCTGGCGCACCAAAACCCATTTGCTGTGGATGCTGGGCACCGGTGCGCTATTGGGCGTCTTGGGACTGGTGTGATGGGGCTGGATTAGACCAGCAACTCGCGCTCATACACATGCAGCGATGGCAGGCCACCGGTGTGCAAAAACAAAAGCCGCTCATTGGGCTTGAAATAGCCCTTGCGTGCCAAGCCAATCAACCCGGCCATGATCTTGCCGGTGTACACCGGGTCTAGCAAAATAGCTTCGGTGCGTGCCAGCATTTGCACCGCTTCCACCATCATCTCGTTGGGGATGGAGTATTTGGGCTGCCAGTAGCCGCCTACGCTTACCACGGTCTCGCGCGGGATGGTCATGCCCAGCCCCAGCAAATCGGCCACGGCCTGCGCCTCTTTGTGCACCAAAGGCTCTTGGTCTGCCGGGTCGCGGCTCACGCCAATGCCCACGATGGGGATGTTGATATGGTTGCCCAAAAACCCGGCCAACAGCCCGCCGTGCGTGCCCGAGCTGCCCGAGCCCACCACCACGCGGTCAAACTGCAAACCTTGGGCAAACATCTGCTGCTGTATCTCTTGCGCGCAGGCCACGTAGCCCAGTCCACCCAGCGCATTAGAGCCGCCACCGGGAATAATGTAGCCCTTGCGCCCTTGCGCGTGCAGTTCAGCTTCTACCTTGCGCATGGCGTCCAGCATATTGCTGCCCGCAGGCAACACCGTCATGGCTTCCACGCCCATCAGCTTGAACATAAAGTGGTTGCCACTGGCGGTGTCGCTGTAGCTGCCAGGCACGCGCTCTTCGATCACAAAGCGGCACTTCAGGCCCTCTTTGACAGCTGCGGCCAGTGTGATGCGGCAATGGTTAGACTGCGGCGCGCCGCAGGTGATCAAAGTGTCTGCCCCTTGGGCCAGCGCCTCGGCCACCAAAAACTCCAGCTTGCGGGTTTTGTTGCCGCCGGGGAACAAGCCCAGCATGTCGTCACGCTTGACCCACACCTCAGGGCCTACACCGCCTGGGCAGCTGGCGGCCAGCGCTTGGCTAAAGCGCGGCATGGGTTCAATGGGGGTGTCAAATTCAGTGTAGCGGCGGCGGGCGAAGCGAGAGAGATCCATGGTGTGTATTGTCCTTGGTTGGGTTGATTTTGGTTGTTTTACTTAGGAGATTTTACTTGGCGGCCAGCTTACCGTGGGCTCTCAAAAAACACGTAGTTCGAGGCGTAGTCGCTGATCTCAAAATACACGCGCTTCTCGCCTGGGTCGGCAATCATGTTGAGGTTTTCGTCCATCACGCCGTAGCCAAAGCGGTAAGGGCGCGGCTTGTTGTCGTCGGTGCCCAACGCGGTGGAGAGCTTGTCGATTTTCAAAAACCGGCGCACTACTTTGTCGCCCGCATAGATCTCCAAAACGCCGTTGGTGCCGGTCCAGTTCTGGATGTCGCGCTGGATCTTGTTTTGTTGCTCTTGGGTGCAGCCAGCCAGGGTGAGTAGTGCGAAAGCAGCTGCTGAAATAGTAGCTAGTCGGTTCAATTTCATGGTTAATTCCTTGTGAGCTTCAAGACTGGGAAAGCGCGGCTGTGACTTTGGGCGATGTCCCGCACCACCATCAAGCATAGCCTATGCCTCATGTACGTTGGCGCAGCGCCTCGTACAAGCATACACCGCTGGCCACCGACACGTTCAGGCTCTCTACGGCCCCGCGCATCGGTATGCTCACCAGCTCATCGCAGGTTTTGCGGGTCAGCTGGCGCATGCCTGCACCCTCGGCACCCAGCACCAGGGCCACGGGGCCTTTCAGGTCTACGTCGTAGATGGTTTTCTCGGCATCGTCGCTGGTGCCAATGATCCAGATGCTCCGCTCTTTCAGCTCGTTCAAGGTGCGCGCCAAATTGGTCACCATAAAGTAAGGCACCGTCTCAGCCGCGCCGCTGGCCACTTTGGACACCGTGGCGTTGATGCCCACGGCGTGGTCTTTGGGCGCAATCACCGCATGCGCGCCCGCGCCATCGGCCACGCGCAGCACCGCGCCCAGGTTGTGCGGATCGGTCACGCCGTCCAGCACCAAGATGAGGGGGTTGGTCTGTAGGGGGTTCGCTTTGTCAGCGCTGGCCTCCAGTTGCTCCAGCAACTCGTCCAGCGAATGCGCCTGCGCCACCGGGTGCGCCAGCGCCACCACGCCCTGGTGGCCATGCCCCCCCGACATTTTGGACAAGCGCAGGCCGTCCGTCTCAATCAAACGCACCTGCGCCTCGGCCGCCTTGTCCACAAAGCTGCGCATCCGCGCATCCCGCCGCGAGGCATCGTAGTAAATTTCGATCAAGGAAGCAGACGCGGTTTTGATACGCACGCCCACGGCATGAAAGCCGTAGAGAATTTTGGTTGCAGACATGGGGTGATTATCGGGGGTGAAAGCGCTATTGGCCTTTCAAGCAATCAAAAGAGATCCGTGATCGTTCACGCCCACGTTTTGCGCCCCTCCCCCAACTCGACAGTCTGCATCGGCTTGCGCTAAAAGACTCGGGGCAGGGTTAAGCAGCACGCAGCTCAACAATCCGTTCGCCATTGATAAGCGCATCTTCGATGGAGCGCCAAGCGCTATCCAGGGTTTGCAGAAGCACGGTGTTTCTACAATTTCCTAATCGCAGCCATAAGATTTGAGGCGGCGCACCCAGCAAGTTAGACCGCCGCGCAAAATCGTCGTCTTTAGTGACGACGATAGCTACGCTGTTTTTAGCCAGGTCAAATATCTCGGCATCACTGGCATTGAGCGCCAACAGCTCACTGACATGTTGCGCTACGTGACCGCGTTTTTGAAAGAAGTGGACTAATAGCGGCGGCAGTTGCGCGTCGATCAGAAACTGCATGGGCCAAGCGCCTACGCGGCCAGCAAGATCAAATGGTCATTCTGGCGCGCGGCGTACCACAGGCAAGCAGCAATATCCTCAGCCTGCAAGTAGGGGTAGTCCTGCAAAATTTCCTCATGGCTGGCACCTGCGGCCAACAGGTCTAGCACGTCGCTGACACGCACGCGTAAGCCACGAATGCACGGCCTGCCAGCGCATTGCAGCGGGTTGACGGTGATCCTGTCTAGGTGGGCGTTGGGTGCTTGCATTCGATAATTCTACGCCTTTAGCGCTGGATCATGGAGAAGTCTCTAGCTCAGTGACACCGCGCTTTCAGTTCTGACAGATTCCAATCGCGGAAGCTATTTATTTAGTAGCTGCTCCCGCATATATTCATTGGCCTACTGGCCAGTTTTCTCTTTAAGCTGGAGCCAGTGCGGATCATGTATCACCATTACACGAGCTCTTTTGTGTTGAATGAGCTCATTTAGCCCAATTAGCGCTATCGGCAAGTACGATTTTACGGTAACATTTCCACACATTGTTTGTAACATTCATCACACTAATTCATTTTTCACAATGCTGGCATTTCTTAACACTCTCCCTAGCTGGTTACTTCCCGTTGGCTGGTTCGCTCTTTTAGCGGGCTGGGCATTGGGTCGCCCATCCACTACTTCATTTATCAACAAAGTAACCACCATCGGTTCCCACAACCAAGTGCAAAACCAAGTGTCCATCAGCAACGCACCCGCTGCCGGCAAAGATGGCGATTCGGCATTGTCCAAGGCGAGTAGCATGGCCAGCGTTGTGGGCTTGGTGTTAACGCTGATTCCAATGCTTAAAGACTGGCTGAAATAAGCCATGGCAAGCATCTTTGGGGGTTTCACCAAGGCTATCAACAATAAGCTCACGACTATTGGTTTTGGCAATCATGTTTTTAACATTGTCAATGTTGATGGCAAAGAATCAGGCTACGAGCCGAAAGTAGACTGGAACACAACGCCACAGCTGGGCAACGGTTTATCTGCTTTACTGGAGTGGCGCACCCGCCTTACGCCTCTCATTGGGCGCACCACAGAAACAAAGCAATTGCTTGACTGGGCAAACGAGCCCCACCCGCTGTCCTTCAAAATTGTGCAAGCCCAAGGCGGTGTGGGCAAAACCCGGCTGGCCGCCGAAGTGGCACAAGCACTGGTGGACACCAAAAAATGGACGGCAGGCTTTGTCAGCTTGATCGACTTTCATGGCGCGCATCGCCTGCGCTGGCAAGGCGACTGGCTGGTGGTAGTGGATTACCCGGAACATGCACCGGAGCGCCTAGCCGCACTGCTGCGCGCCGCTAAGGCGGGGCTGACAAACGGCAAAAACGACAAGCTTCGTGTACTGTTACTTTGCCGCACCCCCGAGGGTATTCACGACAAACTCAACGATGCCAGCGTCAATGGGTATTTGAGCACCCCTATCCAGCTAGAGGAACTCCCTCAAACAGACAACTTTCGATTACTTACCCAAGCATTGGCAAAGTTGGCTACCACTGCGCAAAATCCATCGGAAACACTGCCCACAGTGAATGAGGCCGAGTTTGTAGACTGGCAAGCGCTATCCACTTTGCACCAGACTGCCTTGTTTGTCATTGCCTTGGCCATCCACCTCTCTAGCGCGCCTAGCGTTGAACGGCGCTTTTTACCAGGCAAATATTTACTAAA
Organism: Polaromonas sp.; assembly: GCA_031390175.1. Classification (GTDB taxonomy): domain Bacteria; phylum Pseudomonadota; class Gammaproteobacteria; order Burkholderiales; family Burkholderiaceae_C; genus JAAFIP01. The sequence goes on from JANMTF010000390.1 coordinate 5,126, forward strand.
AGACTTGGTAGACAGAGAACAAAAGCGTTGGCACAAGGCTGAATACGGCTTGCAACTCCCACACGGAACCCTGGCTGATGTCGTAGCCATGGCCACCCTATTTAATGGCCTTACCGCTAGCGGGATTAACAACGCAATGGCAACCGCGTACGGCTGGACGGATGCCACCCGCAACAGCATTTTTACCGCGCTAGGCGAAGTGTGGCCCGCGCACCAAGCAGCTACCCACGTTTACCCCAGCATGGCCCCCGATCTACTGGCAGCCGCATTCTTATGGCAATGGCAAAGCGCTGCGGTCAAGCAAAGCAACCCTCATGACATACAAGGATTAACTGTTCTAGCTGCACAACATGGTGCAGATATCGCCAGCCTAGTCCAGCGTTGGCACATGCTGGCGTATGACCAAACCGTACGCCTCGATATAGGTTTACCCCAGCAGGCTGGCGCACTCAATGCCTTGTTGCATAGTGCTTTTGATAAACATGAACATTTTGCCGAACAACTCAAGGAAGCTTTTACCAGCTGCGCCAAGTGGCCCGCACTAGAGGCACTGGCAGTAGCGTCAAGCCGACCCCAGTTATTTACCGAACAACCTGGCGATACAACTGCACAAGCCTCTCACGCACACGACCTCCACAACCATGCGGTTTACCTGGCCAATGCTGGTGACCGTGTCAGAGCACTTGTCGCTGCGCGTGAAGCGGTGGAGATACGCAGGCGCTTGACCAAGGCGGCTCCAACCAGTTTTGAACCTGATTTGGCGAGCAGTATCAACAACCTGTCCAACCGTTTAAGCGAAAGTGGCGACATTATCGGCGCGCTTATGGCCGCGCGTGAGGCGGTGGAGATACGCAGGCGCTTGGCCAGGGCGGCACCGGTTAGTTTTGAACCCGATTTGGCGAGCAGTATCAACAACCTGGCCAACCGTTTGGGCGACGGCGGCGACCGTGCCGGGGCG
>JANMTF010000435.1:0-1509 GCA_031390175.1 Polaromonas sp.
GAACTCGTCTTGCGCCACGGTTTGCACATATTCCCAATAGGCTTTGGAGGTGGCCTCGGCATTGCTCATGATGAACGGGAGCTCAAACACTTCCACGCGCGGGAAGCGCCCCGCGTTGTTGCCGGGCAGGGTCCACACCACATCGACCACACCGTCGCGCGCTTGGTCGTACAGTTGCACGGGGGTGCCGCCCAGCTGCATGGCGGGGTAGGCTTCAAACTTGATGCGGCCACCGGACTCTTTCTCTACCTTGTCCATCCAGGCTTTGTGCATGTTGAGCCACACATTGGACTGCGGAGCCATGAAGGTGTGGAACTTGAGCGTGACCGTCTCTTGCGCCATGCCGGGCAGGGCGGCGCTGGTGACGGCGGCGGCTAGGCCAGATTTGATCAGTGTGCGGCGTTGAACCATTGTGAAAAACTCCAAAAAAGTGAATGGATGAGAAGATAACGCGGGAGCGGGGAAAAGGTTGATCGGGCTAACCCTGAAGATAAAAATAGAACTATTTACATGGGAAGGCCGCTATTTCATAAACTGCAGTACATACAGTGAAATAACCGGGAAGAACAACAGCAGCAGGGTGCGCACGGTGTCGCTGATCAAAAACGGCATCACGCCCCGATAGCTCTCGGCAATCGGCACGGCATCGCCCTTGCCCTTGGTCATGCTGTTGACCACATACACGTTCAGGCCCACGGGCGGGGCCAGCATGCCAAAGCCCACCGTCATCAGCACCATGATGCCAAACCAGATGGCGGTGTGCTCTTTGCTCATGCCAAAGTCCAGGCCCATGATCAGCGGGAAGAAGATCGGGATGGTCAGCAAAATCATCGACAGCTCGTCCATCACCGCGCCCAGCACCACGTAAAACAGCATGATCGCCGCCACCACCATCACGGGTGCCAAGCCCCAAGAGCCGACCACTTGTGCCAGCTGCGATGGCACTTGCGTGAGCGCGAGGGAGGCGTTCATTAAATCCGCACCGAGGAAAATCAAAAAGATCATGGCCGAGCTCTCTGCGGTGGCGTAGAAGCAGTTTTTAAACTTGCTCCAGTTCATCTCGCGCTTCGCCAGCGCGGCGATAAAGGTGGAGAAAGCGCCGACCGCCGCGCCCTCAGTAGGTGTGAAGTAGCCGCCATAGATGCCGCCAAACACAACCAAAAAGATGATGGCAATCGGGCCAATCCCTTTGAGTGAATCCACCACATTAGTTTTGATGACTTCATCATGCTCGGGTGCCTGGCCGGGCACCAGGCGCACGTAGATGCCAATGGCGACCATGTAGCCCAGCATGGCAATAATGCCTGGCACCATGGCGGCGGCAAACAGTTTGGCAATGTTTTGCTCAGTGAGAATGGCGTAGATCACCAGAGGCACCGAAGGCGGAATCAAAATGCCCAGCGTGCCGCCCGCAGCCAGTGTGCCGGTGGTGAGGCGGCCCGAATAGCCGTGCTTGCGCATTTCGTCGTAGGCCACATTGGTGATGGTGGCTGCCGTGGCTACCGACGA
>JANMTF010000444.1:0-7360 GCA_031390175.1 Polaromonas sp.
CGCGCCGATTGGCAATGGGCGCAAAACCAGGGTGCCACGCTGACCCACGGTTGGAAGCCCGAAAGCGGTTTCCTCAACTACCGCTGGGAAGGCTACGACGAGGCGTTGTTGCTGTATATCCTGGGACTGGGCTCGCCGACGCATCCGCTCGCGCAGACGAGCTACGCAGCATGGGCAACCACGTACCGGTGGGAAAGCCATTTCGGACAGGCGTACCTGTACGCAGGGTCGCTATTTACCCATCAGCTGTCGCACGTCTGGGTTGACTTTCGCGGCATTCAGGACGAGTACATGCGGAGCAAAGGCATTGACTATTTTGAGAACAGCCGCCGCGCGACGCTGGTGCAGCAACTCTATGCCATCGACAATCCACTCAAATTCAAAAGCTATGGCCATCATTGCTGGGGACTCACTGCCAGCGAAGGGCCTGGCCCGGGCAGCCTTGAAGTTGTAGGTGTGGCGCACCCCGTTTTTGACTACATTGCACGCGGCGTGCCGTACGGCCCGGACGATGGCACCTTGGCGCCTTGGGCCGTGGTGGCCTCGCTGCCCTTCGCACCGGAAATAGTCTTACCAACGCTCGACTACTGCATCTATCAGGCCAAATTAACCGAGTTCAATTCCTACGGGTTCAAGGCATCCTTCAACCCAAGCCACCCCGGCGAGGCGGGCAATCCCTATGGCTGGTGGGTCTCACCTTGGCACTTCGGGCTCAATCAGGGGCCGATCGTTTTGATGATTGAAAACCACCGCAGCGGCATGCTGTGGGCGCTTATGCGCAGCTGTCCTTACGTTGTAGGCGGATTGAAACGGGCTGAATTTAAGGGCGGCTGGCTATGAAAGTGCAAAAAAACATTTCTGCCAATGTGTGCCACGGCACAGACCGTGGGATCTTTGTGTAGAAAAATTGGAGCGTAGCCCAGCGGTGGATAAACATTTGGTACATCAACCATTTAACTGTGTCGAGGTAAATCATGGAATGGCTTTCGCAAACCTGGGTGTGGGTGCTTTTTTTCGCGGCTTTTATCGCCATGCATCTGTTCGGACACGGCGGTCATGGTGGACACGGGCATGGACGCCGAGTTGATCCAAACGAACCCAAGCCCAACAAAAACGGTGGTGTTCAAGATAATTCTGGGCAAAGCTCTGGGCATCAACATTGAACCGCCTGATATAGGTTTTGAATTGGGAGATACGCCATGCTAAATATCAAAATCGTCACCTGGTCGTTGGCAATTTGGGCCGCATTGATGTTTGTGTCTTGTGCCGTCTACGGGTTGGTGACGCCAGCAAGCATGCACATGACAGCATTCCTTGAACAACTTTTGCCCGGGTACAAGCCTCAGAGTTGGGTCGGTTTTTTCGTTGGTTTGGTTGAGAGTTTTCTATACGGCGCATTTGCGGGGTTGGTCTATGTGCCTGTTTACAACTTTCTGAATCGCAATTTTTCTAGTGGAGGTGTTCGATGAAAACGAGCGTGATTGAAGTAAGCGACATGCTGTCGGTGTTGAGCGTATCTGGCGTAGAAGAGCGGATTGGAAAAGTACCGGGTGTCGAAAGCGTCACGGTAAACTTCGCTGCGGGAACCGCGACAGTGCGGTACGACGAAACCCGACTCGATACCGAAGATATCCGCTCTGACGTGCGCCAAAGCGGGTATGAAATTGACCCGTCCCCTGGCGCTTCGCCAGGCAAAGGTCATGAAGGTCATGGCGCTGCGGGCTCACCGCGCACGAACGCCGCACCCAAAGACAAAGCGGCACCAGATGCAGCACCTGAGTCGCCTTCCAAACCTGCCCCGTCCGTTTCGACTAGTGCACCCAAGCCCACAGCGCCAAAATCCTCGCCTACCGACGCCGCAACGGCGTCTGCGAGCAGGGCATCAGCACATAGCGGGCAACACGACGAAGCGGGACCTGAAAAAAGTTGAAAGTGAAAAAATTGGCACCGATCTGGCCAAGTTCAACAGGTCATTTGAACTATCAACAGGAGAAGATCATGACCACCGAGACTATTTCACAGGCAAGCGCCATCGATTTGCCACACACATTGAAACGCGCACAGGAGGCGATTCATTTCCCCGAAGTTCAGGAGATGCTCCGCAGACTGTCGGTCTACCAACTCGGCATTTTCATGCCGCATATGCATGATGCAAAAACCGGGGAATTCAAGGTGCTAGCCGATGATGTCACACAGGTGGAATCCGGTTTGGAAGTGACCTTCAAACGAACTCAAGAAATTGCAAGCCAGGCAGATGGTTTTCTGCCTGTAGGCTGGGTGTGGCGTGCTGGTGCAGCAACGCCCGCTTCAGTGTGCGAAATGGTTGCGGATGAAGGACTGGGCGATACGAAGGCCGAGGTAAAACACAAGATGCCCATGTCAAAGTAGCGGCCTAAAGTATCCGCCCGGCTTGCATGAGCAGCGCGTACCGCTGCGGCCTGGCATGTCGACCATGAACGCAGTCAAGGATGCGGTATGAAAACAAGTGTGATTTCTGTTCACGACATGATGTCAGTATTGAGCGTCGCTGGCATAGAAAAACGTATTGGTGAAGTGCCGGGTGTCGAAAGCGTCACCGTCAATTTCGCTGCGGAAAATGCGACCGTGCGTTACGACGAAACCCGGCTTGATGTTGCCGACATCAAACCAGGCGTGCGGCATCTAGGGAATGAGGCTGAAGCGCCGCAGGCCAAACCATCCATTGAAAGCCACGCAAGCCAGCCAGTACCCGATGCACCGCTCCCGGACCCTTCGGCGGTGCCCACGCCCGCTTCGCCAAAAGCCGCCGCTGCAGTGCCTGCTGAATCGTCAGCTGCGACGCCCGTAGATCCAAACTTGGCGGCCTCCACACCGAAATCAAATCCTCCCGCAGTCGACAAAGATACGGCCGCGGCTGAACCGGGCGTGGTTGACAAGGTGACGGCTTGGGTAAAGGACAGCTTTGCTGGTGAAGGCAAAGTCCCAGAACCTCCCGAAGCTGAGCCTGCTGCCATGGGCCATGAAGGCGATAAGGGTCACGAGGGTCACCAAGCTCCTGGCACGGCCAGCAAAATGTCTGCGGACATGGCGCATGAGATGGGCCACAGCGGCACGGACATGGATGCCATGGTGCGCGACATGCGTAACCGTTTTTGGATCTGCCTGGTGTTTACCGTGCCGATTTTCGTCTATGCCCCCATGGGCGATATGTGGGAGGCTCCAGCGCCGCCGTTCGGGCTGGACCTCAGCCTGTGGTTGTTCTTTTTTGCCAGCGCCGCGATTCTTTATCCCAGCTGGCCGTTTTTTGTTTCCGCCTGGCGCGAACTCAAAAAGGGTGTTCTGGGCATGGCAGCACTCATCGTATTGAGCGTGGGTACCGGATACATCTTCAGTGTGGGCAGCACGTTTTTCTTCGAGGGCGGCGGGCAGTTCTTTGAGGCCGTCGCGGTTCTGCTGGTGTTCATCCTCCTGGGCCATTGGCTGGAGATGCGGGCCCGCGCGGGGGCCTCGTCTGCCATCAAAGCACTGATGAACCTCACCCCAACCAAGGCTAACGTCATTCGCAATGGCGCCGAGGTGGAAGTGCCGACGGCAGAGGTGTTGGCGGGAGAAATTCTGGTGATCCGCCCGGGCAACAAGATACCCGTGGACGGCACCATCGAGACCGGCACATCGCTGGTGGATGAGTCGATGCTGACCGGCGAGTCCATGCCGGTCCAAAAGGGGCCAGGTGCCACTGTGGTGGGTGCCAGCATCAACAAGAGCGGCAGCTTCCGCTACAAAGCGACCAAGGTCGGTGCCGATTCGGCCCTGGCTCAAATTGTGAAGCTGGTGCAGGAGGCGCAAAACTCGAAGGCTCCTGCGCAACTGCTGGCGGACAGGGCGGCGCAATGGCTGGTGATCGCAGCCATTGCCATCGGCCTCACGACCTTTGCGGTGTGGTTTTGGGTGTTGGGCGAGCCACTACTGCTGGCAGTGACGCTGACGATCACGGTGTTCGTCATTGCCTGCCCCGATGCGCTCGGGCTGGCCACGCCGATGGCGGTGATGGTGAGCACTGGCCTGGGGGCTGCCAACGGTATTCTGTTCAAGAACGCCTCGGCGCTGGAAGACGCCACCAAGCTCGACGTCATCATTTTCGACAAGACAGGCACGCTCACGGTCGGCCAACCTGAGGTGGTGGAGATCGTGCTGGCAGATGGCGTCACCGAGGACGCGCTGCTCACCGCAGCCGCCGCCGTCGAGCAGGGGTCGGATCACCCCTTGGCGCAGGCCGTCCTGCGCCGCGCATCCAAGCTCACCATCGTGGCACCGACCGGCTTTGAAAGTATTGACGGCATGGGCGCGCGCGCTGAAACTGCTGGTGGCACGGTGTTCCTGGGCAACCGCCTGTTGATGGACACGCAAAAACTCTCGCTCGGCCCGCTGGAGGCGCAGGCTACGCGCATGCAGGGCGATGGCCGCACGGTGGTGCATGTATCCCAAGCCGGCCGCGTCATTGGCCTCATTGCCATCGCTGATGCCATACGGCCTACGTCGAAGGCCGCCATAGCCAAGCTGCGCGAACGCAAGATTGAGGTGGTGATGCTGACCGGCGACAACCTGGCCACGGCCACACGCATCGCCGCCGATTTGGGCATCGACAAAGTGCTGGCCGACGTATTGCCAGCCCAGAAGGCCCAAAAGGTGAAAGACTTGCAGGCCACCGGCAAGAAGGTTGGCATGGTGGGCGACGGCGTCAACGATGCGCCAGCGCTGACCCAAGCCAACGTCGGGTTTGCCATTGGCGCAGGAACCGACGTGGCAATGGAGAGCGCCGATGTGGTGCTGATGAAGAGCGACCCGTACGACATCGTCGGCGCCATCGAGCTGTCGCGGGCCACCGTGCGCAAGATGCACCAGAACCTGTGGTGGGCCGTGGGCTACAACACCATTGCGTTTCCGCTCGCGGCCGGCGTGCTGTACCCATTCGTGCTCAGCCCGGAGGTCGCGGCAATTTCCATGTCGGGCAGCACCCTCATCGTGGCGATCAACGCGCTGATGCTCAAGCGAACGAAACTGGCGGGAATACGTCAACCGGGGAAGACAGATAAAGCCGCCACAGCAGGCGCACCGAAGCTCGCCGCACCGTCTGGGCAAGCAATCCCTGTGGCAGACAAGGTAAATGCCTGACTCGTGGCCCATCAAAGTCCCGCTGAAATGGCCTTGTCTACGATGGCTTGTGCCTCCACCATGATGTGCTCCAAGTGCCTGGCGCCACGGAAGCTCTCAGCATAGATTTTGTAGATGTCCTCAGTGCCGGAAGGCCGGGCCGCAAACCAGCCATTGGCGGTGATGACCTTGATGCCGCCGACCGCCTCGCCGTTTCCGGGTGCCCTGCAGAGGATGCTCTCGATTTTTTCACCCGCGAGTTCAGTGGATCCGATTTGTTCAGGCGAAAGCACAGCCAACAGCCGCTTTTGTTGTGGGGTGGCAGGCGCTTGTGTCCTATCGGCCACCGGATTGCCAAATTCGTTCGCCAGGTGGACATACAGCTCACCTGGGTCTTGGCCCGTGCGCGCGGTGATCTCTGCGGCCAGCAGCGCCGCGCTGATGCCGTCTTTATCAGTCGTCCACACCGACCCATCGCGGCGCAGGAATGCGGCACCCGCGCTTTCCTCGCCGCAAAACCCGAGAGAACCGTCCCGCAGACCCGCAGCAAACCACTTGAAACCGACCGGTGTTTCGTAAAGCGGGTGGCCAAGTCGCGCCGCCAGCCGGTCGATCATCCGGGTGCTGACCATGGTTTTTCCAATGCCGGCCCGCAGACCCCAGTCAGGGCGGTGTGAAAACAGGTAGTCGATAGCGACCGCCAGATAGTGGTTCGGGGCCAGCAGGCCAGCGCTTTTGGCAACGATGCCGTGCCGGTCGTGATCCGTGTCGCAGCCGAAGGCGATGTCGAAGCGGTCTTTCAGGTCCACCAGCCGCTGCATCGCATACTGTGAAGACGGATCCATCCGAATTTGACCATCCCAATCCAAGGGCATGAAGCTGAAAGTTGGATCCACCAGCTCGTTGACCACGGTCAAATTCAGGCCATAAGTTTGCGCGATGACCTTCCAGTAGTGAACCCCGGCACCGCCCAGCGGATCGACACCGATGCGGATGTTCGAGTGGCGAATCACATCCATATCGATCACGCTGCCGAGATCGGCTACAAAAGTATTCAAAAAATCATGGCGATGCGTGGTCGCGGCTGCCAGTGCCTTGGCTTGCGGCATGCGATGTACGCCTCTGAGTTGCGCCTCCAAAAAGCGATTGGCCGCCGCTTCGATCCATCCGGTGACATCACCACTGGCAGGGCCACCGTGGGGCGGGTTGTACTTCAAGCCGCCATCGCGCGGCGGATTGTGCGATGGCGTCATTACGATGCCATCGGCCAGCGCACTGGTACGGTGGTGGTTGTGGGCAAGAATCGCGTGCGAAATCGCCGGGGTGGGCGTGTATTCGTCGTTGCTCGCCAGCATCACGTCCACGCCGTTAGCTGCCAGCACTTCGAGCGCGCTGGCACCAGCGGGCTGGGACAGCGCATGGGTGTCCAGCCCCAAAAACAGCGGCCCATCAACGCCATGCGCTTTGCGGTAGAGGCAAATGGCCTGGGTGATGGCCAGCACGTGCCATTCGTTGAAAGAGCGGTCAAAGGCAGAGCCGCGATGCCCCGAGGTGCCGAAAGCAACACGCTCGGCAGCGACCGTGGGGTCGGGCACTTGTGCGTAGTACGCGGCAACGAGCTTGTCCACGTCGAGCAGAAAAGCCGTGTCTGCCAGCGCAGTCATGAAGCGGGCTTCTCGATGTGACCACCAAACTCGTGGCGCATGGCCGAAAGTACGCGGTTGGCAAAGTCCGCGTTGCCGCGCGAGGCAAAGCGGTCGAACAGGGCAGCGCTGAGCACATGCGCCGGCACGCCTTCGTCAATGGCGGCCTGGATAGTCCAGCGACCTTCTCCCGAATCCGAGACGCGCCCGCCGTACGCCACGAGTTCGGGGTCTCTTTGCAAAGCTTGAGCGCTTAAATCAAGCAACCAGGAGCCGATGACACTGCCGCGCCGCCAGACCTCCGCAATCTCGGGCAGATCCATTTCAAACTGGTAAAACTCAGGATGGCTCAACGGAGTGGTTTCCGCGTCGTGATCGGTCTTTTGTTGGCCTACATTGGCATGGCGAAGAATATTGAAGCCTTCTGCATAAGCGGCCATCACGCCATATTCGATACCGTTGTGTACCATCTTGACAAAGTGACCCGCCCCAGACGCACCGCAGTGCAAGAATCCCTCTTCAGCGCTGCTGATCTCACGCGCGCGGCCTGGCGTGCGGGATGCCGCCGAAATTCCGGGGGCCAGTGA
>JANMTF010000008.1:0-8683 GCA_031390175.1 Polaromonas sp.
ATTAAAACTACAAACAACAAGCAACGTGCCACTACAAACTATTTTGACTTTCGACCCAAAAAATGACCTAAGTGCTTGAATTCATTGGAGCGCCCAGCCGGGGAAATCGGAAATCGGGTGGGGAAGTGTCGAACCTGAGAGTCCTGTGTTCAATACCATTGATTTTTATAGTTACTTTGATAGCTCCTGAGGAAGAGCTGTTTTGCGCACTAACGGCGAGGTAATCATTCGGATCACGATTAAAAGCCAACGTGTAAGGCAATCTCACGTTCACTCGCTGCTCCGTTAAGCTTTGTGCGTTCGTAAAGAGCACGACACTCGCTTCGGCAGTCGTTCCAGAAATGACGTATTCCACTAAAAACGATCCAGATGCACCAATACCCTGAGACACCGAAGTAGTTCCGTTGACGGCCGAATTTGAGGTTGCACTCCCGTCGCCACATACTTGCGCGCTGCCAAAACAAGTTCCTGGTCTACCTCCACCCCCTCCGCAAGAAATAAGCACCGCAGAAATTAATATTAGGAATAAAGATTTCACCAAAGCCTCGCTTGTAAATTGTTTTTTATTGTATCTTATGGATACAAAACCTGAGTGTTAACGCGCAGCTTGTGACTTTTGTATGCAGGGTATCAGCAATACACTTCTCGGTCATTGCCACCTCAGCCTGACTAAGGGTTTGGTTGATAGGCGATGCCATCTATGGATCGCGTTAAACCGAAATTTCCGTGTCACTACAACGCCAACTGCGCCCACACCTTGTCCAGCCGTTTGGTGCTCACCGGCTGCGGGGTGCGCAGCTCTTGGGCGAAGAAGCTCACCCGCAGCTCTTCCAGCAGCCAACGCAGCTCGGACAAACGAGAGTCGAGCACGCCTTTGCGTTCGGCCAGCAAGCGGATGAAGCGTTGTTCTTGAGGCTTTAACTCACTCAAACGCTGGGCATCACGGGCCGGGTCGGCGCGGTGCTTTTCCAGGCGCAGGGTGATGGCTTTGAGGTAGCGGGGGAAGTGCTGCAGTTGGGTGAAGGTGGTGACCGTCAAGAAGCGCTTGGGCATCAGGCGCGCGAGCTGCTGGGCCGCGTCTGCCGTGGCCTCAGGGGCGGTTTTGGTGTCTTTGATCTTGCGGGCCGCAGCGGCGTATTCGATGAGGATGGTGCCGCACAGACGGGCCACTTCGTTGGCTATCAGGGTCAGGCGGCCACGGCCTTCGTCCATGCGGCGCTTGAAGTCGTCTGCGTTCGTTGGCAGGGGATCGAGCAAAAAGGCTTTGTCCAAGGCGACGTCGATGATCTGGCTTTTCAGCTCGTCTGCCGTACCCAATGGCATGTAGGCCACAGACATTTTTTGCAGATCGGGGATGTTTTTCTCCAGGTACTTCAGCGCGTCCTTGATCTGCAAGGCGCACAGACGGCGCAGGCCTGCGCGGTGTTTGTGGGCTGCAACTTCGGGCTCGTCAAACACTTCAATACTGACGGCATCTCCTTGGTCCACGAGCGCAGGAAAGCCGATCAAGGTTTGCAACTGCGCGTTGTTGCCACGTCCGGCTTGGCGCTGGATTTCCAGCAGCTCGGGCAGCTCACCAAAGGTCCAGGTGGTGTAGCGCGCGTCCGCTTGCAATGCGGGGGTGTTGGTGTGGGGATTAGTAGTAGCTACTGTTTTAGCAGCTGCTCCCGCTATATTCTGTTGGCCTGGAGGCTGATTCGGTGGAGTATTTTCATCTTCTACAGGCGTTTTAGGCACTTTACTGGCGGCGCTGGACAATGCCGCCAATGATGAAAACGCACCCCGCGCCTGCGCGCCCAGCTCGGCTTTGAGCGCGGCCAGGTTGCGCCCCGTGCCCATCTGGCGGCCATGTTCGTCTACCACTCTGAAGTTCATGAACAAATGGGGAGGCAGCATGTCCAGCTTGAAGTCACCACGCTTGATGTCTACGGCTGTGGCATCGCGGCACAGCTTGAGTAGCGCGTCTACCAAACCGCTGGCACCAAAGGCAGCCGGCTCGCTCAGCACCGCATACAAGCGTGCGGCGCTGTCGGGCAGCGGCACCAGGCGCGAGCGGGGGCGCTGGTGCAAGCTTTTGATCAGCGCAAAGATTTTGCCTTGCAGCATGCCGGGCACCAACCATTCGCAGCGCTCCTCGTTTACCTGGTTCAGCGCGAACAGCGGCACCTCGACCGTCAGACCGTCTTTGGCATCGCCCGGCTCGTGCAGGTAGGTGGCGCGGCAGTCCACACCCCCTAGGCGTACCACTTTGGGAAAGGCCTGCGTGGTGATGCCCGCAGCCTCGTGGCGCATCAGCTCTTCGCGGGTGAGCATCAACAGCTTGGGGTTCTCCTTGGCTTCTTCGCGGTACCACTGCTCTAGCAAATAGCCGCTGCATACCTCGGCAGGAATTTGCTGGTCGTAGTAGGCAAAAATCAGTTCGTCATCCACCAGCACGTCTTGGCGGCGCGACTTGTGCTCGATGTCTTCTACCTGTTTGAGCAGCTTTTCGTTCTGCGCGAGGAAGGGCAGCTTGGTCTCCCATTCGTTTCCCACCAAAGCCTCGCGGATAAACACCTCGCGCGCGGCCACCGGGTCTACCTTGCTGTAGTTGACGCGGCGGCCACTGTAGATGACGATGCCGTACAGCGTGGCACGCTCCAGGGCAATGACCTCGGCGCTTTTCTTTTCCCAATGCGGGTCGAGCAGTTGCCTCTTTAACAGATGGCCTGCCACCTGCTCGATCCACTGCGGCTCTATCGCGGCGATGCCCCGGCCGAAAAGCCGCGAGGTGTCTACCAGCTCTGCGGCCACAATCCAGCGGCCCGGCTTCTTGCTGAGGTTCGCTCCTGGATGGCGGTAAAACTTGATAGAGCGCGCGCCCAGATAGACCTCTTCATCTTCCAGCTTCCAGCCGATGTTGCCCAAGAGGCCAGCCAGCATGGACAGGTGCAACTGCTCGTAGCTCGCGGGTGGGTTTTGCCCCCACGCTACGCGCTGCGCGTCTTCGCTGCCCCCCACGGGGGCCGTGCCCTGCTTGGGGCGGCCCGGCGCTGGGCGCAGCCATCCATGCTCGGTGACGACGGTATGCAGTTGCGAATAAATATCGCGCCACTCGCGCACGCGGCGGATGTTGACGAAGTTTTGGCGCAGGAGTTGCTCGTACTGGCGGTTGCTAAGTTTGTGCTCTTTGCCGTCGCCCCCACGCGCCGCATTGATCCACTTCCACAGCTTCAAGTACCCCGTAAACTCACTCTTCTCGTCATCAAACTTCTTGTGCGCCTCATCGGCCTGCTGCTGCGCCTCCATCGGCCTGTCGCGTACATCTTGCACGCTGAGCGCCGACGCAATGATCAGCACCTCGTCCAGCGCGCCTCGGCTCTTGGCCTCCAAAATCATGCGCCCCACGCGCGGGTCCAGCGGCAGGCGCGAGAGCTCGCCGCCCAGGCTTGTGAGCTCGTTGTACTCATCCACCGCGCCGAGCTCTTGCAGCAGGTCGTAGCCGTCCGCTATGGCGCGGCGCTGGGGTGGCTCGATAAACGGGAAGTCTTCCACATGCCCCAGACGCAGCGCCTTCATGCGCAAGATCACACCGGCTAGCGAGCTGCGCAAAATCTCCGGGTCGGTAAATTTAGGCCGTGCGTCAAAGTCTTTCTGCTGGTACAAACGAATGCATATACCGTCTGCCACGCGCCCGCAGCGGCCAGATCGCTGGTTAGCCGCCGCTTGCGCAATCGGCTCCACCAGCAGTTGCTCTACCTTATTCCTGAAACTGTAGCGCTTCACACGCGCTGTGCCTGCGTCAATCACATAGCGAATGCCCGGCACCGTGAGCGAGGTTTCGGCCACATTGGTAGACAGTACGATGCGTTTGCCGTTGCCCACCTCAAACACGCGGTCTTGCTCTTGCTGGCTGAGCCGCGCAAACAAGGGGATCACATCGGCGTTGCGGTGCAGCGGCTGGTGCGCCAGGTGTTTGCGCAAGTGGTCTGCGGCCTCTCGGATTTCGCGCTCTCCGGGCAGGAAGACCAGAATATCACCGCCGCCGCCGCCCATCCACAGCTCATCGGTTGCGTCGGCAATGGCGTTGTTCAAATCGTAGTCACGCGATTCTTCAAACGGCCTGTAGCGCTGCTCCACCGGGAACATGCGGCCACTGACCATGATCACGGGCGCAGGGCCTCTGGCAGATTCGAAGTGGCGAGCAAATCGATCCGCATCAATGGTGGCCGAGGTCACGATAATTTTCAGATCAGGCCTGCGCGGCAAGAGCTGCTTCAGATAGCCCAATAAAAAGTCAATGTTCAAGGACCGCTCATGGGCCTCGTCAATGATCAACGTGTCATACGCCTTCAAATCCGGGTCGCCCTGCGTCTCGGCCAGCAAGATACCGTCGGTCATCAGCTTGACAGATGCATCCCGCGAGAGCCGGTCTTGAAAGCGCACCTTGTAGCCCACCACATCACCCAACTGGGTTTTCAGCTCCTCGGCAATCCGCTTGGCTACAGAGGTTGCAGCAATGCGGCGCGGCTGGGTATGGCCAATGAGTCGCCCTTTGCCAGGGGGATAATTGCACTTGCCCCGCCCTAGCGCTAAGGCGATTTTTGGCAGTTGCGTGGTCTTGCCCGACCCTGTCTCGCCACACACAATCACCACTTGGTGGTCGCGGATGGCGGTAGCAATTTCGTCTCTACGAGCGGAAACGGGCAGGGATTCTGGAAAGGTAATTTCGAGCATGGGGGACAGGTTAGCCGACGATTATCGCAGTTGCAGGCTGGCTGGCCCGGCCTCAGTCCACCAAATTGGCTTGACCTCAACGACTCGCGCTCGTTATGCCGTGCAAGTGCTCTTTAGTTCATCAGGAGCTGCGCTAAACGCCTTGTATGCAAACTGAGCGCTCGTTGCCAGCGCCCGCAGATTGCACATCAGGCCTATCCACTCAAGCCTTCACCAGCCGCGCAAACGTCTTGCGAAACTTCGCCACTTTGGGCGCTGCCACCGCCACGCAGTAGCCTTGACCGGGGTTGCGCTCGAAGAAGTCTTGGTGGTACTCCTCGGCGGCGCTGTAGTTGGCGAGCGGCACTACTTCGGTGACTATTTTGGAGCTGTAGTGTTTGCTATTCGTCAACTCGGCGATCATGTCTTCTGCCACCTGCTTTTGCTCTGGCGTAGCGTAGTAAATGCCGCTGCGGTACTGCGTGCCTTGGTCATTGCCTTGGCGGTTGAGCGTGGTGGGGTCGTGGATAACGAAGAAGATTTCCAGCACCTCGCGGGTACTGATAACTGCCGGGTCATACACCAGCTTGACCACCTCGTTGTGCCCGGTATGGCCGGTGCAGACCTGCTCGTACGTGGGGTTAATGGCTTCGCCGTTGCTGTAGCCGCTCTCCACATCTTCTACGCCTTTGACAGCGACGTAGACGGATTCGGTACACCAGAAGCAGCCACCGCCTAGGGTGATCGTTTGCAGGTTATTTGCAGTGTTTTCCATGAATAGCCCTTTAGAATATCGCGGGACTAGCTATTACTTTCGTAGCGTTTACCCAGAGCCAGAAGCTCGGGGGTGCCAATCAGCGCGTTGAGTTGATCGAAATCCAGCATAGATTGTTGCATGTTGGCAGTAGTGCCGTGCGCGTGCAGGCTTTGGTAGTAGTGCTGCAAGGTGTGGGCAACGGCGCGGGCGGTGCCGCCTGGGAAGATGACGATCTTGAAACCGCGCGCGCCCAGCTCGGCGGCGCTTTGCACGGGGGTTTTGCCGCCTTCCACCATATTGGCCAAGAGCGGCGTACGCTTGGCAAAGCGCTGGCAGGCGGCTTGCATTTGCTCGGGGCTGCGCAGGGCTTCGATAAACAGCGCGTCTACGCCACAGGCCAGGTAGGCTTCGGCACGCTCTAGCGCGGCCTCCAGGCCTTCGACGGCCACGGCATCGGTGCGGGCGAGGATGAGTGTGTCTGCGCTATGGCGTGCATCTACAGCGGCTTTAAGTTTGCCGCACATCTCGGCCGTGGGGATGACAGACTTGCCGTCCAAATGCCCACAGCGCTTGGGAAAGCCTTGGTCTTCCAGCTGGACCATGGCCGCGCCCGCCCGCTCAAAGCCGCGCACGGTGCGCTGCACGTTCAGCGCGTTGCCAAAACCGGTGTCGGCATCGACGATGACGGGCGTGGCCACCCGCTCGGTAATGCGCGCCAGCGTGTCTTGCACCTCGGTAAAGGTAGTCAGGCCAATGTCGGAGCGGGCCAGGCGCGTGTAGGCGATGGACGCGCCCGAGAGGTACAGGGCCTCAAAGCCCGCCTGCTCGGCGATAAGCGCCGTGAGCGCGTCGTACACGCCGGGGGCGAGCACTGGGCCGGGTTGTGTGAGTCTGTGTTTTAAAGTGGTCATGGGTTCCCTACCTCTGTCTATTGAATGCTGCAAAATTTAGGCAGCTACAGGGATGGAGTCTACCTGCGGTCTGCCTTAGTTTGACAACAAAGAGACGGTTTGCTGGGTTTGTACGCGCTGGCGCTTGGTGTGGACGACTACGCGGCTGTCCCCCGTGTCGGCCTAGAGCCGACGACTCCTCCTTGATGCCGCTTCGCCGTCCAAACCAAGCGCCAGCGCGGTGATCAGAGTTGGCATGCTCCCGTGAACGAAAAATTACGAATAATCGATCAAGTTGTTTGTGACTCAAGTGTCACCGAGCATAGGACTGAAGCCGAGTAATGTAGTGGCTTGGTAAACCCCAAAACTTTGCTGCCTCGATAAGCCGCGCCAAATAGGGTTGATCAGGCAGATGTGTGCTACGGGTAGGTGGCATGTAGCAAATGACTGGTAGCCAACGTCCGTCAGATGTGGTGACCAATACGGCCTCGGGCAAGAAGCTCCCAACACCGCTCGCACCGTACATGCGATCTAACGCTGCGTGATTGATTTGTACAACGATTCCATGGATGCTATGCATAGGACTTGGAAAAATATTCGCATGAGGGTCAAGGCAAATGTCATAACCGTTCAATTTGGCTACGTCAACACTGGTAGGGTTAAATTCAGCCTGAGCCATTACTTCTGGGCGCATAAAGCTACCGTAAAAAAATACTGCAATATGTTTTGACATTGAGAGTTCTCCTTAATAAACGTACTTGTATGATAGAAGGCAAATTACAGCTCAATAGCCAATTTATGTCGCTGAACAGCCAACACTCGCCTCATTGGCGAACACTTGCGAAGTCGCATTTACGTGGCCGTGTCCTGAAGTGGCATCAGCATCGTGATGCGCAACTGCTCTACGCAGTAAGCGGTGTTATGCAGGTGCAGACCAATCAAGGTCAATGGATCGTGCCACCACAACGCGCCCTATGGATACCTCCGGCCACAGCACATCAAGTAACCATGCTGTCGGACACAGAAATGCGGACCCTATATTTTCCCCCGTCTATTTGCAGGACTTCATACCAGGGAATACATGCAGTGGTTACCGATAGTTTGATGTGCGAATTGATTCTGGCTCTGTTTGAAGCCAAATATAGTGCCCCAGTCCACGAACACGTAGTCGCACTGCTGCTCAGCCTCATTCCAGCTTCACAGGAACTGTCCAGCTATTTGGCAATGCCCAACAGTCCGGCTATGTTACGGGTCGCACTTGCGGTATTGGCAAATCGTCAATGGAATACTCCAATAGCAAGTATTGCCGTTGCATTGCATACGACCGAGCGTAGCTTTTCACGTCATTTCACCACGGAAGTGGGGATGAGTTTTCGTACGTGGCGGCAGCGGGCGCGGATCATCACCAGTCTTGACCGGGTTGTCGCAAAAGAATCTATAAAAGTGGTGGCATCAGTATCAGGTTTTCACAGCTCGTCTGCTTTTGTCGCTGCGTTCAAGAAAGTTATGGGCAACACGCCGACACAATTTGCAAATAACCAGCGCCTTAATGCTCGGTAAGAAATCAACAGGTGGAGGCTCGCCCTGTAAACCTGAGTTGGCGGATTCCAACTAATGCTTGGGTAGCCCCAAGGTAGAACCCATTACCGAAGTGCCGTCACACCCACGCCATTATTTACTTAGGACCAGTGTTTGCGAGTTGGATCACTATTTTGCCTGCACTGTCTGCCGCTATTGAGCCGCCCGCCACCGCGCTGAGCAGGCCGTTGCCCGACAAGTACCCCCACACCGCATTGCCCGACACCCCCCGCGCCGCGCCGCCTGCGGCCAGCAGATTGGGGAACGGCGTGCCATCCTCGCGCAGCACGCGGCAGTGCGCGTCTATATCCAGGCCACCCTGGGTGTGGAACAATGCGCCGGTGACTTTGACGGCGTAGAAGGGGGCTTGCAGGGGGCGCTTGGTGCTGTACTGCTGTGGCCCTTCATCCGTTCGGGCCGAGCCTGTCGAAGCCTCCTCTGAGCCAATAACCCTTGTATTATGTGCGCAAGCAGCTACTATTTTTGCAGCATCACAACCGATCAATACCGCCAGCGCCTGCGCATCCACACAAGTCCTCAAAGCCCCCGCCTCCTCCGCCGCACAAAAATCCGGAAAGCTGCGCGCCAGCTCCAAAATAGGCCCGTCAAAAACATTCCACGCCACGCCGCCCGGCTGCGCCAGCACATGCACCGCCGCCTCCGAGTAGCCCTGCGTCTCGTCATGAAAGCGCTCGCCCCGCGCGTTCAGCTGGATGCCGCCCTCCATCATCAGCGCCCAGCTGATCAGCGCGCCCTGCGGCAC
>JANMTF010000012.1:0-2144 GCA_031390175.1 Polaromonas sp.
TCTACGCGCGCGCCGACGATGGCACGCCACGCGGTGCGGTGTTTGTGCCCTTTTGCTACTACGAGGCAGCCATCAACAAGCTGACCAATGCCGCGCTCGACCCGTTTGCCAAGATTCCGGAGTTTAAGTACTGCGCCATCAAAGTGCAGTTGGGCGGCAAGGCACCGGAGCAGGGCAGCTACGGTGGTGGGCAGGTGCTGGGGCGGCTAAAAGTTTAAAGGGTCTATGTGATTTGTAGTGGGCAGATCCGGCGTGTAAGCAAATGGGGTCAGATGAAGCAAATGGGGTCAGATCAAAATTCAGGAAGACCCTTGATTCGGAGCGCGCAGCGCCATAACGAAATTTTGCTCTGACCCCTTTTGCGTAGCCTCCGGCGCGCGAGCTCTTCACTGCCCTTTCTGCGCGCACAGACCTCGCAGCTCGCGCCAGAGCGAGCAAGCAGGGGTTTGCACTCTAATGTGACTTGCCGGGCCGATGGGCGGGCGGTGCTGACCTTCTGTATGTGCCCACAAACGCCCAGATGCCCCCGCAGGCACCAGCACACCCATTTCAACGTGCTACACATACAGGAGCTTCTCCCGCATTATTCTATTGAGCTGCAGAGCGATTTGTATCTTAAAAAGACCTCAAAATCGTGTTTTTCAGCACTTTTTCGTAGCGCAAAGGCCGTTGACGAGCCTGCGAGGTACACTAAATTATGCGAATTTGTGTACCTTGCCAGAGCGTAGTCAATTCACGTCTTGTTTTGATTGTTTGGTAGTGAAATATCCTGTCACGAATTAATTCAATGGTGACAAACTCGGTATTTTTGCTTTTATGGAGTGATGCAATTATGCGTACTTATCAAAAAGTCGCCTCACCCAAGCCGCGTCCGTTGCAGGGACTTGCCGCCCTGCATCCCCCCGTGCTCGCGCCAGAGCGCATGCCCATGGCACACGCTCTGGCGCGAAGCGCGAGGTTTGTTCAAGGGACTCTTCGCTCGCAAAAAAAGGGGGGGAAGGCCTCGCGCGCCGGAGACTACGCAAAAGGGGTCAGCAAAATTTCGTGATGGCGTTGCACGCTCCGAACCGAGGGTCGTCCTGAATTTTGATCTGACCCCATTTGCTTCATTGATCTGACCCCATTTGCTTCAACGCCGGGTCTGCCCACTACAAACCACATAGAGTCATAAATATTATATTTATTACTATTTGTGAAAAACAACAATTAAATTAGTTAAATAAATCACTAATTACGTCAAAATAATGCCAAATTAACGATAGGTACATAAATTAGCATAATTTTATGTACCTTTTGTCGCTGCAAACTGACTGCGAGCTCAGAGAGAACCTCAAAACGTGCTGTTTTTAGGCGTTTTTAATATAGTAATGGGGCTGCAGCCCAATAGAACGATGCGGGAGCAGCTGCGTAATGCATAGCGTGTATTTTTTGTTGAAATCAGGCGGTGGCGATTTTAGCGGCGCAAAAGGCGGGTTCAGCGCACAAATTCCACCCCGTTAACCTGCTGGCGCAGCTCTCCAAGCGCCCAAGTGGTGCGCCGGGCCAGGCGCTGGGCTCCATCGACTCGCCCTCTGGCTTTCAGGCCTTTTCGGCCCCTCTACAATCCCAGCATGCTCACACCCGACCTGCCCGCGCACCCCTGCTACCTGAACGGCGCCTACACGCCCTTGAACGAAGCCAAGGTCAGCGTGATGGACCGGGGGTTTATTTTTGGCGACGGCATCTACGAGGTGCTGCCGGTCTACCGCAGCCCCAGCGGGTTGAACTTTTTTCGCTTTAGCCAGCACATGGCCCGGCTGGAGCGCTCGCTGGCCGAGCTGCGCATCCCCAACCCCTTGACGCGTGATGCCTGGCGCGCCATTGCCAACGAATTGATAGCTGGCCGCGCAACACCTGCGGCCACACCAAGCCCTAGTGGCAGCAAGCCCATAGATTATTTGATCTATCTGCAAGTCACCCGTGGCGTAGCCTTGCGCGACCATGTGATGCCGCCGGGCATTACCCCCACCGTGTTTGCCATGTGCACCGTGATGAACCCGCCCAGCCCCGAGGTGCGCGCCAAGGGCGTGGCCTGCGTTAGCGCCACCGACTTTCGCTGGCAAAAAGCGCATATCAAATCCACCAGCCTGCTCGGCTCGGTGATG
>JANMTF010000032.1:0-15001 GCA_031390175.1 Polaromonas sp.
TCGACCAAGCCCTGCTGGCCGAAGGCGGCTTGCCGGACGACCCAGCGGCGTATGTGAAGCGGGTGAATGCGTTGCTGGTGTGATGCACAGGTTTAATGGTTGAGTATAGCGCTGTATACACAATTGCTATACAATAGAACTTACACGCGGCAACTAACTTGCCGCGTGTAAACCACCATGAGAGATATTGCCATCAACCTGCGTGCTCAGGCATTCCAGCGCGACCTGATTGACCGCGCTGCCAGCCAGTTAGGGCGAAACCGCTCTGACTTTTTGTTAGATGCAGCTTGCGAGAAGGCGCAAAACGTATTGCTAGACCAGACGTTTTTTACGCTGGATGAGAAGGCATTTACCCGATTTGCCGCCTTGTGCGATGCACCCGCTAAGCCTAACCTCGCTTTGGCGCGCCTCATGGCGAGCGTAAGCCCTTGGGAAGAGCCTATTGAAGCGGCCACCAAAGTACCGCCCGCATCTACAGCCAAAACTCTGCGCACTGCAAAGCCAAATCCAGCGCCTCGCACGACGCGCCGCACGCCCACCGCCCGCGTTGCTGCTACCGCGTAAGCGCATTTGCCTGTGCGTGCGCCTGAGCCTATTAACCCGGCGCACGATCTGAGCGCGTTTGACTGTGGCAACCCCATCCTGAACGATTGGCTAAGTCGCCGCGCGCTGGCCAACCACGTCAGCGCCGCCTCGCGCTGCTACGTGGTGTGTGAGGCCAACCAGGTGCTCGCTTACTACGCGCTATCCGCAGGCGCATTGGCCGCAAGCCAAGCCACCGGCAATGTTCGGCGCAATATGCCTGACCCCATTCCCGTGCTGGTGCTGGCACGATTGGCTGCTGATATCCACCACCAAGGCAAAGGGTTAGGAACGGCATTGCTCAAAGACGCCGTGCTGCGGGCACAGCGCGTAGCGCAAGAGGTGGGGGTGCGCGCCCTCTTGGTGCATGCCATTGACGAAGCCGCCAAGGCCTTTTATCTCCAGCACGGTTTTAGCCAGTCACCCGTTGCACCCTTAACCTTGATGCTGCGCATCACAGCAGACAGGATGCATTGACCGCAACGCAACGCTCAAAATTTAGCGAAACACCAACACCGGTATTTTGGAGTGGGTGAGCACCTTTTGGGTCTCACTGCCCCATATCAACGCACTCACGCCGCGCCTGCCGTGTGACGCCTGAAAGATCACATCGCAATGGTGGCTCTCGGCCGTTTTCACGATCTCTTCGTAGGGGTGGTCGCTGGTGCAATGCACCAGCTCGCAGTCCACACCGGCCTTGTTGGCTTCATCTTTCAACACTGCCAAGTGCCGCTCTGCCATTGACTTGGCCTGCGCACCATATTGCTCAATCGAGTCACTCACCTGCAGCGCATCGCGCCCAGAGTAGTGAAACGACGGCGTGACTGTAATGCCAGTAATCTTGGCGTGAGCCTCTTTGGCAAACTGCACGCCGTTTTGGATGGCAAGTTTCGACAACTCCGAGCCATCGGTGGGTATCAAGATATGTTTGAACATGGCAAGCTCCTACGTAACGCATTACGGAAGTCAACCAAACATCGCCTGCACCACATGAACCTCATCGCACCAAGCAAGACAGCAGACTTCCGAGAGCGCTGCCTGCCCAATGCTATAGGTGAAACCTTAAACGCATTGCAAGGCGATAAGCCATTCTAGGACGATGCGGGGCCCAATGCAAACGACCTATTCGCGCAAGCGAGTCATGTGCTTTGCGCGAGCAATGCGTCCCAGCTATCAGGCGGCTTGCCACGCCTCAGCATGCGGCCAAACACCTGGTAAGCATCAGTCTTGCTGTTATAGGCCCGCAGCGTACTGTCATCGTTCACCCAAGCGAACACAATCACGCGGCTGGCCAAGTGGTAACGAAAAAACAAACGGTACTGCTGAAAAAACTTGGCTCTAAACCAGTGTTTGTATTCCGCGCCAAGCGCGCCACCTTGCCGATACTCGGCACGCGTGGGGTCTTGCGGAATGATCTCAAAAATTAACGCCTCAAGTGCTGCCAACCTTTTGGCATCGTTCTTGTTCATATAGTCGCGCGGGTGCTTAGCCTTTAGCGCTTCTACTTTGTCTGTCAACACATTCAACTGCGACACCAGCAACGGGTGCATATAAATCGTCCAGCCATGCGCCACCACTTTGTTTACTCATCGTTAGGCGAGAGTGCGACTGTCAAATTAAATTTGACCCCAGTCGTCAGCTTCTTCATCCGTTTTGCCAGCGCAGTAGGCATGGTAGCCAAGCGCTCTGGATGCGCAGTAATATCATGCGCCAAAAAATCCAAAAAAGCACCCATGGCCGGGTCATCCTCTTCGCTGGCATCCAGCTTGGTGAGCTGCACCACCCCATTGGCCTTGACGGTATAGCGCAACTTGTCCCGCTTATCCAACTGCAAAGCCCGCCGTACAGCGTCCGGCACCGTGGTTTGGTAGCGGTCTGTGAGGGTGGATTCAACTTTGATAACGGCGGACATACGGATTGGCATTCTTGGCTGGTTTAAGCGTTAATGGTAATGCAATTGCATTGTATGTGCAAACAGAGTTAACCAAATCTGCTTCAAGCTCGTTATTTTATAAGTCCGTTTTTTTTCGCTTCAATGTGTGACATGTAATTGAATTGCTCGAACTCTACTTTGAAGTCACTCTTACTTCGGGAGCCCTCCCAAAGACGTACATTCGGATTCTGTCCAGCAATGATTAAACAGACTATTTCTAGTGACTCGGAATTTATATCTGGGTCACAATAAATTCCAGTTAAAGCATCAGAGGTGTAGTGATACTGAGTTCCAGCTGTTTGATGAAAGATGCGCCATTCTTTTTCGTAACTCCAAGACTTAGACTTGACTGTAAAAAGATCGCTAACGTGATCATGCTCATCAGCAATCAAATATGGTGAAACACTGATTTCTGGTATTTGCTCTGTGTACGTGACTTCTCGGGCCCTGTTGAAAGGCTCGATCTCAGTGGAAAACTCCAAGCAATATCCTTTGTATCGACCACCATAGTGCGACCACATTAGCAGATCATCATTAACTTCTGAGAAGCAAGATACCCCGCGTTTCGCTAAGAATTGTTGTATAGATTCAGTGGTGGCTGATACACCAGAGTTGTAAATCAATTTTGCAAGTTGCTCGTATGATGCTGCTTCAAAGCCATTCCTAACAGTGTCTGGCAGTTGTTTGTTATTCAGATAGTGGTGTCTTATTTTTTCAATTTCCGATGAGGTCGGTTTTGCTATTTTTGGATGCGTTGCACAATCGTACGGGTCATTGAAACTCAGCGGAGAGCCAAAATAAATTGCTTGCGATTTCAAATTTTGAAGACTCTGCGCTGAAAAAGCTTCGTATTTATATAACTTAGGCGGCATTGAAGTGCTTGCTTAGGGAAAGTGTGATTTGGAAGGACTGACGGTATCTCTTTGAGAAAAAATGTAGGTCAATCACCGCACCGTAAACGGCGACTGGTAAGGCCGCCCTGATGCCACGCCTGCCACCACCGTGCCAACCGGCTTCAAAAACACCTTGC
This sequence comes from Polaromonas sp., assembly GCA_031390175.1. Lineage (GTDB taxonomy): Bacteria > Pseudomonadota > Gammaproteobacteria > Burkholderiales > Burkholderiaceae_C > JAAFIP01. Next base: position 3,546 of record JANMTF010000032.1, read on the forward strand.
CATCGCGCTTGTTATTGCGTGTATCGACAAACGACACCGGGCCTTCGACGATTTCCAGGATCGACAAATCTGCCGGTGCGCCTACTTGCAAAGTGCCGTGCTTGGGTATGCGGCCGATCACGCGTGCGGGCGCGATGGTGGCCATGCTGATGACCTCTTGCATGCTAAAGCCCATGCCGATGAACTTGCTCATGACCCATGGCAGGTAGGGCATGCCAGGGGAGTTGGCGGAGAAGACGTGTATGTCACTCGATATAGTGTCGGGCGGGCAGCCTTGCGCGATGGCGGCTTCGGCGATGGTGTAGTCAAAGCTGCCGCCGCCGTGGCCGATGTCAAACACTACGCCGCGCTTTTTGGCGGCCAGGGCTGCGGGCAGCAGCTTGCCGTCTTGCACGATGTTGGTGCCCATGCCGGCGTTATTGGGCGCGCCGGAGTAGCAGTGCGTCAGCACGTCGCCGGGGCGTAGCAGGTCAAGGATTTGCGACATCAGGGCCTGGTCGGCCACGCCGCCGATGTGGCACATGACTTTGGCGGGTACGCCTGAGAGTTCGCAGGCTTTGATGGCGCGTTTGAGCGGCTCTGTGCCGTGGCGGGCAATCACGTTTTCGCTCATGCGCACCTTGATGCCCAGCACCATGTCGGCGTTCTCGGCCACGGCGCGGGCGGCTATCTCGGGCTGCGCGTAGTCGATGTTAAACAGCTCGGGCACCGGGAAGCCCGCCAGGCCTGCGACGGCGATGTGCACAAAGGCAAACTGCCGCGTGCGCGAAGCGGGCACCACAAAGCGGCGAAAAGCGGCAAAGTTATTCGCCCCGCCGTCGCCTGCCGACACTACCGTGGTAGTGCATTGGTGCGCAATCAACTCGTCGGCCGGGATGCCGATGGCGCTGCCATAGGGGTAGGTGTGGCAATGCAGATCAATCAGGCCGGGGGTGACGAGCTTGCCGCCTGCGTCCATCACGCGCTGGGCACGTTCGGGGGCGATGCTGGCCTCTATCGATTCAATCTGCCCGTAGCGGATACCAATGTCGCGCTTGCCGGAAAGGCTTTGGCTGGGGTCCATCACGTTGGCATTGCGGATCAGCAGGTCAAACTTGTCGTTGGGGCCCATGGCGGCCATGGCCGCGCCGGGTACGGTGCCTAGGGCGGCAAGGGATGCGCCAGCTTGCAAAAGTTGTCTACGGGTGGTGGTGTCCATGGGTGTCTCGCTTTTTAAAGTCTGCGCGCAAGAGGGTGGATGGCGTGCGCAGTGTGTAAAGTATCGTGACCTTCAGCAGCGCCGTCAATATGAAAATGTCTCAACAACGACAGGTGTGTTGGCCCATAATTTGAAGCTAAATCGACCTGTAGGCCAATAGAATATCGCGGGAACAGCTATTAAATTCAGAGTGACTGGTAGTGCACCACAGGCGCTGCGTCAGCCGTGCGCTCGCAGCCCAGGCTGATGTATCCAGCGCCCACCAGCTGGCACTCGCCGCGCCGCAGCGCCACGGCCTTGGACTGCTCACCCACATACACCCAGGTGCCAAAACTTGACACGTCGCCCAGCACCCAGTGCGTGCCGCGCCAGGCTATGCTGCAATGCAAGCGCGAGACGCGCGCATCGCTTACTACGATGGACTGTGCGGTGTCCATGCCCTCCGCGCTTTGCATGGCGCGGCCTATGTGAGCCCGGCCGTGGGGCGACTCCAGCACCACGGCATGGCCATGTACTTGGCCATCGGCAGAGTACAAACGCAAAGACAAACGCCCAGAACGCAGGGGCGCGGCGATGGATGCCCCCATGATGGTGACATCACTTTCAACTTCGTCATGCCACTGCACCCGAAACACTTCGGTGGCATCGGTTTTGCCACGCAAGAACAAAGGCCCCAAGCTGTGGAGCAGGTTTTTCAGTACGCCGGGCAAGGCATTGCGCACCAGCGCCGTGGCCAATATCTGCCCACCTCCGGCTAAGTCGGCCAGGCGCGCTGCGCTGTTAACGGCGTCGCCAAAGCAGTCGCCATCGATCTCCACCACATCGCCAGACTCCATGCCCAATTGCATTTGCACAGCTGCCTGGGTGGTACCGGCTGGCCCGCTGGGATGCAAAGGGTGATCTTGCAACAGCTGCTGCACAGCCACGCAGGCGGCGAGCGCATCAGCCTCGGAGGAAAACAGCACAAACAGGCCATCGCCCAAGAGTTTCACCACCCGGCCACGGTGTGACTCAAAGGTTTTGCTCAGGGTGGTGATCAACTGCGTCACAAAGCGCGAGGCCGCAGCATCGCCCAAGCTTTCATACAGGCCTGTGCTGCCCACAAGATCTGCGAATACGATGGTTGTCACGGTGCCTTATTTATAGCTTATGTTTTTAGCTTGATTTTACAAGCTGCACTAGTGAGTCAAATCAAATCAAACCGGACGTAGGAACGCCGCCCGCACGGCTTCTACCTGCGCGCGATGATGGCAGCCGTCCATGTGGTCGTTGACCACGCCCATCGACTGCATCAAGGCGTACATCGTCGTGGGCCCTACAAAGCTGAAGCCTAGCTTCTTCAACGCCTTGCTCAGCACCAGCGACTCTGCGGTTTGCCCCAAAGTGCTAGCCACCTCGGGTGTGATTTTTTTTGGCCGCGCTGCGGCGGCAGGCTCATGCGCCCATACCATTTTGGCTAACGCGCCCACGCCCTGCTTGTCGATCAGCTCGCACACCCGCTGCGCGTTGTTGATGGCCGATACGATCTTGCCCCGGTGGCGGATGATGCCTGCGTCCAGTACCAGGCGCTCGACATCTTTATCACCAAAGCGCGCCACCTTCTCAAAGTCAAAACCGGAAAATACCTCGCGAAAGCGATCGCGTTTGCGCAGCACAGTGATCCACGACAGGCCGGATTGAAAACCCTCCAGCGTGATCTTTTCAAACAAGCGCCGCTCGTTGTCCACCGGCATACCCCACTCATGGTCGTGGTAGTGGATGTAATCTGCAAACGCATCACCTTGGTTGCACCAGGAGCAGCGGTGTTTGGAGTCGGGGTGGTGGATAAGGGAGAGGGGCATGTTTAAAGCTGGTCAAAATTACCAGCTATTGTGGCATTGAGCGTTTGTCCAACCGAACGGTGCCAAGTGCTGGCAAAGCTCGGTGGGCATAAAAAGTGTGAAGCCCGCCGATAGGCCGGATTTTGTGGATCTGCACAACCTTGCGGCTATGCAGACGTGACCGCCATTCATCTGGGCCGCAGCTTGCGCTGGCGGCTCGGTGCTACCTACCCGCACACTCTCCGGGACCGGATCAACGTGTGCCTATTTGGTATTGCTGCGCGTAGAGATTGCCCGTTTCACCCGAACTAAATCGGCTCGTCTCTGTTGCTCTAATCCTCAGCTTATGCCTTGCGGTTTTCACTGGAGAGTCGTTAACTCCTACGCTGCCCTTTGCAGTCCGGACCTTCCTCCAGTACCAGGTTTCCCAGGCGGTACCAGCGGCGGTCTAGCGGGCTTCACGGGTTGATTATCGCTGCTTGCGCGTGCGCTTTGTCACGCATGGGGCCTGCTCATGCGTGCGGTATGTGCGCATATCGGATTTTCTCGCTGTCTAACGGTGTAGTTTGGCAGAGAGTGGCATGATAATAGCGGGTTAACCCTAATCACTTATCCGGACATCTTGGCTCGCGAGCCCTTTGAGATGTCCCGCTCTTACTATGTCACCTTCTTCCTTTTGTTTGGTCGCCGATGCCTCGTGCGACATACCCGCCAGCGCTCTGGCGCACCCTCAGCTTCGTGTATTGCCCGTGCATGTGTTGGTGGGAGATAAAAAAATATTTGACCAACGCGACCCGAAGGCTACACAACGCTTCTATGTGGAGTGTCTTAATTCGCCGTCCGCACTGGGAGGCCGCTCCGAGCCGTTGACCACCGACGAAATGGTGACGGCTTTCAATTCGCAGTTGGCGCTTAATTTTGACCAAATGCTGGGCGTGTTTGTCGCCTCATCACGCAGTGCTATCTACCAGCGGGCCAAGATGGCTGTGGCGCGAGCGCGCATAGCGTCGTTTGCGGTGCGCGCGCGTGCAGGCAAACTGACCCAGATACAAGCTGATTGCGTGGACAGCCAGGCCTTCTTTGCCGGCTACGGCGTACAGGTAATGGACTTGCTGGACTGGGTAAACAAGGGCGCTGGCATCAATGATCTGATAGCGCGCCAGCGCGAGACCGCCCCGCAAACCTATGCCTATATGGCGCCCGGCGATGTAGGCTACATTTTGCAGAGGGCTGCGCTCAAGGGTGAAAAATCGGTCAGTGCGCTGGCAGGTTTTGCTGCCAAAGCGCTGTCGATCACACCTATTCTGCGCGGCCATATGGGCCACACCGAACCTGTAGGCCGCACCCTAGGAAAGCTCAAAGCGCGTGAAGCGGTGATACAGATGGGGCAGCGCGTACTCCACAACAAATTGCTGCTGTCTAACCATATCTGCTTTTCCTACAGCGGGCAGCTTAAAGATATTGAGACCATGCAAAGCTATAAAGACTTGCTGTCAAATGCTGCCAAGGCAGGTGTGTTGGTGCATTTGACGGCCATGTCCATGACGGGCTCTGTCAACGTGGGGCCTGATGCTTTGGTGATCGGCATGCTGGCCAAGCCGCACATCGTGAGCGACTTGCTTTAGCGAGCAAGCGGTAGTCGCAAAAAAACCCGCAATCAGCGGGTTTTTTTGTGCGCGGGGGATGCTTGTTTACTTGAGAGCTTGCAGCGCGGCAATGCGCTCTTCCATCGGCGGGTGGGTGCTGAACAGCTTGCCCAGGTTGCCCGCAATGCCCATGGCCGCCATGTTCTTGGGCAGCTCGCCGGGGGCAATGCCGCCCAGGCGCATCAGCGCGGCTTGCATGGAGCGGCTTTGGCCCATCAAACTGGCAGCACCTGCGTCGGCCTTGAACTCGCGGTGGCGGCTGAACCAGGCCACGATGATGCTGGCCAGGAAGCCCAACACCACTTGCAGCACCATGGTGACCACGAAGGAGCCGATGCCCGGGCCGCTGTCGTTGCCACGGCGCAGGGCATTGTCGATAAAGTGGCCAATGACGCGGCTGAGGAAGAACACAAAGGTGTTCATCACACCCTGGATCAAGGTCATCGTGACCATATCGCCATTGGCGATGTGGGCGACCTCGTGGCCTATCACGGCCTCGACTTCTTCTTTGGTCATGCTTTGCAGCAGGCCGGTAGAGACGGCCACCAAGGCAGAATTTTTGAAAGCGCCAGTGGCAAAGGCATTGGGCTCACCCTCATAGATGGCCACCTCAGGCATGCCAATGCCGGCCTTGTCGGCAAATTTGCGTACGGTCTCGACAATCCAGGCTTCGTCCTGGTTTTGCGGGGTTTCGATCACGCGTGCGCCCGTGCTGCGCTTGGCCATAAATTTGGACAGCAACAGCGAGATGATGGCACCGGTAAAGCCGATCACTAACGAGGTGGCCATCAGCGAGCCGAGGTTCATGCCATTGGGGCCCATATAGTTACCCAAGCCAAAGATACTGGAGACAATGCCCAGCACCACCATGACCGCAATATTGGTGGCTAAAAACAAGAAGATGCGTTGCATAGCAGTTTTCAATTCATAGCCCAAGAAGTTGAGCCGTTGCCGCGAATGTTAGGGCCAAAATGGCAAAAATCAAGTGCTGCGTTCGACCGTCCTTGATTTTTTAAGGTTTTGGTGAAGAAATAGGCTTTGCTTAGGCTGAAATGCGCGGCGCTCTGAATACCTGGGCGTCGTCGTAAAACGCAGGATCTTCGTTGGCAACCCACCACAGAGGTACACCCAAGACCGGCAGAGGAATAAAGGGTTTTGGCTCCAGCGCTATGGGGCTAAGCTGTAGGGCGGTGGAACTGTCCAGGTCTGCAATCGCTATTACTTCAGTAGCGGTTTGCGCAATGTACACGTGAGCTGTGATCGATTTATAGGGCGTAACCAGTTTTTCCAGCAAGGCATGGCCAAACAGTATGGGAGTGCTGTATTGCCAGAGCGCGCGCAGATCTACACAGGCACGATGCCACTGCCTGGCGCGCAAGGCATTCAGCAGTTCGGTTGCTGCGCCGTTGGCGCTCGGCCAAATGGCAGCGTTTTCATCAAACAGCGTCAAAGCATCACGCAGTGCGCCGCGCGTGGCCTGCACACCACCACCTGCCGCCAACGCGCCGTATTGCAGCGTATTCAAACGCCGCTTGGTGTGTGGAAACACCAGCCACGCCAGGCCGTTAAAAAAATCATGCAAATTCTCGCGCGTGGGCACTTGGCCAGATTCAAAAATGTAGGCCTCGTAGGCAACGCCCTCGGGCAGGGCGGTTTGCGGCACAAACTGGATGGGCCTGCTGAGTGCTGTATTTGATGCGAGCTTCGGTGCCGGGTTTAGTGCGAGGTTTAGCCCAACGAGTGGGCTGCGCAGAGGCCCGCTAGCCGCCTGCTGCTCGGCGTTAAGTGCATCGCACACCTGTGCCCCCGCCAACACCCGCGCGGCCAAGCGCTGACCCACCGCGCGCCAGGGGTTCCACCACGGTGCAAGCCAGTCCATGTCCGACAGTTGGGTCTGCAAGCTGGTAGATGGAACTATTTTTTTAATAGCTGCTCCCGCAATGTTCTATGAGGCTAAAGGTCAATACGATACAAAAATAGTGCCTATGATGCCACTAAGCGCCAGGCCAGCGCCTCGCCACCGCGCAGTGGCTTGAGCGATGCCTCGCCAAACGGCAGCGCCTCTGGCAAAGTCCAGTTCTCTCGGCGCAAAGTGACGCTGCCCGTATTGCGCGGCAGGCCGTAAAAGTCGGCTCCAAAAAAGCTGGCAAAGCCTTCCAGTTTGGCCAACTTGCCCACGCTGTCAAAGGCCTCGGCATACAGCTCCAGTGCGCTCAGCGCCGTGTAGCAACCTGCACAGCCGGAGGCGTGCTCTTTGAGGTGCGCGGGGTGGGGCGCGCTGTCGGTGCCTAAGAAGAACTTGGCGTTACCACTGGTGGCCGCTTTGACCAACGCCAGGCGGTGTGTCTCGCGCTTGAGTACTGGCAGGCAATAGTAGTGTGGCCGCATGCCGCCCAAGAACAGCGCGTTGCGGTTGTACAGCAAATGGTGCGCGGTGATGGTGGCGGCGGTAAACTTGTTGGCATCCCGCACATAGTGCGCTGCGTCCAGCGTGGTGATGTGCTCCATCACAATTTTCAGCTCAGGAAAGTCCTTGCGCAGCGGGATCAGCTTGGTGTCAATGAACGCAGCCTCCCGGTCAAACAAATCAATATCGCTGTCCGTCACCTCGCCATGCACCAGCAGCAGCATGCCGGCTTTTTGCATGGCCTCTAGCGTCTTGTAGGTTTTGCGTATGTCCGTCACACCCGCATCGCTGTTGGTGGTAGCGCCCGCAGGGTACAGCTTGGCCGCCACCACGCCAGCGTCTTTGGCACGCGCTACCTCGTCGGGGGCCAGGTTGTCGGTCAAATACAGGGTCATCAAAGGCTCAAATTGCACGCCAGCAGGCACAGCGGCCATAATGCGCGCCTTGTACGCCAGCGCCGCAGCCGCCGTGCTGCAAGGTGGCCGCAGGTTCGGCATGATGATCGCCCGGCCAAACTGCGCGGCCGTATGCGGCACCACCGCCTGCATAGCCACGCCATCGCGCACATGCAGATGCCAGTCGTCCGGGCGGGTGATGGTGATTTCTTGGGGTTTGGTATGGGCTTTGGGTTGTACGGTCATAGGGGGTATTGTCCCAAAGTTTTCGTCTCACTCTTAGTTTGAAGTGCGAATCACGCGTTGCGTGTCTTCAAGAACGTTCGCAAAGGTGAAGGAATGGGAGCGTATTTTTTTAAAACTGTAGCCAAGGCGCGGCGAGGTCGTTAGAAATCTACGAAACCCCATCCGCGTGTGTGGCGGAGGTTTTCAAAAAATATGTCCCGTTCCCCGTCCAAGCACTGCTGCGCTACAAGCGGCTCAGTCGAAGTGTCCCCAAAGCCGCTGAGAAGCAAAAAAAGCGACTGAAGTCGCCTTTCCTTATGCTCCAGATAGAGCAATCAATGCGCCAAAATCTTGGACAAAAAGTCTTTGGTACGCGGCTGACGATTCTCTGGATGGTTAAAGAACTCGTCTTTATTGCAGTCTTCCAGAATATGCCCACCCACGTCGATAAAGATCACGCGGCTGGCAACTTTGCGGGCGAAGGCCATCTCGTGGGTGACGACCATCATCGTCATGCCCTCGTTGGCCAGCTTGACCATCACGTCCAGCACTTCGCCCACCATCTCGGGGTCCAGGGCTGACGTAGGCTCGTCAAACAGCATCACGATCGGGTCCATCGACAACGCACGGGCAATGGCCACGCGCTGCTGCTGGCCGCCTGAGAGCTGGCCGGGGAACTTGTCTTTGTGTGCCATCAGGCCCACGCGGTCGAGCATTTTCAGGCCGCGCACATTGGCTTCTTCGGTCGAGCGACCCAGCACCTTCATTTGTGCAATGGTCAGGTTCTCGGTAACAGACAGGTGCGGGAACAGCTCAAAATGCTGGAACACCATGCCGACTTTAGAGCGCAGCTTGGGCAGGTCAGTCTTCGGGTCGTGAATGGCAATGCCGTCTACCCATATCTCGCCTTCCTGCACGGGCTCCAGCGCGTTGATGGTTTTGATCAAGGTGGATTTGCCCGAACCCGAGGGGCCGCATACTACTACCACTTCGCCTTTGGTGATGTGGGTGCTGCAATTGTTCAGCACCTGTACTTTGCCGTACCACTTGGATACTTTTTTCATTTCGATCATTGTTGTTCTCCAATTTGTAAATTTAGCGAGGCTTTAACGTAACGCTTTACCGAATAATGGCAATCTTGGTCTGCAGCTTTTTCACCGCATACGACAGCGCAATGCACAAGATGAAATACATCACTGCGGCGATCAAATACATCTCTTCTTTGCGGCCATAGATGGCCCCTGCGGTGGTAAAACCTTTGAGCAAGTCATACGCACCGATGGCGTACACCAAGGAGGTGTCCTGGAACAAGATGATGGTTTGCGTCAGCAGCACGGGCAGCATGTTGCGAAAGGCCTGGGGCAGCACCACCAGCTTCATGTTTTGGCTGTAGGTCATGCCCAGCGCCTGGCCTGCATGCACCTGGCCACGCGGGATGGACTGGATGCCCGCCCGCATGATCTCGCTGAAGTAAGCGGCCTCAAACGCGATGAAGGTAATCACCGCCGACAGCTCCGCGCCAATCGGCTTTCCGATCAGCAGTGGCACCAGCAAGAAGAACCACAAGATCACCATCACCAGCGGAATGCTGCGCAGCCCGTTGACGTAGATCACCGCAGGCACCTCCAGCCATTTTCGACCCGACAGGCGCATCAGTGCCAGCACGGTGCCCAAGGCAATGCCGCCCACGGTGGCAATCGCGGTGAGCTCCAGGCTGAAGATAAAGCCCTTGGCGATAAATTTGCTGAAGATGTCCCAGGTGAGGAATGAAAAGTCCAGGTTAAACATCTTAGTGCCCTCCGCCTGTGCCACCGGCCACGATAAAGCCCGGTACTTGGGAGCGCTTTTCTACATAAGCCATCACGCGGTTGACAGCAAATGCCGACAGGGCATACAGCACCGTCACGGCTAAATACGCCTCGGTGGGTTTGGAGGTTTCTTCGCCCACTTGCAGGGCGTACATGGTCAGCTCGGCAATCGATACCGCAAAGGCCACAGACGAGTTTTTCAGCAGGTTCATCGACTCGCTGGTCAGCGGCGGCAAGATGATGCGAAAGGCCATGGGCAGCAGCACGTAGCGGTAGGTTTGCCAAGTGTTAAAGCCCACCGCCATGGCCGCATAGCGCTGGCCGCGTGGGAGGGCCTGAATGCCTGCGCGCACCTGCTCTGCGATACGTGCCGAAGTGAAGAAGCCCAGTGCGAAGACCACCAGGATAAAACTGGGCATAGTTTTCATGATGGGGAACATTTTGGGCACCACAAAGTACCACAGGAAAATTTGCACCAAAAGAGGGATGTTGCGAAACAACTCCACCCAGGCATTGGCAAATCGGATCAACCAAGGGCTGCCCTCCAGGGTGCGCAAGGTGCCGATGATGGCACCTATGACCATGGCCACTACCCAGGCAGCACCTGCGACGGCCAGGGTCCAGCCCCATGCGTCAAACAGCCATTGCAGATAAGTGCGGCCCCCGCCATCGTCATTGAGTAAAACACTGAAATCTAAAGCCATACTGTCTCCACCTCTCTTGTTGTGTGCGGTTGGTGTGGGTGCGATGCACACGCGGCGTAGAACCAGCGTGCACCATAAAGCAAAAACCTCGCCACAGCAAGTGTGCGGCGAGGTTTACGGGGAGTTTGCGGGCTCAAAAAACCAGGGATGGATGAGGTTAGCCCGTCACATCCAACTTACTTTTTGGCGTACTCTTCCACTGGCTTGTCGTTCGGGTTAGCCCAAGCTGCTTTGGTGGCGTCGCTGGCGATCAAGCCCACTTTGACGTTCTTTGGTGGAATGGCTTGCACAAACCATTTGTCATAGGCCTTGGCCAGATCACCCGATTTAGCCATGGCCTTGACGGTGTCGTCAGCCAGTTTTTTCATCGCCGGGTCGTCCTTGCGGATCATGATGGCGATGGGTTCTACGCTGAGCACTTCACCGACGATTTTGAAGTCGGCTGGGGTTTTAGCGGTAGAAATATTGCCCGCCAAAATCTGGCCATCCATCACAAACGCGTCAGCGCGGCCCGACTCGAGCAGCAAGAAGCTGTCGGCATGGTCTTTGCCAAACACTTCTTTAAAGTCCACTCCGGTCGCGCGCTCGTTCTTGCGCAGCAACTGCACCGAGGTGGTGCCGGTGGTGGTGGCGACGTTTTTGCCGTTGAGTTGGGCAATGGCGGTAATGCCGCTATTGGCTTTAACCGCAATGCGCACTTCTTCTACAAAAGTGGTGACGACAAAGGCCACGTCTTTTTGGCGGGTGGCGTTGTTGGTGGTGGAGCCGCACTCGATGTCTACCGTGCCGTTTTGCACCAAGGGAATACGGTTTTGCGAAGTGACGGGGGTGTAGGTCACGGCCAATTTTTTGCCCACGGATTTTTCAATGTCGGCAATGATGCGCTGGCACACCTCTACGTGAAAGCCAGCGTACTTGCCGTCGCCCAGGGTGTAGGACAGCGCGCCAGAAGAGTCGCGCACGCCCATGGTGATGGCGCCAGAGGCTTTGACCTTGGCGAGGGTGTCAGTGGCTTGTGCGACTGCGCTGCCAGCAGCGATAGCCAAGACGGCCAGGGCAATGATTTGCTTTTTCATAAATTCTCCAGAAAGGTAAAGCACGGGGGACAAAATAACAATACTGAATCACAACGTGGATTCTAAAAGTGTGGGCTTGCGGGTATACCCGCGAAGTGCCGCATTAGCTATGCTTTTCGAGCATAAATCATGCCGGTTTCATAGCGTGGCGTTCAAGATCAGGTGAAAAGGCATGCT
>JANMTF010000059.1:0-7738 GCA_031390175.1 Polaromonas sp.
GGCTGCAGATCGATTAGTATCCTAAAAAGACTTCAAGATCGTGGTTTTCAGCCATTTTTCGCTGCGCAAAGGCCGTTGGCGAACCTGCGAAGCACACTAAATGATGCGAATTTGTGTACCTTGCCAGAGCGTGAGCAATTCACGTCGTGTTTTGGTTGTTTTGTAGTGGAATATCCAGTCAATTATTAATTGACTGGTGAAAAACTCGGTACTTTTGCTTTAGCAATGATGCAATGATGCGTACGTATCAAAAGTTACCTCAGCCAGGCAGCGTCGGTTGCAGCCACTTGCCGCCCTGCAGCCCCCCGTGCTCGCGCCAGAAGGCATTCCCATGGCACACGCTCTGGCGCGGGCCGCGAGGTTTGTGTAAGGGACTCTTTGCCCGCAAAAAAAAAGGGGAGGGAAGGCCTCACGCGCCCGAGACTGCGCAAAACGGGTCAGAGCAAAATTTCGTTGTGGCGTCGCGCGCTCCGGGCAGAGGGTCTTCCTGAATTTTGATCTGACCCCCATTTGATTTACCTGACCCCACATGCTTTTACGCTGGATCTGACCACTACAAAGCATCTAGAGCCTGATTTACACCATATTTTTAGACAGCTCTGCGCTGCCGCACCGCCTGCGACAGTGTCTCCAAGACATCCAAAGACACATCCCAGCCCAGGCATGCATCGGTAATGCTTTGGCCATAGCGCAGGTTCTGTGGGCTGTCTTTGCCAGGGTTGAACTTTTGCGTTCCGTCCTGCAGGTGGCTTTCCACCATCACACCAAACACGCTATGCGAGCCTGTCGCCATTTGGGCGGCAATGTCACGGGCCACATCGCGCTGCTTTTCATGCTGCTTGGAGCTGTTGGCGTGGCTGCAATCGACCATCAGTTTGGCAGGCAACTTGGCGGCTTCGAGTTCTTTGCAGGCTTGGGCTACGCTGGCGGCGTCGTAATTGGGCGCTTTGCCGCCACGCAAGATCACATGGCAGTCTTTATTGCCATTGGTCTGCACAATGGCCACCTGGCCGTTTTTATGTACCGATAAAAAGTGGTGCCCGCGCGCGGCGGCCTGGATCGCATCAGTGGCGATTTTGATGTTGCCGTCAGTGCCGTTCTTAAAGCCAATCGGGGCCGACAAGCCGGAGGCCAACTCACGGTGCACTTGGCTCTCTGTCGTGCGCGCGCCAATCGCGCCCCAAGAAATCAAATCACCAATGTACTGCGGCGATATCACATCTAAAAACTCGCTGCCTGCGGGCAGGCCCAGTCGGTTGATCTCGATCAGCAGCTGGCGCGCGATGCGCAGGCCTTCGTCGATGCGGAAGCTCTCGTCCAGGTAGGGGTCGTTGATCAGCCCTTTCCAGCCTACGGTGGTGCGCGGTTTTTCAAAGTACACGCGCATCACAATTTCCAGCGTATCGGCATACTTGGTGCGCTGCTCTTTGAGGCGGCGGGCGTAGTCTACAGCGGCTACCGGGTCATGGATGGAGCAGGGGCCGATGATGACCAGCAAACGGTCGTCGTCCCCGGCCATGATGCGCTGGATGTTGTGGCGGGTGCTGCTGATCAGCGACTCAATGGCGGTGCCGCGAATGGGGAAGAAGCGGATCAAATGCTCTGGAGGGGGCAACACGGTGATGTCCTTGATGCGTTCGTCGTCGGTCTGGCTGGTACGGTCCACGGGCTGGGTGCCGGGTGGATACCACGCATCTTGGAAAGTGTTGGCACTGGGGTTCATCGTGTGGGCTCCTTGAATATTCAAAACAAAATAATCGGCAAAAAAAAACCGCCTGGGGGTGAAGCCCGGCGGTTCTGAGAAGGTGAAGATCGTTTACTTAAACTATCGCCTCTCGTCCGCCGGGGACTGAGAACCAAAAGTAAAAATAAAAGAAATTTGTCATGACAGCTATGTTAGCACGATATAAAGGGCATCCCATTGAACGACCAAATTTTCCAATTTAGCCGCGCAGTTGCCCCCACCATTGCTTGGCACGGGCGAGGCGAGACTCGTCCAAGGGCGCCATACCAGATTCTTCTTGCGCTTGCGTGCGCGCCTGCTCATGCATATCGATCATCATCAGGCCCTCGCCCAAGGTACGCCACCCGATCATCTCAAAATCGTCGATCACCACCTGGTTATCACCGCTGATGTTGCGCTCTACCAGCCATTGGCCGATCAACACGCGAAAGTTGTTCAGGGCCGCCAGGTACGAGGCGTATTCATACAACATACGCCAGGTCTCGCTCAGGCCCACGATCATTTGGCGGTGCTTGCGCAGTGCCGTCAGTAAATCAACCAAGAGAGGGCCAATCGTGGCGCCGCGCTGGTGGGCAGTCAAAGCCAAACCCACTTTTTCGATAGTGGCAGACAGCTCGCCCATGCCTTCAGACAAACGGATGGATTCTGTATCGCCGGACATAGAGCGCAAGGCATCGCCAAACTCTGCGAAGTCTCGCATGTCAGGAAGGCCTGTCTCTGGATCAAGCTGAAAACGGGAAATGCTGGTCATATCGTATTTGTAACTCGAGAATACTGCATTTCGGTAGAGTGGAACTGCTAGTAACAGTTTATGCGAACCAGCCTATACTTTCAAGCGGTTTTAGCGCTGCGAATTTACATAAACTTCTACATACAAGCAACTGGATGCTAAGCTGTGCCACCCACTGTCAGGCTCTCAATGCGCAGGGTAGGCTGCCCGACACCCACAGGCACGCTTTGCCCCTCTTTACCGCATACGCCCACTCCGGTGTCCAGCGCCATGTCGTTGCCGATCATGGTAATTTTCTTGAGGGACTCGGGGCCTGAGCCCACAATGGTGGCACCTTTGACGGGATACAAAATTTTGCCTTTTTCGACCCAGTAGGCTTCGCTGGCGCTGAAAACAAATTTGCCCGAAGTAATGTCGACCTGCCCACCACCAAAATTGGTCGCGTACAGGCCCTTGTCCATGCTGGCGATGATTTCTTCTTTGGTTTTGTCACCACCGAGCATGTAGGTGTTGGTCATGCGAGGCATGGGCGTGTGGGCGTAGCTCTCGCGGCGGCCGTTGCCAGTGGGCTTAACCCCCATCAAGCGTGCGTTCATGCTGTCTTGGATGAAGCCCTTCAAAATGCCGTCTTCGATCAAGACGTTGCGCTGCGAGGCATAGCCTTCATCGTCGATATTGAGCGAGCCGCGGCGGTCGTTGATGGTGCCGTCGTCCAGCACCGTCACGCCTTTGGCGGCTACCCGCTTGCCCATCATCCCGCTGAAGGCGCTGGAGCCTTTGCGGTTGAAGTCGCCTTCCAGGCCGTGGCCTACCGCCTCGTGCAGGAGCACGCCGGGCCAGCCAGGGCCGAGGACCACCGTCATCTCGCCTGCGGGGGCTGGGCGTGACTCTAAGTTGGTTAATGCGGCATGCACTGCGGCTTGCACGTAGTCTTCAATACGTCCATCGTCAAAATAGGCCAGGCCAAAGCGCCCACCGCCACCGCCAGAGCCCATCTCGCGGCGCATCTCGGTTTTACCTTTGATGGTGACTTTTTGCTCGGCAATCACAGTGACCGACAGGCGCACCAGCGGGCGCACGTCAGCGGCCAAGGTGCCGTCAGCGCGGGCCACCATGACCACGTCGTATTCACTGGCCAGACCGGCCATGACCTGCACGATGCGCGGATCTTTGGCGCGGGCTATTTTTTCTACCCGGCCCAGCAAGGCCACTTTGGCAGCGCTGTCCAGCGATGCGATGGGGTCCAGGCCGTTGTACAGCGAACGGGCTTTGGCTATTTTTTGCGGCGCTATCTTCACTTTTCCGGCCTTGGTGGTGGCAGAAATAGAACGCACGGTATGGGCTGCATCGAGCAAGCTGGCCCAGGAGATGTCGTCTGAATAGGCAAACGCCGTCTTCTCACCGCTCACGGCGCGCACGCCCACGCCTTGGTCGATGCTGAAGCTGCCGGTTTTGACTATGCCCTCTTCCAGGCTCCAGCCTTCTGAGCGGGTGTATTGAAAGTACAAGTCCGCATCGTCCACGCCACGCGAGGTGATCTCGGCCAAGGCTTTGGAAAGGTGGGACTCGTTCAGGCCAAACGGGTCAAGAAGAAGCTGCTTTGCAACAGCCAGGCGTTCGATGGTGGGTTCACGAGAGATCATGCTGTTCATTGTAGGCCACAGAATCAACTATGTCTGCGGTGCGTGATTTGCAGTGGTTGGCTAGCTGGGTTTGGGGAATGCGTTGGTTGGCAGTTGGCTGGGGTCAGCTGGGCAAGTTGCGCTGGCGTGGCACGAGACAGAGCTAAGCGCTGGAATGCTGTTGGGCTTGGTTTTGTACGGGATCAGGCCGGCGGCGCACTCAGCTACGCGACTGTCCCCCGTGTTGGCCTATGGCCAACTTCTCCTCCTTTATGCCGCTGCGCTAAGTGCACCACCGACCTGATCTTGCCAGCCTGGTGGGCGCGCTACCGCCAGTGCAGACACCATCTTTCCGGTTCAGCGGGTCTTGCACCACCGCCAACCCACCATTTTCGCTACCCAAATGTTTGGCGTGCAACCACCCAGTCCCCATTACGTGCGACATCTTGCAACACCCAACCAATCATCAAAGGACACACCGAGCAGTTACCATACACCCCATGCCATCCCAAACCCTTTTTCTCACCGCATCCACCGCCGAAAGCGCAGGCCGCTACATTTTTTGCCGCCTACGTTGGCATCGCCGCGCCAGAGGATAATTGCACCCATGCTCATCAGCTTTACCAAAATGCACGGCGCTGGCAACGACTTTGTTGTGCTGGACGAAACGCGTGGGCGGCTGGGCCTGAGCGCGGCGCAGTACCGCTTTTTGGGTGACCGGCACTTTGGTGTGGGCGCAGACCAGATTTTGAGCGTGAGGCCAGCACCCAGCGCCGACGTGGACTTTGCCTACGTCATCCATAACGCCGACGGCGGCGAGGTGGAGCATTGCGGCAATGGAGCGCGCTGCTTTGTGCGCTACGTGCGAGAGCGCGGGCTGACCGATAAAAGCACCATCCGCGTCAAAACCCTCAACAACAGCTTGACGCTGACCGAGCAGCCAGATAGCCGCGTGACGGTGGACATGGGCGCGCCCCGGTTTGAGCGCGGCCAAATTCCGTTTGACCCCGTGTTGGCCCAGCCTATGGCCAGCGGCTTATGGCAGAAATGGCGCTTAAACCCCCGCGATACTGCGCAAGCAGTTGAAGTCTGCGTTCTGTCCATGGGCAACCCCCACGCCGTGCAAATAGTGGCCGATGTGGACAGCGCGCCTGTGCTTACCGTGGGCCCATGGGTGGAATCACACCCCGCATTCCCTCGCCGCGTGAACGCAGGCTTTATGCAGATCGTCAGCCGCTCCCGCATTCGCCTGCGCGTTTTTGAGCGCGGCGCTGGCGAGACGCTGGCTTGTGGCACGGGCGCCTGCGCGGCCGTGGTGGCAGGTATCCGCCTGGGGCTGCTGGACAGCCGGGTCGATGTGCTGGCGCGCGGGGGCACGCTCACGGTGGAGTGGGCCGGTATGCCAGCCGGTGGGCCGGTCGATCTCAACGCCCCGGTCTTGATGACGGGCCCTGCTACGACCGTCTACCAAGGCACGATCGACGTGCCGGACAATCTAGCGTGAATTTACTTTGATTCGTATTTGATTTGTATTTGTATTTGAGGAAGTTTCCATGACAAATAAGCCCAGCGACGTACCCCCCATCACCGAGGCAGACATTGCCCAGTTCTTGGTCAATACGCCGGATTTTTTTGAACGCCACGCCGAGCTGCTCTCTACCGTGCAGCTGTCCAGCGGCCATGGCAGCCGTGCCGTCAGCCTGCAAGAACGCCAGGCCGAGATGCTGCGCGAGAAAATCAAAACCCTGGAGCGCCGCATCATGGAGATGGTGCGCAACGGCAATGACAACATGATGATCGCCGACAAGCTGCAGCGCTGGACGCGCAATCTACTGCTCACCCACCACGCCATTGACCTGCCCAACGTGCTGACCAAAGAAATCAAGCACCAGTTTTTGGTACCGCAAGTAGGCATCAAAGTATGGGGCACGAATGGCCTCTTCAGCGACCAGGAGTTCACCCTGGGCGTGAGCGAAGACGCCAAAGTGTTTGCCTCCTCTATCACCACACCCTACTGTGGTGTCAACTCGGGCTTTGAAGCCGTTAAATGGCTAGACCAACCCGAGCTGGCCATGTCCATCGCGCTCATCCCGTTGCGTGCAGGCGCTGCAGCAGACGCCTTTGGCATGCTGGTGTTGGCCTCGCCCGACCCGGAGCGCTTTAACGCGGGCATGGGCACCGACTTTTTAGAGCGCATAGCCGAGCTAGCCAGCGCCTGCCTGTCGCGCCTGCGGGCGTAGTTGGATGAGCGCCGCCGGGCCGCCCCAAGGCGCGAAGGCCCCCACGGGGGGCAGCGCATTACGCGCGGTGAATAGCGCGCGCACGGGTGGAGCAGAGAAACTGACCACGCTAGCGAAAATGGGGTCAGATCCGAATTCAGGAAGACGATGAAACCGGCGACTCAGATGCAAGTACGAAATTCGGCTCTGACCCCACTTTCGCGGGTTGACGATGAGGCCTTAGCGTCTGAAATCGCCCCGTCACCCAACGACACTGCCTTGGTAGAACACTACCTGGAACACGTCCGCGTGCAAAAGCGCCTGGCCGAGCGCACTGTAGCCCTCTACACCGAGGACCTGCAAAAGCTCCAAGCCAACGCGCAGCAAGCCAAAGTCGCGCTGCAGCAAGTCCACAACGCGCACATCCGCCGCTGGGTAGCGCAAATGCACAGCCAAGGTCGCAGCGGGCGCGGCATTGCGCTCATCCTGTCCGGCTGGCGCGGTTTTTATACCTGGCTGGGCCGTGAAGGCTTGGTAACAGCCAACCCCGTGCAAGACGTGCGCGCCCCCAAGCAGCCCAAACCCCTGCCCAAAGCCCTGGCCGTAGACGATGCCGTGCAACTGGCCAGCTACGCCAGCGAAAGCGACGACCCGAGACTGGAAGCCCGCGACGCCGCCATGACCGAACTGCTCTACGGCAGCGGCCTGCGCGTAGGCGAGCTGGTGGGGCTGGATGTGCAAGCCTCGTCCAGCGCCAAGGGTTGGCTTGACTTGCAAGCCGGCGAAGCGCATGTGCTGGGCAAAGGCAGCAAGCGGCGCAGCGTGCCGCTGGGGGCCAGGTCGGTAGAGGCACTGCAAAAATACTTGGCAGTACGCAATGAACTGCTCACTGCACAAGCTAGCTCGACCACACCCATGTCCGCAATGCCTACGGATTCCGTTCGCACTGAGCCTGCAAATTCCGTTCGCCCTGAGCCTGTCGAAGGGCTCGCCCAAGCTCAGAGCGCCCTCTTCGTCGGCAAAAACGGCACCCGTCTCACCGCCCAGTCCATCTGGCAGCGCCTCAAACGCCGCAGCCTGCTCTCTGGCTTGCCCACCCCCGTGCACCCCCACATGCTGCGCCACAGCTTTGCCAGCCACCTCCTGCAAAGCAGCCAAGACCTGCGCGCCGTGCAAGAGTTGCTGGGCCACGCCAACATCACCACCACGCAGGTGTATACGCGGCTTGATTTTCAGCATTTGGCCAAGGCGTATGACGCAGCGCATCCGCGTGCCAAGCGGGCTGATAAAAAGCTGGGTGGCGCGTAACGCTAAGTTTGCATAGAATATTCACATGGCATTACCCCTGCAAAAACCCATCCACCTCTTCGACTATTTCAAGTTCGAGAATGGCAGCGATACCCGCCACGAATACCTAGGCGGG
>JANMTF010000073.1:0-9759 GCA_031390175.1 Polaromonas sp.
AGGGTCTTCGATCGTGCTGACGTTGACCTCTTCGGTGGCCACCCGTTTGAGGGTGGAGTACAGCGTGGTGGTCTTGCCCGATCCCGTGGGGCCCGTCACCAGAATAATGCCGTTGGGCCGCTTGACCAGCTCTTCCCAGCGCGTGGCATCGTGCCCACTAAAGCCCAGACCGTCCAGGTCTTTCACGGCGGTGTCGGGGTCGAAAATACGCATCACCATTTTTTCGCCAAACACGGTGGGCAGGGTGGACAGGCGCATCTCTATCTCATCGCCGCGCGGGTTGCGGGTTTTAATACGGCCGTCTTGTGGGCGGCGCTTTTCCACCACATCCATGCGGCCTAGCAGCTTGATGCGCGCCGTCATGGCGTTGAGCACGCCGGGCGGCAACTGGTACACCGGGTGCAATATGCCGTCAATACGGAAGCGGATCACGCCCTGCTCTCGGCGCGGCTCCAGGTGGATGTCGCTGGCGCGCTGGTCAAAGGCGTATTGCCACAGCCAGTCCACCACCTGCACAACGCCTTGGTCGTTGACATCCAGCGCCTTGGCAGATTTGCCCAACTCGACCAGTTGCTCAAAGCTGGCTGGAGCGGCGCCGCCACCAGACTTCACCGCAGCGCGCACCGACTTGGCCAGTGCAAAAAACTCTGCGGTGTAGCGGTGAATGTCCTGCGGATTGACCACCACCATACGCACGCTGCGGCGGGCTTGGCGCTCTACCTCACCTATCCAGTCGTTGATGAAGGGCTGTGAGGTGGCCACTACCACCTCGGTGGGGTTGACTTGCACCGGCAGTACACCGTGGCGCTCGGCATAAAAGGCGCTCATGGTGTCGGCTACTTTGCCCACATCCACCTTGAGCGGGTCGATGCGCAAATACTCCAGCCCGGCTTTGTGGGCCAAATACTGGGTGAGGGTCTCGATGTCCAGCGGCTTGCCGTCCGAGGCGCGCGTCATGGCCACGCTGGCCAGGCGCACCAAGGGGTGCTGCGCACTCTCAGCCTGCGAGCAGCGGGCGATGGTGCGACGGGCTTCGTCTTGGCTGATGATGCCGTCAGCGCTGAGCCAGTCGACCAAACGGCGCCAATCTACGGGGCCGACAATGGGGGCGGCAGGGGTGTGCGATTTGGCTTTGGCAGATCCATGGCCGGGGGCGGTTGGGGCAGTTGTTTTCACAGCGTTTTGAATAGAAGCGTTCATGGCACGGGTTTAAAAATGCGCAGCCATTTGTGCGCTGGCAAGCCAAAGCGAGTGTGGATGATATCGGCGTTTTCAGCAAGCTGGGCGCGCAGCTCAGTGCGCGCTGTTCGGTGCGCCAGCACAATAGCGTTGCCCTCGATGGTGGGTTTGAAGGCCCATACGTTCTCTTTGCCAAAGGCTTTGCAAATTTTCTCCACACTTTTATCGTAGCTGGCCATGCGGCCAAACAGGTTGACGGTCATCACGCCCTGCTCGGTCAGCGCCAGGCGGCAGTGTTTGTAGAAGGCAATGCTGTCCAGCACAGGCGCAGCGGCATCGTGGTCGTACAAGTCGACCTGCAGCGCGTCTACGGTGTTGATGCGCTCTGCTTTGGCAATCTCAGCGCCCGCATCGGCCAACACCACGTTCAGGCGCGCGTCGTTCTCCGGCAGCTTGAACCAGGCTTTGCAGGCCGACACCACATCGGGGTTGATCTCGACAGCGGTGACGCGGCAGCGCACATGTTTGTAGCAAAACTTGGTGAGTGCGGCTGAGCCCAGACCTAGCTGCATGCTGTGCAGCTTGGTCACATTAGCCAAGTCAGCCCACAGCAGCCACGCCATCATGCGCTGCACATAGTCCAGCTCGATGGCAAAGGGTTTTTTGATATCCATGCTGCCTTGTATCCATTCGGTGCCCAGGTGCAGGTAGCGCACGCCGTCCATTTCGGAGGTGCTGACTTCGGGGAGTTCTTTGGTCATTTCAAATGTGCTTGTAGTACGCTCTTCCACACCTCTAGCTTGCGCTCAAAGCTCCAACTGGCGTTGGCCGTGCTGCTGGAGGGCAGCTTATAGACGGGCAAGCCCAGTTGTAAAGTGTGATTGGCATGTTTGTAGCTCTCCCCGCCATTATGGGCGATAGCTTGCAGCTGGGGGCAGCGCGTGCGCAGGGATGCCAAGTCGTTAGGCTGCGCATGCTGGATGGCGCTGTCCAGGCTACCTTTGCGCTCGCAGGCGGCGTAGACATCCCACAAACCCAGGCCTAGTTCAAGCAATAATTTACTACGTATTTCGTAGCTGCTCCCGCAACATTCTATGGGGCTAGGGACTGATAAGGCATTAAAAACAAGCTTCCAGAACTGGTTTTGAGGGTGGGCGTAGTATTGTTGTAGCTCCAACGACCGCACACTGGGAAAGCTGCCCAAAATCAGCACCCGTGTGTGCGGGCCCAGCAAGGGCGGCAAGCCTTGCAGCATCAGAGCAAGCCTGCCAGCTTGGGCAGCACGCGGCAAGCGTTGTGCGCAGTGGCGTGGGCCAAGGCATGGGGTTCTATGCCTCGCAGACCTGCCAGCACTGCGCCAATACGGGGCAGCTCGGCCGGGCTGTTGATGCCTTGCGGCACGCCCGCTGCGCGCTGCTCGGCTGTGACGTACAGCCAATGCGGCGGGATGTCGGGTGCATCGGTTTCTAGCACCAGCGCGTCGATTGGCAAGGACGTTGCCAAATGACGCAACCGGGCGGCCCGCTCATAGGTCATCGCGCCGCCAAAGCCCAGTGCAAAGCCCCTGCCTACAAATTGCTGCGCCTGCTGGTCTGAGCCATTGAAGGCATGTGCAATCCCGCCCGATACCGCGATATCCCGCAGGCCGCTGAGCAACTGGTCCGCAGAGCGGCGTACATGCAAGATGACCGGCAGGCCGTGCTTGCGTGCAAGCTTGAGCTGGGCGCGGTAAAAGTGGGTTTGCTTCTCGCGCATATCGGGTTCACACAGCGCGGGGACGAACAAGTCCAGACCAATCTCGCCTACCGCCACCAAGCGTGGGTCATCCCTGTGTTCTGCCAAAGCTTCGTCCAAGCGCTCTAAATCGTCCATTGCGGCTTGCGGCACGTAGAGCGGATGAATGCCCAACGCGTAGCTGTCGCCCAAAGCATGGGCCAAGCCGCGCACGGCGGCAAAGTTACCCAGCTCTACCGCAGGGTAAATGCAATGCACTACATTTTTGCTAGCTGCTTGCGCACGTATCTCGTGGGCTTGCGCTTTGAACTCTGCTGCATCTAAATGGCAATGGGTATCGATCCACATGAGGTGATGATGCCACTGTTTGCTTGGCTTTTGTAGCTTCGCCTGGCTTAGCCCGCGCGGCTTCGCGGCGCTTGGGCGTCACTGCGTTGCTGCATGGGTGTGGGGGTGCTCTGGAGTTGCATGTGACCACTTGGCACCGAAGTCACAGGGTGCTTGAACATCACAGTGAGTTCTGCCTTTGGCTGCTTGAATCCCCGAGCCGCATAAAACGTCTTGGATTCACCAAGCGCTTTGATGTAGATCGGCGCATCGGGGTAACGTTGCTCCAGCACCCCAAGCATAGCCGATGCCACGCCACGGCGTCGGTACGCCGGGTGAACAACCAACTCACCCAGCATGGTGGATATCACCTCGTCACTGAACGCAGAGAGGTAGCCGACAAGAGCGCCCTCTTCTGTCTTGGCGCAGATGGTGCACGGGTAGGCTGCGATGGATCGCGCAATCATTTCCACCGGGTTGCTGCCCCAGCCTACCCAGTCAAGGAGACTTGCCAGCTCACCGGCTTCGGGCCGCTGGAGTTCAACTAAAAATGCCACGGCATATCCTCTCGATAACAGAATTTGTGCATCATCGGTGTCCACGCTCAACCGCTTGAACTACTTCATCACAAATAGATGCGAATGCGGCGACTGGACTGACGGCACGCGTAATAGACCGACCAATGACAAGATGCGTAGCGCCTGCGCGCATTGCCTGTGAAGGGGTGGTGGTACGGGTTTGATCGCTCTTTGCTTCGCCGGCAAGTTGCGTACCTGGCGTAACTATGAGCATCTTGGCTGTCAACACCTGGCGAAGGCGCGTTGCTTCTTGGGCTGAAGCGACGACACCTTGACAACCTGCCGCGGAGGCAAGTGCTGCCAGTCGCTCGACTTGCTCCAGTACTGACCCGCTGACTCCAATCTCAGCAAGGTCTTCGTCTGCCATGCTGGTCATGACGGTGAGGGCGAGCACCTGAAGGTGCGGAAAGGGTTGGGCTGCTTCGACCGCAGCGCGAAGAACTGCCGAACCACCTGACGCATGCACAGTGACCATGGAGACGCCAAGGTTTCCGGCTACTGCAACCGCGCTCGCCACGGAGCTGGGTATCTCGTGCAGCTTGAGGTCGAGGAACACCTTCTTGCCTTGGCCCACAAGCCATCGAACAATCGACGGGCCTTCAGCGGTGAGCAGTTGGAGACCCACTTTGTACGAAGAGGCACTAGCACCAAGCTGCTCGACAAGTGCTTGTGCCTCCGCTTCGCTGCCTACGTCCAAGGCGACGATGACTTGGTCGTTCGTAGTCATGTTGGTACCGTGCGTTCCAGATCAGCGTGCATAAGAATTGCTCGCTGGACAGACAGCAGGACTCGCTTTTGTTCGTAGCCAACAAAGCCCTCGTAGGTGAGGGGATCAAAGCCCAGTTCCCTGCCCATGGAAAACGGCGGCGTGGGTAGGAGCTTCGGGTTGCCAAGACGCGCTAGGTGTTCACCGGTGAGCGACCAAGCTGGGTCGTTGAATTCGCTGGGCCAACCGTCAGTGACCAGGATGTCGACTGTTTCGATGGGACTGGAACGGAACGCGACATGGGCATGCTCTGAATGAAACTCAGAGCCGCAGAAGTGATGCACCTTGATGCCGAAGACCGCTGCCAGCGCGTGCCACGACCAAAACACGTTGCTGGGCGGTCCCCAGAGGCCGATCTTGGCGCTCTCAATGGGCCGGATTTTGGAGTCAATGTAGTAGGCGTCTGACAGCACCTCGCACGGGTGGGCCGCGCTCGACATCGCATTGATCACCGGCTTGGATGACGCTGCCGCAAATTCGCGCAAGCGCTCGTGATGGGACTCGCGCACTACATAGATGTCGTAGAACGGGTCAAGGTAACCGGCTATATCGCATGCCCGTTCGTTGGTCTTTAAGAGATTGGGCAATTCAACAAAGGCCAGCCCTAGTTGCTGGAAGGCCTGGATAAAGGATGTGCGTGTGCGGGTGCCGTTGCCTTCGAACGACCATGCCACTGTGCCAGAGCGGCGTTGCGGGGGTGCAGCGGCCAGTGCCCAGATAGCGCGGATTTGCGCGGCTGAAAGATCGTTGACATCGAGAAGATTCATGGGGGCTACGTAATGCGGACTGAAAAACCGGCAGCATTATCTGGCGATTGCGGTTTAAGCTGGGATTCTTAGACTTGTAAATTGTGGAGTGTATTGCAAGATAGGGACTATATTTTTTATAGCTGTTCCCGCAATATTCTATTGGGTTACGGGCTAAATTTTCATTATTTTTCAGTATCCAGGCCAAAGCAAACCGAGACTACATGAAATAGAGTGAGGAGCCTCTTAAAACCCCAGCCCAGTGAAAGCGTGCTGCTACGGTGCAAGCCCGCGCCACCCGATCAGAGCCCCGGGGAGGGTGCCTAGGCCTTATCGTCATGCTACCAGTGTGATGACCACATTGCCTCTCTTGCGCCCGGTATCCACATAGCAATGCGCCTGGACTATCTGCTCGAGTGGAAAACGCCGGTCTATGACGGGCTTGAACTCCCCCGCAGCAGCCAGCCCAGCGAGGAAGCGCAAATCTTCGGCATTGGCCGAGGCCGGCCCAGCGATGATCTTTTTATTGCTCGTCAGCGACACCCAGGGGATCTGGAGCATCTGGGGAAGATCGCCCAAGACCATCAGCAAGCGTCCACCTGGCTTCAACGACGATTTGCAGCGCGAGAACCCAGCCGTACCGACGGTATCCATAATGACATCGTAGCTGACGCCATTCTGTGCAAAGTCTTCCTGGGTGTAGTCGATGACGTGCCTGGCTCCCAGAGCGCGCACCAACTCTGCATTTGCGGCACTGCACACGCCGGTCACTTCCGCTCCAAAGTGCCTGGCAAGCTGCACCGCCGCGGTGCCCACCCCTCCAGAAGCACCATTGATGAGCACGCTTTGCCCACGCTGAAGCGCGCCTCTTCTGAAAAAACTCAACGCCGTGCTGCCGCCAAAAGACAGTGCGGCGGCTTCGTCAAAGGACAGGTTGGGCGGTTTAAGTGCCACTGCCCCGTCTTGCGGCATGCATTTGTATTGCGCATAACAACCCATCGCCGCATCGCTGAATGCGAACACCGCGTCACCTACTTTGAATTTACTGACGGCCTTGCCGACAGATTCCACAACCCCGGCCAACTCAGACCCCAGGATGGGCTGCTTTGGTTTTGAAATACCAAATACCAAGCGCGTGAGGAGCCCAAAGCCCAGAGGCACTATGAGACTTCGCAGCCGCCAGTCCCCGGATGTGACGGTCGTCGCAGATATCTTTATCAGAACTTCATTGTCCTTGGGCGTGGGCTTTTCAATTTCTTTCAATTGAAGAACCTCGGGTGGCCCATATTTTTCATACACCACTGCTTTCATGCCTTGTCTCCCTCCGAAGTTAATTTGACACGATTTTCTCTCGTTGTCCAGCCTTGCGACGGGGCAGACACCATGCAAACGACGATCTGCGCGGATGAAAATGACGCGCTTCGGGATTTGGCTGGCGTGGGCATTGCACCGTAGCAGTGCGCGTTGCCGGTACATC
Organism: Polaromonas sp.; assembly: GCA_031390175.1. Taxonomy (GTDB): domain Bacteria; phylum Pseudomonadota; class Gammaproteobacteria; order Burkholderiales; family Burkholderiaceae_C; genus JAAFIP01. The sequence goes on from JANMTF010000073.1 coordinate 6,808, forward strand.
TGGAAAATGCCAGTCTCCTAAGAATCACCCGGCATCGCAAAAAAACCTATTTCGTGCTAACGTAGCGTAAAAACACAACATCCTCAAGGTAAACACAGGCATTTGGAATGAAACGTCCTGCGCTCTACAGCCGCCATGGCGGCGCTGGTAGCCCTAGCCGTGCAAACGAGTCTGCACAGGCGGTTGCGGCTGCGCCAGCAGAAAAACCTTTGGCAGCTTCGCCTGCACCTGCAAGTTCACCCGCACCCAGCAGGTCTGTCGCACCACCCCCAGCCAAGCCCCCATCCCGCTGGCAAAAATTCAAAACCACCTTCACTGCTCTGCCCCGCCGCCATCCCCGCGCTGGTGCTTTTGCATTAGGCGCTGCGCTGATGGCCTGCGTGTTTGCGATGCAGTTTGCGTTGACGCAACCCGCCCAGAAAATCACCCAGGAAGATATTGACGAGGCCGTGCTGAACGCCTTACAAACCGCGCCCATCCCTTCAGTGGCGGCACGGGCTTACGAGAAAATCATTCCGTCGGTGGTTCGGGTGCGCGGTTTTGTGACCCCGCGCGACAAAGCAGGCAAAGCACTGGAGGAGATACAACACGGCGTGGGCACTGGCGTGGTGATTGTGGACAAAGGCATCATCCTGACCAACCTGCATGTGGTGCAGGGTGCGCAGCGACTGGAGATCACCTTCAGCGACGGGATGACCACCACGGCGCATATCACGAGCGTAAAAACCGAGGACGATCTGGCGGTGCTGCAAGCCCAAAAAATCCCCGACGACATGATCGCCGCCTCCATGGCCAGCACCGCCGACTTGCAGCCGGGGGACCATGTGGTGGCGGTGGGCTTTCCGTTTGGGATTGGGCCGTCTGTGTCTGCGGGCGTGGTCTCAGGGCTCAAGCGCGAATTCAAATCACCCGAGAGCGGTGAGCTGATGAGCAATTTGATCCAGTTCGATGCCGCCGCCAATCCCGGAAATTCAGGCGGCCCGCTGGTCAACGCCGATGGCGAAGTGGTCGGTATTGTCACTGGTATTTTGAACCCGAGTAAACAGCGGGTGTTTATCGGCATTGGCTTTGCCGTACCTATAGAAAACGCCGCTTCTGCGGCAGGCATGCCACCTTTTTAAGGAACTCTTATGAACAGCTCTGACAAGCACAGCGGTGAACTGATGGAAAAAATCCTCTACGAAGTTAAACGCATGGTCGTGGGGCAAGACAAGTTTTTAGAGCGGGTGATGGTAGGGCTGCTGGCGCAGGGACATTTGTTGGTGGAAGGTGTGCCCGGGCTGGCTAAAACCTTGACGGTGAAGACGCTGGCGCAAGCGATACAAGGCAGCTTCAAGCGCATCCAGTTCACACCCGACTTGGTGCCCGCCGACCTGATAGGCACGCGCATTTACAACCAAAAAACCGGTGACTTCAGCACCACGCTGGGCCCGGTATTTGCCAACCTGCTACTGGCCGATGAAATTAACCGCGCCCCCGCCAAAGTGCAAAGCGCCTTGCTGGAGGTGATGCAAGAGCGCCAGGTGACCATCGCCGGTGTGTCGCACCCCGTGCCATCGCCCTTTGTGGTGATGGCGACGCAAAACCCGATTGAGACCGAGGGCACTTACGCCCTGCCGGAGGCACAGGTAGACCGCTTCATGATGAAGGTGGTGGTGGACTACCCGACAGACGAAGAAGAGGCGGTGATTGTCGAGCGGGTGATTGGCCCGCCGATCCACATCGGCGCGGTGGCGGACTTGCAGCAACTCGCCGCGCTGCAAAAAGAGTGCCGCGCGGTGTATCTGGATCCATCGCTGGTGCAGTACGCTGTGCGCTTGGTGAGTGCCACGCGTACGCCTGAGAAGCATGGCATCAAAGACATGGCGCGCTTCATTACCTACGGTGCCAGCCCGCGCGCCACTATTGGCCTGGCCGAGGGCGCGCGCGCCCTCGCACTGATGCGTGGCCGCCGCTACGCCCTGCCAGAGGATATGCTGGACTTGGTGCCCGACGTGCTGCGCCACCGCATTGCGCTGTCATATGAAGCGCTGAGCGAGGGCATCACGCCCGATAAAATTATCGCTACCTTGATGGACAAAATTGCGCGGCCCAACAAGCCGATCAGCCATTACGAAAGCGCGCAAGGTTCAAGAATTGAACCCAGCACCGACAAGGCTGCCGCTGAGGCTGCCAACACCGAAGCCGCCAGCGCCTGACAAGGCCCGCCATGCAAACCGCCGACCAACTCCTCAAGCAGCTCGAATGGACGGTGATTCGCCGTCTGGACGGCATGCTGCAAGGCGACTACCGCACCCTGTTTCGCGGTGCGGGGCTGGATCTGGCGGACTTGCGTGAATACCAACTGCATGACGACGTGCGCCATATCGACTGGAACGTCACAGCCCGCCTGCAAGTGCCGCATGTACGCCAGTTCACCGAAGACCGCGAGATCAACGCCTGGTTTTTGCTGGACTTGAGCGCCTCGGTAGATTTTGGCTCGCACACCACACGCAAGCGCGACGTGCTGGCGCAGTTTGTCGGAGTGCTGGCGCGGCTGATGACGCGGCATGGCAACAAGGTGGGCGCATTGCTCTACAGCAACCAGCTCGACACCGTGATCCCCGCGCGCAGCAGCCGCTTGCATGTGCTGCACCTGCTACACAGCTTGCTACCGCCTGCGGCTACCAAAGCGCATAGAACCGCAAAACCAAAAGACCAAACCCATTTAGGCGATTTGCTGATGGGCGCATTAGGCCACATCAAACGCCGCAGCCTGGTGTTTGTGGTGTCGGATTTCATCAGCACCCCCGGCTGGGAAAAGCCTCTGGGCCAACTGGCGCAAAAGCATGAGGTGATTGCGGTGCGCCTGGTGGACCCGGCAGAGCAAGCTTTGCCCGACATTGGCCTGGTCACGCTGGAAGACCCCGAGACGGGTGAGCAGATCTTCGTCGACATGCACGACAAAAAATT
>JANMTF010000153.1:0-8611 GCA_031390175.1 Polaromonas sp.
CTGTGTCCAGGGGCAGCACTTCAAAACCCTCAAACAACTCTCGAATGCGTGCTTGTTTGCGTGCGCCTTGCGCTCGCATTTGCATGCCAAACCACACTTCGGCTTGCGATATTACAGAGATTTTTATTCTGTTGGGATCGATCTTCAACGCGGCCTGCTGCACGGGTGGAACCTCCTTGACCAGATACGAAAATGTGTCGGTGTCCAGCATGTAGATCATGCCTTGGCTTTCTTCGAGACGGCGCGTTTGGCGGGTTGGTCTTGGGCAGGCTCGTCCGATCCAAATAGATTGGCCCAATCACGCTCTTGGTGGGGTTGCTTGCGGTCTTCGCGGATGATCTCCATGGCTTGATCCCATGCCATCGCTTCTTTCTCTGTCATCGTTGGCAGGCTGGCCAGCAGCTCACCCAATGTCTTGTATTTGGGCTTGAGCACAAGTTCATCACCGCGCTGGATGATGGTGACCTGCTTGGTTTTGATTTGAAACTCTTTGGGGATGCGCACGGCTTGGCTGTTGCCGCTGGTAAAGACGGCGGTTACTTTGGGGGCGGTGGGCTGTAGTGCGGCTGCGGGAATACGGGCGTTCATGGCATACTCCATTTGTATATGGTGATTGTATATACTTTCATCGAATAGTGCCTGTGTACGCTTAGCCCGCAGGAGCAGGACGCTGCCTTTAGCGCGGCTTGTCTAACTGGTACAAAAGCTGCGCTTTCGTCTCGGCCCATTCCCCCGCGCGCATGCTGTACATCACGGTGTCACGGATGGTGCCGTCCCGGCGCAGGGCATGGCCCCTTAGGGTGCCGTCTTTTTGCGCGCCCAGACGTTCGATGGCTTTTTGGCTGGCAAAGTTGAAGTTGTCGGTGCGCCAGCCCACTACATTGCATTGCAGGGTTTCAAACGCGTGCGTCATGAGCATGAGTTTGCAGGTACTGTTGACGTGGCTGCGTTGCACGCTTTTGGCGTACCAGGTGTAGCCTATTTCTACGCGCTTGGTAGCGGGCACGATGTCGTGGTAGCTGGTGCTGCCCAGCACTTTACCTGTGGCCTCGTCGATGACGGCAAAGGCAACACGTTTGTCCTCTTGGTACATAGTCAGAGCGTCTTCAATGTACTTGCGGGTATTCTCAGGCTCGGGCACCGAGGTAATGCGCAGCTTCCACAGCTCGCCATCGGCAGCAGCCAAGCGCAGGCCCGCTTCGTGGCTTGGTGCGAGCGGCTCCAGGCGCAGGCCGCGTAGCGACAGGGTGATGGGGACAACGAACGTGGACATGGTGGTGGAGGTTTCGTAGGTACGCTTCGATCCTTCGACAAGCTCAGGACAGGCCAAGCTCGGTGCGAACGGTGATGGCCTGGTTTGAATCGTTGGAAAGAGGCTGTGAGCTGTGGGCACAGGTCGTGGGTGGTGCAAGACCCGGGGAGCGGTGGTCTTACTTGTCTTGTGCGTCTTTGTCGACCTTAGAGCGTGCCCAACGCGCCAGCTGCATGCCTGCGCCGCCGCCCAAGCCGCACAGCACAATGCCCACAATGCTGGCGTTGTCGTAACCCGCCGCAAAAATATCCAGGCCAAAAGCGCGGCCCACAAACATGCCTGCCAGCGCGCCGCCTACAAAGCCCAAGGCATCGGTCAGGCCTTCTTTCAATAGTTTGTTCATGGTGTGTCTTTGCGGTGTGTTGTCAGGGGTGTATCGGTAGTCAATTGGGTGTGCATTTGCTGGATCAGCGGTTGTTCTTTTGCATAAACACCAGCTTTTCAAACAGCGTCACGTCTTGCTCGTTTTTCAGCAGCGCGCCTATCAGTGGCGGCACAGAGACTTTGTTGTCCTGGTTTTGCAGGGTTTCCAGCGGGATGTCTTCCGCCATCAGCAGCTTGAGCCAGTCCAGCAGCTCGCTGGTAGAAGGCTTTTTCTTCAGGCCGGGCAGGTTGCGCACGTCATAGAAGGTTTTCATGGCGGCGGTTAGCAGCTCTTTTTTCAAGCCCGGAAAGTGCACATCGATGATCTGCTTCATCGTGTCGGCGTCGGGGAACTTGATGTAGTGGAAGAAGCAGCGGCGCAAGAAGGCGTCGGGCAGCTCTTTTTCGTTGTTGGAGGTGATGAACACCAGCGGGCGGTTAACGGCTTTGACCAGTTCGCGGGTTTCGTAGCAATAAAACTCCATGCGGTCCAGCTCGCGCAGCAGGTCGTTGGGAAACTCAATGTCGGCCTTGTCGATCTCGTCGATCAGCAGGGCTACCGGCTTGTCGGCGGTAAAGGCTTGCCACAGCACGCCTTTGATGATGTAGTTGTGAATGTCTTTGACCTTGTCGCTGCCGTCGATGGTGGACAGTTGCGAGTCGCGCAGGCGCGACACGGCGTCGTATTCGTACAGGCCCTGCTGCGCCTTGGTGGTGCTTTTGATATGCCACTGCAAGAGCGGCATGCCTAAGGCCTCGGCAACTTCTTCGGCCAGCATGGTTTTGCCGGTGCCGGGCTCGCCTTTGACCAACAGAGGGCGTTTCAGGGTGATGGCCGCGTTGACGGCCAACTTGAGGTCTTGGGTGGCGACGTAGTTTTGGGAGCCTTGGAATTTCATGGTGGGAATATCTTGACGGTGGGGTGAAAGGGGTAAGGGTTTGGCCGGATATAATTCGAGGTTAACTGCAAGGGCAAGCGCTCTTGTCTGCCTACCTACATTCTGTACGCAAAATGAACAAGTTTTTGACCTCGGTATCCGCTATTTTCGTCGCTTTAGTGACCACCGCCTCCTTGCTCGGCACCACGCAAACTCTGGCCCAAGAGATTAAGGGCAATGCCGACACCGGTAAAACCAAAGCCGCCATGTGCATCGGCTGCCACGGTATCGTGGGCTACCAAGCCAGTTTCCCTGAAGTGTACAAAGTGCCGATGATCTCTGGCCAAGGTGCCAAATACATCAGCAATGCCCTGCTGGCCTACCAAAAAGGCGAGCGCAAGCACCCCACCATGGTCTCTATTGCCGCGTCCCTCAGCGAGCAAGACATGGCTGACCTGGCTGCTTACTATTCGGTGCACGGCAAGGCTGAAGGCGCTGCGCTGGCAGAGAAAGCCAACAAAGAACCCAACGCCGCCGTAGCTGGTTTGCTCACAAAAGGTGCCTGTATTTCTTGCCACGGTGCTAACTTTGCCAAACCGATTGACCCCAGCTACCCCAAGATCGCGGGCCAGCATGCTGACTACCTGACGGTTGCGCTCAAGTCCTACAAAACCGAAGGCCTGGCCACAGTGGGTCGTGCTAATGGTGTGATGGGCGGCATTGCCAAGCAGTTCAGCAATGCAGAGATGAAGGAAATGGCCAAATACATCAGCTCGCTGGACGGCGACCTGAAGGTGGTGCCGCAGAGCAAATTTCGCTGATCTGCAATAGACTCCCATCTACTATTGATTTAATAGCTTCTCCCGCAATATTCTATGGGGCTACAGGCCTAAAATACTTAAAAAAGCTGCTTCGGCAGCTTTTTTTACGCCTGCTCGCTGAAATTCGGTAACATAGCTGTACATATTCCACCGGAGCGTGCCATGCCTGTGATCGTTGTTGCAAACCCCAAAGGCGGGGTAGGTAAGTCCACCTTAGCTACCAATATTTCGGGCTATCTGGCCGCGCAGGGCCATAAGGTGATGTTGGGTGACGCAGACAGGCAGCAGTCCAGCAAGCTGTGGCTGGGCCTGCGCCCGCCGGCAGCCCGCTCCATCAGCACCTGGGACATTACCGAGGACGTGATCGCCAAGCCGCCCAAGGGCACCACCCATGTGGTGCTGGACACCCCCGGCGGCCTGCACGGCTGGCGCTTTAAAGACGTGATGAAGATGGCCGATAAAGTCATCGTGCCACTGCAACCCAGCGTGTTCGATATATTTGCCACCCGCAAATTTTTAGACGAGCTGGCCGAGCACCGCCAAGCGGGCAAGCTGCAAGTGGGCCTGGTGGGTATGCGGGTAGACAGCCGCACTATTTCTGCCGATAAGCTGCAAGAGTTTGTGGCCACGCTGGGCTTGCCCGTGCTGGCCACCTTGCGAGATACGCAAAACTATATCCACCTGGCCGCTCGCGGCCTGACCCTGTTTGACGTGGCCCCCAGCCGCGTAGACAAAGACCTGGAACAGTGGCAGGGTCTGTGCGAATGGCTTAAGAAATAAATCCCCGGCAATTGAATTCCCCACAATTCCAAAAACCAAGCGCCCCCATGAAAACCTTCCAAACCCTCTCCGACGTAGCCGCCTGCATAGGCCAAGAAGTTGCCACCAGCGACTGGACCACCATCACCCAAGAGCAAATCCAGCAGTTTGCTGATGCCACAGGAGATCAGCAGTGGATCCATGTGGATGTAGAGCGCGCCAAGGCCGGGCCCTTTGGTGCGCCCATTGCGCACGGCTTTCTTACGCTGTCCCTCATCCCCAAGTTTTTTGAGAGCGCCATTGCCATCACCGAGACCCGCATGGGTGTGAACTATGGCCTGAACAAAGTGCGCTTTATCGCCCCCGTGCCCGTAGGCAGCCGCCTGCGCGCCAAGCTCAAGCTGTTAGCCTGCGACCCGATAGACCAGGGCGGCATGCAAATGACCTGGGAAGTGATGGTAGAGCGCGAGGGTTCGGCCAAGCCGGTGTGCGTGGCCGAGTCTATTGCGCGGCGCTACCCGTAAGCCGCTTAAATCGCCGTCAACTGCCGTGCCTCTATCCATTGGCTAAAGCAGGGCAGCAGGTCGTTGCTACGGCGTGCTGCTTCGCTTGGTTGTGCAGCATGGCGATGCAATTGGTGCAGGTCACTGCGCAGCATCCACAGCGCGTCGGCGCTGCGTGCCGCGCGGATTTTGTACAGCATGCGGCCTACGTCGGCACCTTTTGCATCGTGTAGCAGCAGTTCCATGCGGATTTTGATTTGCTCTATGGGCAGCCTGCCTTTGTGTACTGGCCGCTGCTGAGCGCTTGGCAAAACTCCGTCGCGGTCTGCACCGCCGCCTCTACTGTAGGTGCTAGAAAAGGTAAAACTATGGAATAGTAGAGTCTGCCCACTAAATGACGTAAGTTACGCTGCACGCATACCCTGTGCGCATTGAGAGAAACCCAGCAGGATAGAAGACCCCGCATCTCTGCGGTGCCTAATAACGACCTTTTGGGCTCTGCCGCCAAGCCACCGACCTGATCCTACCAGCGAGGTGGGTGTACGCACACCTTTGACAGCCTAGTAGCGGCCTTCCAGCTCGTCAAATAGAGACTTTTGCACCAAGGCTTGGCGCTGTGCAAAGCTGGCGACCAATGCGGGGTCTTCGCCCAGTTGTCCGTGGTCTTTCAGGTTTTGCAGGGCCAGGGTCATGCCGCGCACTGCGCCTTGCAAAGCGGCGTTGGCGTACAGCACCATGCCAAAGCCCATCGCGGCAAATTCTGCTGCAGGTAGGGCGGGGGTTTTGCCACCAATGACGACGTTAACTATTTGCGGGCAGGCCAGCGCCAAGGGGATGCGGCGCAACTCTTCGATACTGGTGGGTGCCTCGACAAAGGTGATGTCTGCCCCGTGCTCTGCATAGGCGCGCGCGCGTTCTATCGCATCGTCAAAACCATGCACTGCACGCGCATCGGTGCGAGCGATGATGAGAAAGTCGCTGTGTACTCGCGCATCTACGGCAGCTTTGATTTTGCCGACCATCTCGTCTTTGCCGATGACTTCTTTGCCCGCAAAGTGGCCGCATTTTTTGGGGCTAACCTGGTCTTCGAGCTGGATGGCGTTAGCCCCGGCACGTTCAAGGGTGCGCACGGTGTGGCGCACATTCAGTGCATTGCCAAAGCCGGTATCCGCATCGACGATGATGGGCAAGTCCACCGCGTCGCGGGTGGCGGCGGTGTGGCTGGCTAAATCACTCAGACCGATAAAACCTAAATCGGGGATGCCGTAAAAGGTGTTGGTGATGCCTGCACCGCTGAGGTACACGGCTTCAAAATCGAGCTGCTGTATAAGCCTGGCGGCCAACGCGTTAGCGGCTCCTGCCACCAGCAGGCCACGCTTGGCCTGCACTTTTTGCCGCAGCAGGGTGCCCAGGTGCTGGCCCACCTTAGTCTTCTTTCATGCCAGAGGCTTTGACGATAGCGCCTAAGCGCGCCCTCTCAGCATCGACAAACTCTGTGAATGCAGCGCGCGTGCCGCCGATGGGCTCAATACCCATGATTTTGAGGCGATCCGTCACGGCGGGCGACTTCATGGCCACGTCTACAGCGGCAGCCAGCTTGTCCATGATGTCTGCGGGCACGCCTGCGGGGGCATGGATGCCGGCCCAGTGGGCAATTTGCAGGTCTTTAAAGCCTTGCTCGCCAGCAGTGGCCAGCTCGGGGAAGACCGACATGCGCTGCGTCCAGGTGGTGGCCAGGGCGCGAAACTTGCCGCCCGGCTTGATGTGCGGCAGCGCGACGATGCTGGCCTCTGACGTGCCCGCTACCTGGCCGCCCATCACGGCCGTGGCACCCTCGGAGCCGCTTTTGTAGGGCACGGGAATCAGCTTGGCACCGTAGCGGGTGTTGAGCAGCTCAGCTACAAAATGCGGCGTGCTGCCCGTGCCTGCGGTGGCAAAGTGCTCGCCTTGGCCTGTCTTTGAAGCATCGACGAATTCTTTGAGATTATGGATCTTGGATTGCGAAGACACCACGATGATCGACGGCGCTAAACCAATCATCACCACCGGAGACAGATCACTGTCTTTATACGGATTGGATTTTTTGATCATACTGTTGGAGATGACCCCCGCCGCACTGATCAAAAACGTGTAGCCGTCCGCCGGGCTTTTGGCCACCAGGGAGGTACCCAAGCTGCCTCCGGCACCCGGCTTGTTGTCAATCAAAATGGTCTGCCCCAAGTGCTTGGAAGCCCCCTCGGCCGCTGCACGGGCCAACAGGTCATTGGCACCGCCTGCGGCGAAGGGCACGACGAAGCGGATGGTTTTATTCGGCCATTCTTGGGCTGTGGCCGCGCTGCTCCAGAGCGTTGTGCCCAGGGCCAGCGTCAGCAGCAGGCGTTGGGATAGGGGGTTTGACATCATCTTAGCGCAGGCCTTTAAAACTTGATGCCCAGCAGCCGCGCCGCATTGCCGCCCTGGATCAAATCGCGCGCCGTCTTGGGCAGGCGTTTGACTTGTTTGATCAGGCCTAGGGGATCGTCTTCGCCCATGTCGTAGGGGTAGTCGGTTCCCAGCACCACGTGGTCGGCACCGAACTTGTCGATCAGGCGTTGGAGCATTTCGGGGTCGAAGGTGATGCTGTCGAAGTAAAACTTTTCCAGGTACGAGGATGGCGGGTTTTTGATGATGGTGCGGCAGTCGGGCCGGGCACGCCAAGCGTGGTCCATGCGCGCCCAGTAGTGGGCGATAAAACCGCCGCCATGCGCCACGACAAATTTGAGCTTGGGGTAGCGCTGTAGCACGCCATCAAAAATCAGGTGCGACACCGCCACAGTGGAGTCCAGCGGGTTGCCGATCACGTTGTTGAAATAATGGTTCGTGAGGCGATCGGCCTGGGTGTAGCCCAGCGGGTGCATGAAGATCACCACGCCAAGCTCTTCGCAGCGGGCGAAAAATTTGTCGAGTTTCAGGCTCGGGTCGGTGAGGTTTTTACCGTTGACGTTAGTGCAAATCTCAATGCCGCGCATTCCCAGCTTTTTGACGCAGTAGTTCAGCTCTTTGATGGCGAGCTGTGAGTCTTGCAAGGGCACCGTGCCCATGCCGACAAAACGGTCTGGTGTGTCCGCAGCCACTTGCGCGATGCCTTCGTTGACTTCGCGCGCCAACTCTGCGCCATAGCCAGGCTCGGTAAAGTAAAAGAAGTGGTAGGGCGCAGGGCACACGGCCTGGATGTCCACGCCCATGCGGTCCATGTCCACCAGGCGCTCGGTCACGCCCGTGAGCTTGGGTGCGCGCGTGGCCATTTGCTTTTTATTGGTTTCGTTGGTCAAGGCATTGGCATAGATCACCGTCGGGTCGTACTGCGCGGCGTTCAGGTGCGCGGTTTTGGCGTTGACAACCGGGTTGAGGTAGTGGCAATGCATGTCCACTACTTTGGTTTTGCCGGTCTTGCTGGTGGCTACCGGGCGCGGTGCAGCTTTGGCGGTTGCGCTTGCATTGGCGCTGGTTTTGGTGGCGGCAGCTGACCGCGCTGGGGCGTGGTTGTGCGCAGGGTTGGTGCAGTGGGGGGTGCAGGTGTAGAACACTAGAGGCTCCTGTAATGTTGACTTTGAATTTCTCGCTATTTATCCGATGATAACTTATGATATCTTCTGTATTCACAGCAGGTAATACACCTAGGAGACAGACATGCACATTGGCATCGCAGGAACCGGAAAAATGGGCAGCGCCATCGCTAAACGCTTGCTCGGCTTGGGCCACCAAGTCACCGTTTGGAACCGCAGCGCCACGCGCGCGCAGCCCTTGCGCGACTTAGGCATCGGCTGGGCGCAAACCCCCATCGAGCTGGCGACTAAAACCGAGGCCGTCATCACCATGCTGACCGACGAGCAAGCGCTGGATGACGTGTATTTCGGCGCAAACGGCCTGCTGTCGGGCAAGGTAGACCAGCAACTGTTCATCGACATGAGCACCGTCAAACCCGCCCAGCAGCAA
>JANMTF010000199.1:0-8562 GCA_031390175.1 Polaromonas sp.
GCCGCACCTGCTGCTCAAGGGGCGCAGCGGTATCCGCATCGGGCATGATCGGATTTTTGACCACATGATGCTCGATGGCCTGGAAGATGCCTACGAGGCGGGCCGCTCCATGGGCACCTTTGGCGAAGAGTGCGCTGATAAGTACAAATTTACCCGCGATGCGCAGGACAAATTTGCCATAGCCAGTGTAGAACGTGCGCAAGCAGCTACTAAATCAGGAGCGTTTGCGGCAGAGATCACGCCCGTCACCGTCAAAGGCCGTGCAGGCGACACGGTGATCAGCATCGACGAAGGCCCGGCCAAGGCGCGGCTGGACAAGATTGCCACGCTGAAACCCGCGTTTAAAAAAGACGGCACGATTACGGCGGCCAGCAGCTCGTCGATCAACGACGGCGCTGCCGCTCTGGTGATGATGCGTGCCAGCACGGCCGCCAAGCTGGGCTGCAAGCCGCTAGCCCGTATCGTCAGCCACGCCGTGCATGCGCAGGAGCCTAACTGGTTCACCACCGCGCCCGTAGGTGCCACGCAAAAAGCGCTGGCCAAAGCCGGCTGGAGCGTGAAAGATGTAGACCTGTGGGAAGTGAACGAAGCGTTTGCCGTCGTGCCTATGGCGCTGATGCATGAGCTGAACGTGAGCCACGAGATCGTCAACGTGAACGGTGGTGCCTGCGCACTGGGCCACCCCATCGGTGCCAGCGGCGCGCGCATCATGGTCACCCTCATGCATGCGCTGCAGGCGCGGGGTTTGAAAAAAGGCCTGGCTACGCTGTGCATTGGCGGTGGCGAGGGTACGGCAGTGGCGCTGGAGATGCTGTAAGTAAGTAATGGCTACTATTAATTTAGTAGCTGCTCCCGCAATATTCTTCGTGGCTACAAGGTGTTTTGACTATGAAAATACTGGTTTTAGGGGCTTCGCGCGGTATTGGCCTGGAGTTTGTCCGCCAGTATGCCCATGCAGGCGCACAGGTTACCGCTACGGCACGCAAAGACGCGGGTTTGCAAAAGATCAAAGCCCTAGGTGCCAAGGCACTCAGGCTGGATGTAGCTGACCCGCAAAGCGTGAGCGGCCTGGCGTGGATGCTGGACGGCGAGACGTTTGACATCGCGCTGTACGTGGCAGGTGTCTACACCCAAGGCGGTGCCACCACGCCGCCAACGCGGGACGAGTTTGATGGCACCATGCACGCCAATGTGCTGGGCGCCATGCAAACCATCCCGCAGGTCGCACCCTTGGTAGAGGCGGCCAACCACGGGCACGGCGGCAAGTTCATTTTTATCACCAGCGGCATGGGCAGTATTGGCGAGAACGAGAGCAGCTTTGGCTGGACTTACCGCGTGAGCAAGGCCGCGCTGAATATGGCGGTGATCGCTGCGCAGCATGATTACCCCAAGGCCTTGCTGTTGCCTATGTGCCCAGGCTGGGTGCGCACCGATATGGGCGGGCCCGGTGCGTCTATCAGTGTGGAAGAGTCTGTGGGCGCGATGCGTACCACCATAGCGGCACTGACAGCGAAAAACAAAGGACAGTATTTGCACCACGATGGCCGCCGGTACAGCTCGTGGTGACGGATGCTTGAAACGACAGCAGGAGACATTACATGACAAAACGCTCTCTAGCCCAATGGAATATTGCGGGAGCAGCTATTTTTACCATAGCAAAACGAACCTCATAAAAATACTCCCCCATGAAAGTACCTCCCCATGTTGTTAAGTGATGACCACACCGCCGTGCAAGATGCGGTACGCGCATTTGTAGCCGCCGAGATTGCGCCCCACGCGGCTGCATGGGACAAGTCGCACGAGTTCCCCCGCGCCGCTTTGCGCGGCTTGGCCGACCTGGGCTGCTACGGCGTGGCCGTGCCCGAGCAGTACGGCGGCGCGGGCATGGACTACCTCAGCCTGTCCTTGATCCTGGAAGAGATCGCCGCAGGCGACGGCGCAACGTCCACCATCATCAGTGTCAACAACTGCCCGGTGTGCTCCATCTTCATGGCTTGGGGCAATGAGGCGCAAAAGCAAAAGTACCTCAAGCCTCTGGCCCGGGGCGACATGCTGGGCGCGTTTTGCCTGACCGAGCCGCATGTGGGCAGCGAGGCGGCGGGTTTGAAAACCAGCGCTACCAAAGACGGTGACCATTACGTTTTGAACGGTGTGAAGCAATTCATCACCAGCGGTAAAAATGGCGACATCGCCATCGTGATGGCCGTCACCGACAAAGCCGCAGGCAAAAAAGGCATCAGCGCCTTCATCATAGAAACCAAAACGCCCGGCTATGAGGTAGCGCGGATTGAAGACAAGCTAGGCCAACACGCCAGCGACACGGCGCAGATACGCTTTGACAACTGCCGCGTACCCGCAGAGAACCTGATTGGCGAAGAAGGCCAGGGCCTCAAGATTGCGCTCAGCGGCCTGGAGGGCGGGCGCATTGGCATTGCTTCGCAGTGCATTGGCATGGCGCGCGCGGCGTTTGACGCGGCGCTGCGCTACAGCAAAGACCGCGTCAGCTTTGGCCAGCCCATCTTTCAGCACCAAGCCGTGCAGTTCAAGCTGGCCGACATGGCCACGCAGATCGAGGCGGCGCGCCAGCTCATTCACCACGCGGCATCACTCAAAGATGCTGGTAAACCCTGCCTCAAAGAGGCCGCCATGGCCAAGCTGTTTGCCAGCGAGATGGCCGAGCGCGTGTGCAGCGATGCGATACAGGTGCATGGCGGCTACGGCTACGTCAGCGATTTTCCGGTAGAGCGCATTTACCGCGATGTGCGGGTGTGCCAGATATACGAAGGTACCAGCGATGTGCAAAAAATTCTGATTGGACGGGCTTTGGCTTGACGGCGACCAGGCCGCTCGTAAGCTGCTTGTCAAAAATGCATTTTGGTCACGACTGTTTTGTCGTTTGAGCGACCTCGCAGAGGGTTTTTACGTAGCCAATGTTCGCGCAAAAACCTAACAATAGGGGGTTACCGTTGTTTCGTTGATCTACTAATTAACCGGAGATTCCATGTCAAAGACTATTGCTGAAAAAACGCCTGCACGTCGCAGTTTTCTGAAAAAAGCCTCGGCTACCGCCATCGGCGGAGCCGCTATGGCAGCGCCCATGATCGCCACTGCGCAAGCCACCACCTTGCGCTTCCAGTCCACGTGGCCAGCCAAGGACATTTTTCATGAATACGCCAACGACTTTGCTGACAAAGTCAACGCGATGGCCAGCGGCAAGCTCAAAATTGAAGTGCTGCCATCTGGTTCGGTAGTGCCAGCATTCCAGTTGCTAGAAGCTGTGAACAAAGGTACGCTGGACGGCGGCCACGGTGTGGTGGCTTACCACTACGGCAAACAAAATGCTTTGGCTCTGTGGGGCTCAGGCCCAGCTTTCGGCATGGACCCTAACATGGTGCTGGCTTGGCACAACCATGGTGGCGGCAAAGCGCTGCTAGACGAGGTGTACAAGTCCATCAACATGGACGTGGTCACCTACTTGTACGGCCCCATGCCCACCCAGCCGTTTGGTTGGTTCAAAAAGCCGATCTCCAACGTAGACCAACTCAAAGGCGTCAAGTTCCGCACCGTGGGACTGGCCGTTGACATGTACACCGACATGGGCGCTGCAGTCAACCCGTTGCCAGGCGGCGAGATTATCCCCGCACTGGACCGTGGTTTGCTAGATGCTGCTGAGTTCAACAACGCAACATCGGACCGCATTTTGGGATTCCCAGATGTGGTGAAGAACTGCATGTTGCAGTCTTTCCACCAGTCGGGCGAGCAGTTTGAAATTTTGTTCAACAAGACCAAATTCAACGCCCTGCCTGCTGAGCTCAAGGCCATCATCGACCACAGCGTTCAGGCATCGAGCGCCACCATGAGCTGGAAGGCCATCGAGCGTAATTCAAAAGACTACATTGACCTGAAAAAGCAGGGCATCAAGTTCTACAAGACCCCTGACTCTATCCTCAAGGCCCAGTTGGCCTCTTGGGACAAGATCATTGCCAAAAAAGGCGCTGAGAATCCACTGTTCAAGAAAATTCTTGACTCGCAAAAAGCCTATGCTGAGCGTGCAGGCCAGTGGCAAAACGACTACATGGTGGACTTCACCATGGCGTTTAACCACTACTTTGGCAAGAAATAAGCCAACGCGTTCTGCAATCTGGCAACAGATTGCTTAATGACACCAGCCATTCCCGGTCACGGGTTGGCTGGTTTATTTTTTTTGAGATAAGCGGAATGAAAATTCAAACACTTTTGCATACGGCTGACCGTATCAGCATGTGGGTAGGCAAGGCATTTTCGTGGCTGATTGTCGTGTTGATGTTGCTGGTGGTGGTCGAGGTTTTCAAGCGTTACGCATTGAATGCGCCAACCGCATGGGTGTTTGATGCCAGCAACATGCTGTACGGCACGCTGTTCATGATGGGCGGCGCCTACACATTGGCGCAAGATGGGCACGTGCGCGGCGATTTTCTCTACGGCAATTTCAAACCCCGGACACAAGCCAGCATTGATCTGGCGCTGTACATCATCTTCTTTCTGCCCGGCATTGCTGCGCTTACCTGGGCGGGGTGGACATATTTTCAAGATTCCATGGCGATCCGCGAGCAAACCTTTAACGCCGATCCACTGCCGGTGTACCCCTTCAAATTCATGATCCCGTTTGCGGGCGCTTTGGTGCTGATGCAAGGTGTTTCTGAAATCATCCGCTGCATCGTGTGCCTACAGACCGGTGCCTGGACGCCGAGACTCAAGGACGCGCAAGAGTCCGACGTGGTGGCGCAACAGCTGGAGGGTAGCGAATATGTCGATGAAGATGCCAAACGCTTGGCCATCGAAAAGTCTGCTGGAATGAAGGGTTGATGATGAGTAATGCTGCACTCGGCATGACGATGCTGTGCTTGATCATTGTAGTGATCATGATGGGTTTCCCTACGGCGTTCACGCTGATGGGGTTGGGAATGTTGTTTGGCTTTGTGGCCTTCTACGACCCCGCTATCCCTTGGTTGGACAACAAGATTTTTCCCCTTATGGTGCAACGCGCTTTCGGGGCGATGAACAACGATGTGTTGCTGTCCATACCGCTGTTTGTGCTGATGGGCTATGTGATGGAGCGCGGCGCGCTGGTAGACAAAATGTTCCATAGCGTGCAGTTGGCTTTCCGTAAGCTGCCCGGCTCGCTGGCCGTCACCACCTTGGTAATTTGCACCTTCTGGGGCATTGCCAGCGGCTTGGTAGGCGCTGTGGTGGTGCTGATGGGCGTGATCGCCATGCGCCCCATGCTCAACGCTGGGTACGACACCCGTTTGGCTGCCGGCGTGATTACCGCTGGAGGCACCTTGGGCATTTTGATCCCGCCTTCGGTGATGATCATTGTGTATGCCGCAGTGGCCGGACAGTCTGTGGTCAAGCTCTACGCTGCCGCCATGTTCCCCGGTTTCTTCTTGGCCTTTTTGTACCTGGTCTATGTCATTGGCTGGTGCTTGATCAACCCCAAGATTGCCCCCAAGCTGCCGCCTGAGCAGATGAAGGCCCCTATTTCTCCGGCGGTTGCGCACATTGCTTCGAGCTACTCCAGCAACATGCTTGTAGCGCTGCTAAAGGCGGTCGTGTCGCCTGCTAAAGCGCTGCGCAAGGGCGTTGACGGCGTGAGCCTGAAATGGTGGCAACTTTTAGCCT
The DNA here is from genome assembly GCA_031390175.1 of Polaromonas sp. Lineage (GTDB taxonomy): Bacteria > Pseudomonadota > Gammaproteobacteria > Burkholderiales > Burkholderiaceae_C > JAAFIP01. The sequence continues at coordinate 5,662 of JANMTF010000199.1, forward strand.
CTTTGGCACGCGCTTTAGGGCCGGTCATTTTGGCCTTGGTCACATTGGGTGCAGTCTGGTGGTACGTTACGATTCACTCGCAAAAAGACAACGTCGCTGCCCCAGTAGCTGCCGTGCAACTCACCGAGAAATCAAGCGCTGCCAGTGGGCAACCAGCGATGAAAGCGCGTGCTAACAGGGGTGGTGTTCAAGAGCCACCCGGTGCCACAAGTGGCGTGCAAGAGCCACCAGCGGCTGGAGGCCTGCAAACGCCACCCGGTTCAAGCGACGCACTGGAGCCTTCTGGCTCTACAAAAGGCTCTGGCAAAGTAGAAAAAGACGAACCCTTGCGTGAAATGGGAGCAGGCGAAGGAACTAATGCGCCGAAAACCGAGGCAGTCCCCCCGGCTTTTTACACTGGTTTTCTGATTGTCTGCTTGATGGTGTTGGCTCTGCTGGCCTATTACTACTGGAACTTCGATGCGGAGCAGTACGAGATTGTCTCCATGCTGATCCACTCCGTAGCGCCACTGGCTATCCTCACCTTTATCGTGCTGGGGGTAATTTTGTTCGGCATCACCACGGCCACCGAGTCCGCGGCGGTGGGGGCGGCAGGTGCTTTCCTGATGGCCTGGCAGGCCGGCACACTGAACTTCCAGAAGATCAAGGAAGCGGTGTTTTTGACCTCCAAAACCACCTCCATGGTGTGCTGGCTGTTTGTGGGTTCAGCCTTGTTCTCTGCGGTGTTCGCCATTTTGGGTGGGCAGCGTTTGGTAGAGACCTGGGTGCTGAGCATGGACCTGTCGCCCATGCAGTTCTTGCTGCTGTCCCAGGCCATCATCTTCATCCTGGGCTGGCCGCTGGAGTGGACCGAGATCATTGTGATCTTCGTCCCCATCTTCTTGCCATTGTTGGCGCACTTTCAGATCGACCCGATGCTGTGGGGCGTGCTGGTGTTCGTTAACCTGCAGGCAGCCTTCCTGTCGCCGCCGGTGGCCATGTCGGCCTTCTACCTCAAGGGGGTGTCGCCCGCGCATGTAACGATTAACCAGATATTTGCCGGCATGATGCCGTATATGTTGATCGTCATTTTGTGCATGGTATTCATGTACATCTGGCCCGGCTTGACCTTGTGGCTGCCTAACTACCTGTACGGTGGCGGCTAAATGGAGAACCCAGATGCCGATTACCAAGGGATATAAAGCGTTGGTGGCCGAGGCGATGGCGCAGGTCAAAACCTATAGCGTGCAAGACACGCAGGCCAGAGTGCTGGCAGGCAAAGCGCTGATAGTTGACATCCGTGATATCCGCGAGCTGACCAAAGGCACCGTGGCTGGCAGCGTGCACGCACCACGCGGCATGCTGGAGTTTTGGGTCGACCCCGAGTCGCCCTACTTCAAGCCCATGTGGGCAGACGAGAGCAAAGAGTTTATTTTGTTCTGCGGCATGGGCTGGCGCAGCGCCCTCACCGCCCGAACCCTGCAAGACATGGGCATGACGAATGTGGCCCATATCGAAGGCGGCTGGGACGAGTGGGTCAAGCAGGGCGGTGCCACTGAGACGCTGGAAGAGCGCAAGGCCAAGAAGGCTTGAGTCACTGACGCGACTGGCCAGCAGCCCACGCAAGCGTTCTATCTGTCAAGCAGCAAAGCGCTGAACTGGGCAAAGCCTGCGCCCCGTTCGCCCTGCGTCACATAGCGCGGCAGGTGCGACAGCTGGGGTACAAAGCGTGCAATGTTGGCTACGCCCACGCTGTGGGGAAAGGCCTCAAACATCAGTTGGTCGTTGGTTGAATCACCGACGTACACCCAGCGGTGTAGCTCAGCATCCAAATCGCGGTTAAACAGCTGGCGCACGATCCAGCGCGCGCCTTGCAGCTTGTTGTGCTGCCCATACCAGGCGTTGATGTGGATGCTGCTGACTGTTGCGTGCATGCCTTCGCTCTGCATCAATTGCACCACCTGCGCAATGCGCTCAGGTGGCATGTGCGTAAATTCACTGTGGTCAATGGCTATGTCGGTCTCGCGGCCCGGGCTGTCGGTGCTGCGCCGCGCACCGGGCACCTCGCGCTCGATGCGCGCCAGCGCTTGTTGCATGCGGGCGTAGTTCATGGCCCGAAGCGGCGCATCTATTTGGTATGATTTTAATAGCTGCTCCCGCAATATTCTATGGGTCTGCAGGCCTATTTGGCTTGCATTTTGCAGCGCCACAGCACCATTTTCTGCCACGATGGCGTCTACCGGCCAAGACAGTGCAAACTCTTCGCTCCAGCCCACCGGCCTGCCAGTGATGGCGATCAGGTGCAAGCCCGCCGCCTTCACATCATGCAGTGCCTGCAAGGCATCGGGGGTGATCGCGCCGTCGGTGGTAAGCGTGTCGTCGATATCGGTCAACACGCCGATGATGCCTTGGCGGTGTGCGATGGGCCAGTCAGCCAGCGGCAGCATGTGCTGCGCTGTGCTCTGCGGCGAAGGGTGCACGACCTCTTCGGGCAACGGCTTCATGGGCACGCGGGCCTGCGCGTTAAGCGCTCAGCACCAGTTCGCTGGCCAGCTCATGCAGCTGCGTCCACGGCGCGGTCAGGTCTTCCAGTATGCTGAAATGGTTGCGCTTGGGGATGCTCTCGCACACCGGCACTACGCCCTTGCCCCACGCGGTTTGCATCAAGCGGTTGTGCCGCACAAACTCGGCACTTTCATCGGCTCCCACTATCGTGCACAGCTTGCCTTGGCTTGGCCGTGGCATCCACGCCGGGCTGGCCAGGTGCACTTGCTCGGGCGTGAGGCGCAATGACTCTTGCAGGAAGGGTGTGTGCATGATCGGCGCCAGGTCATACAGGCCCGAGATGGACAGCGCGTTTTTCACCACATCGGCAGGCAAGTCTTTGGCATACACGCTCCACTGGCAGACCAGCAGCATGGC
>JANMTF010000205.1:0-8681 GCA_031390175.1 Polaromonas sp.
GCCCTGCACCAGCCTATAGGTGTAGTAGGCCTGCTCAGTCTTTTTGTTGTTGGTGATGGTGCGCCTGATAAACATATCTACATAGTAGACGCAAAACCAGGGGGGGAATCTCGACTATTTAAATATTATGGCACAACAGAGGAATTTTTGACCAACCCCACTGTTTATGCGGGTTCCCAGAGGGTGGGGACAAACAGGGGCTTAAAAGTGACAAAGATGGGCTAGCATTAATGATGTAGAAATGGAATAAGCGAACGATAAGCGAGGCATGGCGACTGACACCAAGCTGCAAATTAGAGTTGTCGCACCAGTCTAGGCTATACCCTAAGGTTTTACAGATTTCCCCGCTTGCCTGGAATAACCAGCTATGCGACATTGCACCCCATGCGCCTGTTTGACCTGCGTTTCCTTAGTAGGCGTGGTGGTAATGCCCCACCTCAGCGGCGTGTTTACACTGGTATTTTGGAGCGGCATAGCGTTGCTGGAGGTGGTTTTGCCCGGCGGGAAAACGTCGCCAGCGGCTATCGATGCACAAGCCAACTCAAGCTATTTTCGCTGGATTTTGCGGATATTTGTAGTGATGCAGCTTACCTTGATAGATGTGGCAGCCTACACCATAGTGCACAGTAGCTGGCTCACCGCCCTGGGACTGACCTTTGCCGTAGGCTAAGTTTGCGGTGCGCAGGGCATTACCTTTGCGCATGAACTGGGCCATAGCAAGCTGAAATTCGACCGTTTTTGCGCTTGGGTGCTGATGACCAGTGTGTGCTACGGGCACTTTATGGTGGAGCATTACCGTGGCCACCACCCTCGCGCCGCCACCCATGACGCCCCGGCCTCGGCCGGCTATGGCGAGAGCCTGTACCACTTTTTACCCCGCACTGTGTGGGGCAGTCTGCAAAGTGGCTGGCGGCTGGAAGGCCAGCGTATTGCGCAAATGAAGTCGTCTTGGCTGCGCAGCCCCTTGCTGTTCAGCGCCGTGGTGTCTTTGATGCTGTTAGTGCTGCCAGCCCTTTATTTAGAAGCGGGAGCAGCTATAAAATATGTAGTATTTTTTGCAGGCCAGTCGATGATAGCTTTCCTGCTGCTCGAGATTGTGCATTACATTGAGCACTACGGCTTGCAGCGCAGCACGCAGGGCAATCAACGTGAGGCTTTTGGCATGATGCACGCTTGGAACGCTGACCATGTCGTGACCAACAGCCTGTTGGTGAACCTGCAGCGCCACGCTGACCACCACATGCACGCCTGGAAGCCCTATGCCACCCTAGAGGCGCTACCTGGGCCGCAGCTGCCCACGGGGTATGCGGGTTGCCTTTGGCTGGCGATGGTGCCGCCTTTATGGTTCAAATTGATGCATGCGCGCATTGCTGCACTGCAAAAACAAGCCCCTACAGCCCTTGCAAACATCTAAAAATCCTTTATAATCAGACACATATCGACCAAACGGGCGGCATTTAGCGCCCGTTTTTTTTTGGCTGAACGGTTTTGAGTCTGCAAACCATTGTTGAAACCACGGTGAGTGGTTTGGGATACGACCTCGTAGAGATTGAGCGCTCTGCGGGTGGCCTGCTGCGCATCACCATTGACCATCCTTGGCAGCCGGGCGGCTCTGAGGCGCTGGTCGCGGTGGAAGACTGTGAGCGCGTCACGCGCCAGCTGCAGTTTGCACTGGAAGTGGAAGAGATCGATTACCGCAGGCTGGAGGTGTCCTCGCCAGGTATTGACCGCCCGCTGCGCCACTTGGCAGATTTAGAGCGTTTTGTGGGTGAGGTGATTGACCTGACTCTGAAGGCGCCAGTAGGTGATGCGGTGGCCAAGGACGAGCGTGGTACGGTGAGCGCCAACCGCAAAAAATTTCGCGGCACGCTGGAAAAGGTGGTCCACGATGAACAAGTGGGTTGGCAAATCGTCTGGAGCGATGCGCCCAAGGCCAAGCCGGGTGCGCGTGTGAGCGCCAAGAAAGCGCCGCCGCCAGTGCAGGCGCTGGGGTTTACGTTGGATGAGCTGCGCGAGGCGCGTTTGGCACCGATTGTGGACTTTAAGGGCCGCAAGCCAAAGACCGCTTGAAGCAGACGATTTGATTTTTTTTTTGGTTGCAAGCACTTTGTGTTTGCCCATATTTAGTTTGATGATTTAAGGAGCTAGTGACATGAACCGTGAAATGTTGATGCTGATTGAAGCCATTTCCCGTGAGAAAAACGTCGAGCAAGACGTGGTGTTTGGTGCTGTGGAAGCTGCCTTGGCGCAAGCTACCAAAAAGCTGCAACAAACCGAAGGCCATGGCGATGTGGAAATCCGCGTAGCACTAGACCGTGATTCTGGCAACTACGAAACCTTTCGCCGCTGGCTGGTGGTGGCAGACGACGCGGGCCTGCAAAACCCCGATGCCGAAGAAATGTTGATGGACGCACGCGATCAGATCGCCGACATCGAAGAGGGTGACTACATCGAAAAACCGGTAGAGTCCGTGCCCATTGGCCGTATTGGCGCGATGGCGGCCAAGCAGGTCATTCTGCAAAAAATCCGTGATGCCGAGCGCGAGATTTTGCTTAACGACTTTATGAGCCGTGGCGACAAGATTTTTGTCGGCACCGTCAAGCGCATGGACAAGGGCGATATCATTGTCGAGAGCGGCCGTGTAGAAGGCCGCCTGCGCCGCAGCGAGATGATTCCTAAAGAAAACTTGCGCACCGGCGACCGCGTGCGCGCCATGATCATGGAAGTAGACACCACCTTGCGCGGTGCCCCCATCATCTTGAGCCGCTCAGCCCCCGCTTACATGATTGAGCTCTTCCGCAACGAAGTGCCCGAGATCGAACAAGGCCTGTTGGAGATCAAGTCCTGCGCCCGTGACCCAGGTTCGCGCGCCAAGATTGCCGTGCTCTCGCATGACAAGCGCGTAGACCCGATCGGTACCTGCGTCGGTGTGCGCGGTTCGCGTGTGAACGGTGTCACTACCGAGCTGGCTGGTGAGCGCGTAGACATCGTGCTGTGGAGCGAAGATCCAGCGCAGTTTGTCATCGGCGCGCTGGCCCCGGCCAACGTCAGTTCCATCGTAGTGGACGAAGAGCGCCACGCCATGGATGTGGTGGTGGACGAAGAGAACCTGGCTATCGCCATTGGCCGTGGTGGCCAAAACGTGCGCTTGGCTTCTGACCTCACCGGTTGGAAGATCAACATCATGGACGCTGCTGAGTCCGCGCAAAAGCAAGCCTCCGAGATAGAAACCACCCGCGCTTTGTTTATGGCCAAGCTGGATGTGGACCAGGAAGTGGCCGACATTTTGATTGAAGAAGGCTTTACCAGTCTGGAAGAGGTGGCCTACGTGCCGCTGCAAGAGATGCTGGAGATCGAAAGCTTCGACGAAGACACCGTCACCGAGTTGCGCACCCGCGCTAAAGACGCGCTGTTGACCATGGCGATTGCCAAAGAAGAGTCCGCTGAAGGCGGCGAAGTCAGCCAAGACCTCAACCACCTGGACGGTTTGACGCCTGAGCTGATTGCCAAGCTGGTTGAAAACAATATCCACACCCGTGACGACCTGGCCGACCTGGCCACCGACGAGCTGACTGATATCACCGGTCAGTCGGCCCCTGAGGCCACCGCGCTGATTATGAAAGCGCGAGAGCACTGGTTTGTCAACGATGCAAAGGCTGTTGATGCCAAGGCAGTTGATGCGAAAGCAGACCTTGCCAAAGCAGACGATACAGCGCCAGCGGCTCAGTAATATCATGGAGACGATCAGAAAATTATGTCAAGTACCACAGTCTCTGAGTTCGCAAACGAACTCAAAAAATCCAACGACACCCTGTTAGAGCAGCTCAGGAGCGCAGGTGTGCCCAAAGCGTCTGCCAGCGACGCGCTGACCGATGCGGACAAGCAAAAGCTGCTGAGCTATTTGCAAACCAGCCACGGCACCGCTTCGGCTGAGCGCAAAAAAATCACCTTGGTGAAAAAATCCACCACCGAGATCAAGCAAGCTGATGCCACTGGCAAAGCCCGCACCATCCAGGTCGAGGTGCGTAAAAAGCGCACCTTCGTTCAGCGTGACGACGAGGTGGAAAGCGTGGAGCAAACTGAGCCTGCCCCTGCTGTCGAGCCTGTCATTGACCATGCCGAGTTAACCCGCCGCGAGGAAGAGGCCCGCCGCCAAGCCGAGCTGCTGCGTCGCCAGGAAGAAGACCTGGCCGAACGCCGCGCCCTGCGCGAAGCGCAAGAAGCGCGCGACATGGCGGCAGCCATGCAGGCCGTAGATGCCGCTAACCGCGCCCAGGATGATGTGCAAAAAGAAGGCGCAACCCAGCAGGAAGTTGCGCAAGCAGCTCCTAAAACGCTAGCGCAAATGCAGACCGAAGATGCTGCTCGAAAAATAGCTGCGCGCGCTGAAAAAGAAGCTGTCATAGCCGGTAAAGAAGCCCAGCAAGCAGACAGAGCTGCTGCACAGATCGATCTGCAGGCCAGCAAGGCGGCAGCCGCCGCCGCTGTGGCCGACCAAGCCAAAGCCGCAGCCAACGAAACCGTGCGTGTCGCTGCACAAGCTAAAGCTGACGACGTAGCCCGCGCCAAAGATCTCACCGATCGCCGCGATGTGGCCTTGGCCGAAGCCCAGGCCATTCGCGCCATGATGAGTGCGCCCAAGCGTGTGCTGGTCGCTAAAAAGCCCGAAGAACCCAAACCGGTGGCCAAAGACAGCGTCAAGGGTACGCTGCACAAGCCTGCTGGCACGCCTGGTGCCAAGCCCGGTGTCAAGCCTGCGGGCACTGGCACTTCCACGTCGCCCACAGCCGGTCCACGGGGCGCCAAAACCGAAGTCAAATCCGAGAAACTGTCCTCCAGCTGGGGTGGCGATCCGGCCAAGAAGAAAGAAATCAAAACCCGCGGCGACACCAGCGGCGGCGTAGGCCGTAGCAACTGGCGCTCAGGCCCGCGCGGCCGCCGCCGTGGCGAGGATGACCGCGAAGTCGCAGCTCCTGCAGCCGCCGTCGAGGCACGTATCATCGAAGTGCATGTGCCTGAGACGATTACCGTGGCCGAATTGGCCCACAAGATGGCGGTCAAGTCATCCGAAGTGATCATGAAGCTGATGAAGCTGGGCCAGATGGTCACCATCAACCAGCCGCTGGACCAGGACACCGCCATGATCGTGGTCGAAGAAATGGGCCACAAAGCTGTCGTGGCTGCGCTGGACGACCCAGAGGCATTTACCGACGACGATACGACCGAGCAAACCGCCGAGCTGTTGCCGCGCGCCCCTGTGGTGACCGTCATGGGCCACGTCGACCACGGTAAAACATCTTTGCTGGACTACATTCGCCGTGCCAAAGTGGCCTCGGGCGAAGCCGGTGGCATTACCCAGCACATTGGCGCTTACCACGTGGAAACCCCGCGCGGTATGGTCTCCTTCCTCGATACTCCGGGCCACGAGGCGTTTACCGCCATGCGTGCCCGTGGTGCCAAGGCGACCGACATCGTGATCTTGGTGGTGGCAGCCGACGACGGTGTGATGCCGCAAACCAAAGAAGCCATCAAGCATGCGAAAGCAGCCGGTGTGCCTTTGGTGGTGGCGATCAACAAGATCGACAAGCCCGGTAGCAACCTGGACCGTGTGCGCAACGAGCTGATTGCCGAAGAAGTGGTGCCCGAAGAATTTGGCGGCTCCTCACCTTTCGTGCAGGTCTCGGCCAAAACCGGTCAAGGCATTGATGATTTGCTGGAGCAGGTGCTGCTGCAAGCCGAGGTGCTGGAGCTGCGTGCGCCAGTCGATGCCATGGCCAAAGGCCTGGTGATTGAAGCGCGTCTGGACAAAGGCCGTGGCCCTGTGGCTACGGTGCTCGTGCAGTCGGGTACGCTCAAGGCGGGCGACATGGTGCTGGCTGGTTCCACCTATGGCCGCGTGCGCGCCATGTTGGACGAAAACGGCGTACCCGTCAAAACAGCGGGTCCGTCCATTCCGGTGGAAATCCAGGGTTTGACCGAGGTGCCTTCTGCGGGTGACGAGTTCATGGTGATGTTGGACGAGCGCCGTGTGCGCGAGATCGCCACCTACCGTGCTGGCAAGTTCCGCAATACCAAGCTGTCCAAGCTGCAAGCAGCCAAGTTGGAGAACATGTTCACCGACATCAATGCAGGCGAAGTCAAATTGCTGCCGGTGATTGTCAAGGCCGACGTGCAGGGTTCGCAGGAAGCGCTGGCGCAGTCATTGCTCAAGCTCTCGACCCCCGAGGTCAAGGTGCAAATGGTGTTCACCGCAGTGGGCGGTATTTCGGAGTCTGATGTGAACTTGGCCATTGCGTCCAAGGCCGTCATCATTGGCTTTAATACCCGCGCCGACGCAGGAGCCCGCAAGCTGGCCGAGAACAACGGCGTGGACATTCGTTACTACAACATCATCTACGATGCAGTAGACGATGTGAAAGCAGCCTTGAGCGGCATGCTGACCCCAGACAAGAAAGAAGAAATCTTGGGTACCGCCGAGATTCGCCAGGTCTTCCGCGTGACCAAAATCGGCTCAATTGCCGGTTGTATGGTGACCAGCGGTTTGGTCAAACGTACCGCCAAGCTGCGCCTGCTGCGCGAGAACGTGGTCATCTTCACGGGTGAACTCGACTCGCTCAAGCGCTTCAAAGACGACGCGAAAGAAGTCAAAGAAGGCTTCGAGTGCGGCTTGAACATCAAGAACTACAACGACATTCAAGAAAATGACGTGTTGGAGTTCTTTGAGATCAAGGAAGTGGCGCGTACGCTGTAAAAGGCGAACGCAAAAGCTAAGGCAAAGGACGGCTCATGGATACGTTGAAAAACTTATGGCGAAACAATAAAGGCTTTGTGCTCTTTATAGGTTTGATGTTTGTGTTCCGCTCTGCTGTGGCCGACTGGAACTTCGTGCCATCCTCCTCCATGAACCCCACTTTGATCTCGGGTGACCGGGTGGTGGTGAACAAGTTGGCCTACAGCCTGCGCGTGCCTTTTACTTTGCAGCAGATCGCCAATTGGGGTAGCCCTGCGCGAGGTGATGTGATTACGTTTGACTCGCCGAAAGATGAAGTCAACCTGATCAAGCGGGTAGCCGCTGTGGCGGGTGATGTGATCGAGATGCACAACAACACCTTGACCATCAATAGCAAAGTCATTGAGCGCAAACTGGTCGATGCAGCGCGAATTATCCCTACCGAGTCTGGCGATTTGTTGGCTGAAGTATGGAGTGAGCAGTTGGGTGCCAAGCCGATTGAAGTGGCGCGCATCGTGGCCATGAATCGCAGCTTTGAATTCGAACCCGTGCAAGTGCCCGCTGGCCACGTGCTGGTGTTGGGCGATAGCCGCGACAACAGCAACGACTCCCGCTTTATCGGTTTTATCGACACGCAGCGTATCACCGGCCAAGCGGTTCGGGTGGCCATGTCGCACAACCCCGACATGTTCTACCTGCCGCGCGCCAGCCGCTGGTGGCTCGCTCTCTAAACACCCAAGATGCCCAAGAAAAAATCATCAGCCCCCAATCGCGGCATCCGTGTCGGCGACCAGATCCAGCGGGATCTGGCAGAGCTGATCGCGCGTGAGCTCAAAGACCCGCGCGTAGGCATGGTGACGATCAACTCCGTAGAAGTGACGCCAGATTACGCGCATGCGCAGGTGTATTTCAGTTTGCTCATTGGCGAGCCCGAAGAAGCTAAAAAAGCGCTTAACCAGGCCGCAGGTTTTTTGCGCAATGGGCTGTTTAAAAAACTGCACATCCACACCGTGCCGACTTTGCATTTTCAGTTTGACCAAAGCATTGAGCGGGCATCCGACATGAATGCCCTGATCAGCAAGGCCGTGGCCTCGCGTTCCAAGAACGAAGAGGTCGAGGAATAAGTATGAGCACCGCCGGGCCGTCCCAAGGTGCGAAGGCCCCCTTGGGGGGCAGCGGACCACGCGCAGCGGGGGAGCGTGGGGGTGCGTCGCTTCCACGAGTACGGGTCGTGAGGCGCCCCGTACATGGGGTGCTCTTGCTCGACAAGCCGATAGGCCTGTCGAGTAATGACGCGCTGCAAAAGGCCAAATGGCTGCTGCGTGCCGAGAAAGCGGGCCACACCGGTACGCTCGACCCCTTGGCAACCGGTGTGCTGCCACTGTGCTTTGGTGCAGCGACCAAGTTCAGTGCTTTGCAGTTAGAGGCGAACAAGACTTACGAGGCTACTGCGGTGCTAGGCGTTAAAACCAGTACCGGCGATGCCGAGGGTGAAGTGATTGCGACGCGCGATGTTAACGTCACGCAGGCCGATATTGACCGGGTGGAAAAGTTGTTTACTGGCCCCATCAGCCAAGTGCCGCCGATGCACAGTGCGCTCAAGAAAGATGGCAAGGCCCTGTACGAATATGCGCGCGAAGGTATCACGATTGAGCGCGAAGCGCGCAATGTCACAATTTATAAGCTCAATGTGGCCTTGGACCAGTCAAATATGGCGCGAGTAGCTATTAAAATAATAGCTACTGTGAGCAAAGGCACCTACATACGTACGCTGGGCGAGGATATTGGTGAGGCTTTGGGTTGTGGTGCACATTTGAGCGCACTGCGCCGCACTCACACGGGTGGTCTGGATATCAAAGATGCAGTGACTTTGCTGCAACTGGAAGCCATGACTGAGAGCGAGCGCATGGCCTGCTTGCAGCCAGTCGACAGTTTGTTAGACGGTCACAGC
>JANMTF010000210.1:0-11090 GCA_031390175.1 Polaromonas sp.
TGCAAAGTGACCGAACAGGGCCAGCCAATGGTCTAATGTCATAAAGTATCTCCCTTGCCCGTGGCTGCCAAAGCTGCGCGCTGCTCAGCGCGGCGCACCAACCACCAGGCATAGGCAAACGCTGGCAGTCCCAGGCCCAGCACAGTAGTGATCAAGGGCAGGCGCATGTAGCCAATAGCTGCTACGGTGAGCACGATCAATGCGGCACACATGGGTTTGCCCAGGATATTGTTTTTCAAGCCATAGAGCATTTTGATAGCGGCTGCGCCTATCAACCCTGCCGCTGCAGCCCCCATGCCGCGCACGGCACCCGAGATGGCCTGCACTTGTGAAAACTGGGTGTACAGCGTGCCCAAGACCAGCACAATCACTAGCGGCGCGGCCATCAATCCGGCCAGCGCCACCAGCGCGCCGCGCCAGCCAAAGTAGCGGTTGCCCAGAATGATGCACAAATTGATCACATTGCCACCAGGCAATACTTGGGCTACCGCCCAGTCTTCCACAAACTCGTGCTGCGTCATCCAGCGGCGTTTGTCTACCATCTCGCGCTGGATGATGGTGAGCACCCCGCCAAAGCCTTGCAGCGCGATGCTGTTGAAGGTGAGAAAGAGTTCGGTTTTGGACTGCGGCTGGGTGGTGGCGAGGCTGGCGGTAGCAGGGGCCTTGGAGGGGGGAGAAGCGTCAGAACTCATGCGCCTATTATCCTGCGCGCTTTACCCCTATCCTGCCAGTGCAGTGAAATTATTTGCTATAAATACAGGAGCTTCTCCCGCAATATTCTATTGGGCTGGAGGCCAAAAGCTTCATAAATAAGGTGTCGCGCATTTTCCGTCGCGCGCTTGCTAGCCTCCTGCCCCAAGGCTCTTATTTAGGTTGTTTCTTTTTCACCTTGGCAAACACCGGGCCCCATACGGGGTGGCCGCGTTCGGCGCGAGACAAGTCAAAACTGCTGTCTATGTCGAAGGCTGACTGGAAGGATTTTTCGCACTGCGCGGTGCGCTTGGTGACGCAGTACAAAAATGCTTGGGTTTTGTGGGCGCGCACGATCTCGTCGACATACTTCAAGCCCAGCTTTTGGCTTTCTGCCAGCTTGGTTTCGGCGCGGCGGTATTCACCCTTTTGGAATGCGGCTACGCCTTCGTTGAGCGCGGGTGCGCCGGCAGAGTTGCCTGATACCACCGGTGCAGCGGCCACGGGTGAGGGTGCAGGTGCTGGCGTAGGTGCAGGAACCACATAGACCGGAGCAGGGGCAGGGGCAGGTGCTACCACTACCGCTGGAGCGGGAGCAGGCACAGGCGCTGGCGCGGGCGCGGGCGCGGGTGTAGGGGTTTGGCTAGCGCAGGCGGCAAGGAGAACCGCCAGGCACATAGGTGCCAAAGTGTTGAAACGGAAGAGGTGACGCGGGTTCATCAATGAAAAGTCTCCAAGCTTAGTTATTGAAACTTATATGCTACACGTTCGGTTTTGTCGAGCTCGACTTTAACCTTAAATGTGCGGGCTGCATAGTCGGCATTGCGCAGTACCACGGTGTGTTCGCCTGGTTGGAGGCTCAGAATGGTCAAGGGCGGTGATACCCCCATCTTTTTGCCATCGACTTCCACCTCACCCCAAGGGGTGGCGATGATGTGAATGCGGCCTGTTGTTGCTGTGGTTGGCGGGCTGCTGACAGAGGCAGACTCAATAGCGTAGGCGGGTGAAGCGGCTGCGCCGTTGCGCACAGCTGCAAAGGCGTCAGTTCGGGGTGCAGTGGCTTGGGCGGAAGCTGGAAAATCAGGTGCCTTAGCCAACACTGGCGCTGTCAGGGCTGAACCGGTCGCTACTGCAGTACGGTGTGTTGGGTTGCCTGGAGTGCTCGCGGCTGTGCCGCCGGGTGCAGCGGCAGTGGAGGGGCTGTCAAACCACAGCCACACGCCAAGCCCCAAGGCTGCAATGCCCGTCAGGCTAGCTGCCAGCCATACTTTGCTTTTACTGCCCGAAACCGAACCGGCAGGTGGCATGGGTATCGAGGGCGGGCCAGACCGTACGGTAGACGCTGGCTCGTAGCGGTGGTTGCCCTGGTTGCTTCGTTCTACCCGCGCAGCAGGCGCACTGGGGTGGTGGGTGGCATCGGCCAATGCGTCACCCTCTGCAGCGCCTGCACCCCAACGGCGCAGCTCACGGGCAAGTTGGCCGGCACTGCGGTAGCGGTCGGCAGGTTTTTTGGCCAAAGCCTGCAACATAATGCGCGATAAATCGCGCGGAATGGCGGTGTTGACCTTGTGTGGCGCCTCTGCGGGTGCGTGGGCAATACGCTCTTGCAAAAGCTCCAGAGTGGGCGCGGTAAAGGGTTGCTTGCCGCAGAGCAACTCGTACAAAATCACCCCCAGCGAATACACATCGCTGCGCACACCTACTTCTTGCTGGGCATCTGTAATGCTCAGCACCATCTCGGGCGACATGTACTGTGGCGAGCCTGCGATCACGTTGTTGTTTGCCGTGTTGGCACTGTGCGCAGCCAGGCTGGTAAATTTGGCCAAGCCAAAATCCAGAATTTTAGGCGCTCCATTCTTGGTAATGAACACGTTGGCTGGTTTGATGTCGCAATGCAGCACGCCACCCTTGTGCGCATGGTCTAGCGCCAGCGCCAGCTTGCCTACCAGTGCGACCGCCTCACGCTGGCCCAGGCTGGGGCGCTGGGCAATACGTTGGCGCAGGTCTATGCCGTGCAGCAGCTCCATGGCCACATAAGGCAGCTCACGCTGGAGCATGGTGCTGCTAGCGCGGCCAGCGTCGTACACGGTGACGATGTGCGGGTGGTTCAGCGTCGCGGCGGTGCGCGCCTCTTGCAAAATAGCGGCGTCTACGGTGGCGGCGTCAAAACCAGCGTTGGTTTGATCGGGCTGGGTGTAGAGGGTTTTGATGGCGATGGTGCGGCCCAGCGTGCTGTCAAAAGCCTCAAACACCGCGCCCATGGCCCCGTGGCCGATCATGCGGTCTAGCCGGTAGCGCCCCAAAAAGCCGTAGCTGCCCACTTCGGATTCCCCAGACTTGGAATCCATGGTGGTATCGGCAAAAGTGCTTTGTTCGGGTGGGTGCGACATAGGCAAGAGGTAAGTATTTTCACCTCATTGGGGGCTAAAACGCAAATGAGTCAAAATTCGAGTGGGTGGTGTTGTAAATGAGGCTTTGCGTAGCCGACAAAACACTGTGTGCAGTGAATTTGTACTTGTTTAGGGCTTTTATTAGGTCAATGGTGGGTAAACCCTTAAAATCAGTCTTTCGCCTTCCATTTACCCCATGACCGCACGCCCCGCCATTTTTAACGACGTGTCGCTGTTCCCACGCGACGCCAAGCCCCTGTCCAGCTACCGTAAGTACTGGGCGGCGCGCTTTGGCGTGGCCAAGTTTTTGCCCAGCACACGGGAAGAAATGCTGGCACTGGGCTGGGACAGCTGCGATGTCGTGATTGTCTGTGGCGACGCGTATGTAGACCACCCCAGCTTTGGCATGGCCGTGATCGGCCGCGTGCTGGAGAACCAGGGTTTCCGTGTTGGCATCATCTCCCAGCCCGACTGGCAAAGCGCCGAGCCCTTCAAGGCCCTGGGCAAACCCAATTTGTTCTACGGCGTGTCCGCAGGCAATATGGACAGCATGATCAACCGCTACACGGCAGACCGCAAAATCCGCAGTGACGATGCCTACACGCCCGGCGGGCAGGGCGGTTCGCGGCCGGATCGCGCGGCCTTGGTCTATAGCCAGCGCTGCAAAGAGGCGTACAGCGATGTGCCGATTATTTTGGGCGGTATTGAGGGGTCGTTAAGGCGCATTGCCCACTACGACTATTGGCAAGACAAAGTGCGTCGCTCCATAGTGGTGGATGCCAAATGCGATCTGCTGCTCTACGGCAATGCGGAACGCGCTATCGTAGAGATAGCGCACCGCCTGGGTGCCAAAGAGCCGATAGAAAACCTCACCGATATTCGCGGCACCGCATTTGTGCAGCGGCAAAATGCTGCGGGCTGGTTTGAGATTGACTCGACCGATGTGGACACACCCGGACGCACCGAGCAGCATGTCAACCCCTACATGATGAGCGCTGATTTGGCCCGCGAGCAGGGTGGGTCGTGCGCCAAGGAAGATTCTGTGGTGTCTGTGCAGGCGGGCTTGCCTGCGGCGGCAGGCGATGCGCAAACATTGCGCGGGTTGATGGACGCGCCTGCTGATGCAAGTAAGCCAGACTCAGGCTTCACTATCAAGCCCCTGACCTTCGTGCCCAACCCGGCGCTGAGTAAAAACAATCTCAAAACGCCCCCGCGTGATCGCAGCGTGATTCGCCTGCCCAGCTACGAGCAGGTCAAGTCTGACCCCGTGCTCTACGCCCACGCCAACCGCGTGCTGCACCTGGAGACCAACCCCGGCAATGCCCGCGCTCTGGTGCAAAAGCACGGCGAGGGCACGACAGCGCGCGACGTGTGGATCACCCCGCCGCCCATCCCGTTGACCACCGCCGAGATGGATTTGGTGTTCGACCTGCCGTATGCAAGATCACCACATCCGTCCTATGCTGATGCCAACGGCTCGCACGACGGCGAGACCAAAATCCCCGCCTGGGAGATGATCCGTTTCTCCGTCAACATCATGCGCGGTTGCTTTGGCGGCTGCACCTTCTGCTCGATTACCGAGCACGAAGGCCGCATCATCCAAAGCCGCTCCGAAGACTCGGTCATCCGCGAAGTAGAAGCCATCAGAGACAGCGTCAAAGGCTTCACTGGCGTGATATCTGACTTGGGCGGCCCGACAGCCAATATGTACCGCATCGGCTGCAAATCGCCGGAGATTGAATCTGCCTGCCGCAAGCCCAGCTGTGTGTATCCCGGCATTTGCCCCAATCTGAACACCGACCACAGCGCCCTGATCAAAATGTACCGCCGCGCACGCGAGCTCAAGGGCGTGAAGAAGATTCTCGTCAGCTCCGGCCTGCGCTACGACCTGGCCGTGCAAAGCCCTGAATACGTGAAAGAGCTGGTCACCCACCACGTTGGCGGCTACCTCAAAATCGCGCCCGAGCATACCGAGGGCGGGCCGCTGAGTAAGATGATGAAGCCCGGCATCGGCAGCTACGACAAGTTCAAGCAGATGTTTGAAAAGTACAGCGCTGAGGCCGGTAAAAAGCAGTACCTCATCCCCTACTTCATCGCCGCCCACCCCGGCACGAGCGATGAAGACATGATGAACCTGGCTATCTGGCTCAAGCAAAACGGCTTTCGCGCCGACCAGGTGCAAACCTTCTACCCCAGCCCCATGGCCACCGCCACGGCCATGTACCACACCAACCGCAACCCGCTGCGCAAAATCACCCGCGATAGCGAGACGGTAGACATCGTGCGCGGCGACAAGCGCCGCCGCCTGCACAAAGCCTTTTTGCGCTACCACGACGCCAACCACTGGCCGCTGCTGCGCGAGGCCTTGAAAGCCATGGGCCGCGCCGATTTGATCGGCAACGGCAAACACCATTTGATCCCCACCTTCCAGCCCATGACGGATGGCAGCTACGTAGGCGCGCGGCGTAAAAACTCCAGCGTGGTGGGCAGTAAAGTCAAAGGCCGCACGGGTGGGTCAAGCGCAGCCGCTGCGCCCGTGGCGCCCATGCGGGTTGCCGCTCAACCGGGTCGCATTCTCACCCAGCACACCGGGTTACCACCGCGCAAGCAAAAGTAAATGCTATCAATAAAGTAGCTTCTTGCGCAATATTTTATTGGGCTAAAGCCTAATTTTGTATATAAAAATGGTCTACACAGAGGCGTTTTGACTGGGCCATAGCGGACAGTGCTTTGAATCGCCACTGTGAAGCCGTTCAAGGGGTATGCGGCAAGTTATGATTCCCGTCCATGCGCCTACTCCTGTACAAAGACCTCGACATCCGCCGCGTGAAAGCGCTGTTTGCCAAGCTGCGCAAGGCGATAGAAGCCGATGACTTTCGCAGTGCGGATGTCAAAAAGCTCAGCCCCACACCCTACTGGCGTGCCAAGCTGGACTACAGCCACCGCCTGCTGCTGCAGTTTGCCCGCTTTGGCGACGAGACGGTGTGTCTGGCGCTGGAGGTGATTGAAAACCACGCCTATGAGAAATCGCGCTTTTTGCGCGGGGCGACGGTGGATGAGGCCAAGATCGAGCTGGAGCCTTTGGTGCTGGCCAGCGAAGCGGCAGGCGTTGGTGCAACTGGGGCGACGGGTACCGTGCCGCTGCGCTGGCTGCAGGCGCGGCATACCGAGTTTGAGCTGTTGGACAAGCCGATCTTGTTTGACGATGCGCAAGAGGCCATTCGTCGCCAGCCATCGCCCATCGTCGTGGTGGGGTCAGCTGGATCAGGTAAAACGGCGGTCACCCTGACCAAGCTGCGCGAGGCACAGGGCCAGGTGCTCTACGTCACGCACTCGGCCTATCTGGCCCAGTCGGCGCGCGCCCTCTACGATGCCCACGGCTATGAGAACCCCACGCAGGAGGCGCAGTTTTTAAGCTACCGTGAATTCGTAGAAACCCTGCGCGTGCCCAGTGGCCGGGAAGTGAACTTTCCCGCCTTTAGCGCCTGGTTTGAGCGGCACCGCCAAACCCTGCGCAGCGCCCTGGGTGAGCTGGACGCGCATGCGCTGTTTGAGGAGTTTCGCGGGGTCATCAGCGCGGGTGCGCAAGGCCCGCTGGATTTGCCTGCCTACCTGGCCTTGGGCGCGCGCCAGTCCCTGCTGGGCACCGATGCCCGCGTGGCTGCGCACGGCCTGTTTGGGCGCTACCTGCAGTGGCTGCAAGAGAGTGGGCAGTTCGATCTGAACCTGGTGGCGCATGCCTGGCGCGCGCTGGCCGTGCCGGTGTTTGACTTTATCGTCATTGACGAGGTGCAAGACCTGACCAATGTGCAGCTCGCCCTGGTGCTGGCCTGCCTGAAAGAGCCGGGGCAGTTTTTGCTGTGTGGTGACTCTAACCAGATCGTCCACCCTAACTTTTTCTCCTGGGCGGGGGTGCGCTCCGTCTTTTGGCAGGGGCTGGCCGGTGAGGCTGCGCAGCGCCAGAGCCTGTCGGTGTTGCAAGCGAACTTTCGCAACACCCGCACGGTCACCGAGCTGGCCAACACCCTGCTCAAAATCAAGCAGGCGCGTTTTGGCTCGATTGACCGCGAGAGCAATTTTCTGGTCAGAAGTGCCTCGCCCATCGAGGGCAGCGTCAGCCTGCTGCCCGCACGCGAGGCGCAGATGCGCGAGCTGGACGCACGCACCCGTGCCTCGGTCCAGCATGCCGTCATTGTGCTGCGCGATGAAGACAAGGCGGGCGCACGCGAGCACTTTCGCACGCCCCTGGTGTTCTCCGTGCATGAGGCCAAGGGCCTGGAGTATCCGCATGTGATCTTGCACGGCCTGGTGTCCGGCCAGCGCGCGGCGTATGCCGAGGTGTGCAATGGTGTCAGCGCAGCCGACCTGGCGGTGGACGAGCTGGGCTACAGCCGCGCCCGCAACAAGGAAGACAAGTCGCTCGAACTCTACAAGTTTTATGTCAACGCGCTGTACGTCGCCATGACGCGGGCGGTAGAAAGCCTGGTGCTGGTCGAGTCCGATACCGCGCACCCCTTGCTCGATTTGCTGGGGCTCAAGGTGATGCAGGCTTCTGACACCACCACGGCTCCCGTGCAGACCTCCACCCGCGAGGAGTGGGCGCAAGAGGCACGCAAGCTGGAGCTGCAAGGCAAGGACGAGCAGGCCCGCGCCATCCGCGAGAGCTTTTTGCAGTTCAAGCCCGTGCCCTGGACACCGTGGTCGGAGCCGCTGATGCGCGAGCTTCTGCCGCGCGCCCTGGACCGCAGCCAGCCCTCTACCAAGCCGCGCCAGGCGCTGCTGGACTACGCCCTGTGGCATGGCCAGCATGCCTGGGTGGAGCAACTGGCCAAGCAAGCGCAGTTCCAGCCCGCGCGCAGTTTGGCCCCGGGGGACGCGTTTGGCGAACCCTTGCTAGCCCAGTTTGAGGGCGATTACGAAAAGCAGATGCAGCTTGCTTGCAAAGCCGTAGCCGCCCTGCGACAGCGCCACCTACAGCCCTATATGGCGCACAACTTCAAGGACATCTTGCGCCAGTGCGACATGCACGGGGTAGACCATTTGACCCCCAGCGGTAGTTCGCCCTTGATGTTGGCAGCGTGTTCAGGCAACCTGCCTTTGGTCGATGCGCTGTTGGCGCGCGGAGCCAACCCACTGTTGCAAGATGGCTACGGCCACACAGCATGGTGGTGGGCCTTGGGCCGTGCATTGCAGGAGCCAGGGTTTGCGGTGCGCAGTATCGCCGCTCTGTTTGATCGCATCGCACCTCGGGTGCTGGACGTGCAAACCCAGGGCCGCCTGGTTCGCCTGGAGCCCAAGCAGGCTGAGTATTGGGTGCTCAGCCTGATGTTGGCCGGCTTTAAAACCCATCCCACCCGCTGCGCGCTGCGTACCTTACCCTACTACCGCTATCGACAGGGATTTTTTGCCGACGCGCTACAGGACGTATTGGATTTCCTGCCCGACCATCTGTGGGCAGCTGCGCGCAAAAAGCGCAGCTACGTCAACCACGTTCTGGCCCGGGCCGAGGCGCTGAGCGCCTACCAGCCCAGTCGCCAGCTCTGGGTACGCACCTTTAATGGCCACTACCTGCCCAACCCCCGCATGCAACTGCGCCAGCAGACGGGTGGCCAGGAGGCTGCATGGTGCCCCGTGTTTGGCGTGTTGAACATCGCTTGGGTGGACGAGGGCACCGCAGATCCGGGGACCTGGTTCCCCAAAATGGCCAAGCTCGTTGACATCGCGCAAGAGCGGCTAGAAAAAGCGCAACGTGGCGCGCCCACGGATCTGGAGGCGTTCTTTTGATTCTCGTTTTGCTTGACCCTGTAACGGCTATTGAGATTGCGTTTGAATGGCTGTGCCTTTCTCTTGTGGATGGTTTGATTCAGGGGCATTGACAAGTCTGGGATAATTGTGTGATGAGTATTACTTTAAAAGACGAAGCAGGTATCGCAGGCATGCGTATTGCGGGGCGGCTGGCCGCTGAGGTGTTGGATTTTCTTACGCCGCATATCGTGCCTGGCGTGACGACCCGTGCGCTGGACAAAATGGCGCTGGCCTTTATTAACGATGTGCAGCAGTGCACCTCGGCTACGGTGGGCTACGCGCCGCCGGGCTACCCGCCGTTTCCGGGGGCTATTTGCGCCTCGGTCAACCATGTGGTGTGCCACGGCATGCCCAGCGACAAAGCGCTTAAAAAAGGTGACATCATCAACATCGACGTGACGGTCATCAAAGACGGTTGGCATGGCGACACCAGCCGCATGTTCTTGGTGGGCGAGGTGTCGCCCTTTGCCAAGCGCCTGTGTTCGCTGACTTACGAGGCCATGTGGCACGGTATCAGCAAAGTCAAGGCTGGCGCGCGTTTTGGCGACATCGGCGCGGCGATCCAAAAGTTTGCTGAAGGCAATGGCTTCAGCGTGGTGCGCGAGTTTTGCGGCCACGGCGTGGGGCAAAAGTTCCATGAAGAGCCGCAGGTGCTGCACTACGGCAAAGCGGGTACCGGCGAGGTGCTCAAGCCCGGCATGATTTTCACCATCGAGCCGATGATCAACCTGGGCCGCAAGGAGATCCGCGAGCTGGGCGATGGCTGGACGATTGTCACCAAAGACCATTCGCTGTCTGCCCAGTGGGAGCACAGCGTGCTGGTGACCGAGACCGGCTGGGAGATCATGACCCAGTCTGCCGGCACGCCACCACCGCCTGCATTTGCCACAGCTTCTTAAAATAAAATTGCTATAAATAAAGTAGCTGCTCCCGCAATGATTTATTCGGCTAAAGAGCAATACCGCTTAAAAAAAAGCGAGCTATTGGCTGCAGTAGCCGCTACCGGTGCGTCTACCCGCAGCGTCAAGCGCCACTTGCACCAGCTCAGCAGCGTTACCGATGATGTGCTGCGCAGGCTGTGGGTCGAGGCGAGTTTTGATACGGGCTGCGCGCTGCTCGCGGTGGGCGGCTATGGACGCAGTGAGCTGTTTCCGTATTCCGATGTGGACGTGCTGCTGCTACTGCCCGACTGGGCATCGCCGGACACCGACACGCAACTCAAAACCACGATTGAAAACTTTATCAGCGCCTGCTGGGACGCGGGCTTGGAGATAGGCTCTAGCGTGCGCAGCGTGGCCGAGTGCGTGGCCGAGGCTGCGCACGACGTCACCATCCAAACCAGCCTGCTGGAGTCGCGCCTGATCGTGGGTGACAGCAAGCAGTACAAGCGCTTTTTGAAAGCCTTTATCACCGCCCTCGACCCGCAAGCCTTCTTCACGGCCAAAACGCTGGAGATGCGCCAGCGCCATGCCAAGTTTGAAGACACACCCTATGCGCTGGAGCCCAACTGCAAAGAGTCTCCCGGTGGCCTGCGCGATCTGCAGATAATTTTATGGGTGGCCAAGGCAGCGGGCCTGGGTAAAAGCTGGGACGAACTGGCGCGTAACGGCCTGGCCACGGCGCTGGAGGTCAAGCAAATCAAGCTCAACGAAGCCTTGCTTAGTCTGGTGCGCGCGCGCTTGCACATAGCGGCCCGGCGGCGTGAAGACCGCTTGGTGTTTGACTTGCAACATGTGGTGGCCGAGGGATTCGGCTACAGTGCCAGCAGCCAAGGCGAGAGCTACACCCAGCGCAAAGCCAGCGAAAAGTTGATGCGCGGCTACTACTGGGCGGCCAAGGCGGTGGTGCAGCTGAACCAAATTTTGCTGCTCAATATTGCCGAGCGACTGGAAGAGCGCACTAACCCGCAAACGCATGAGCCGCAGCCCATCAACGCCAGGTTTTCCAACAAAGCCGGCATGATCGAAGTGGCCAGCGACGACCTGTATGTGAAAGACCCGCACGCTATTTTGGAAACCTTTCACATCTACCAAACCACGGGAGGCGTGAAGGGCCTGTCGGCCCGCACGGATGTTTGGTTCATCAAGCGCATAGCATGGGTGATGCCATTGGGCTCGATGAGAATGCGCGCGAAGGTGGTGCGGTTGACTGGGTCTTTGCGAAAGGCCGCGTCCATCACGCCGCGCGCGTTGTACAGCGCACGCA
>JANMTF010000236.1:0-3098 GCA_031390175.1 Polaromonas sp.
GCAGCGTTTCAGACCCGCTGCGGGGTGGGCCTGCGCGCGTCGCAGGCTCAAAACCGATTGGCGAGCAGCAGCTTCATCGCCTTGTTCATTGCGTCGGCTGCAACCGTTCAAACGGCAGAGATCAGTGGCTTTTGAGTGCCCCAAATCCGTGCCATACTTGCTCTCATGCGATTGAATTTCCTATCCGTATACAGTACAGGTGATCCTTTTAATACCGCTGTAAAAGTCGCTGAGGGAGCCGCTAGGTCGCGCGGATCTGTTGATACATTTGCAAAATGGGTGGGGACTCCTTTAGGCGTTGCGGGTGTGGGGTTTGGTGCCTATAGCTCGGCTACAAATATTCGCAATGCAGCGCCAGGCGAGCTTGGATATACCATCGCTAAAGAAACTGGCACTTGGCTTGGCGGCTGGCAGGGCGCGAGCGTGGGTGCTGCCGTAGCCGTGGGGTTACTAGCCACAGCACCTGTATCAGCGCCGGTAATTCTCGGTGCAAGCATAGTGGGCGCAATCGGTGGTGGATATTTCGGTGCGAATTACGGTGGTTGGGCTTTTGGTGAAGCGTACAAAGACATCACGATTGGATTTAAAAGATGAGCCCTGAGTTTGTAGAAATTTCACGCGAAGAGCCTTTACGCTTAAAAACTTCAACTGGCGTACTTTATGAGTTGCGCCCTCAACCGCTGAGTTATCGAAAAGTATCTTATGACTTCATCAGTCGCAGTGAAGAGGCGCGCTACGAGTGCGAGGTATATCAATCGCATGACTCGGGTAACTCATGGAAACTTATTCCGTGGCGGATTAACTGGTGGCC
Source organism: Polaromonas sp. (assembly GCA_031390175.1). Classification (GTDB taxonomy): domain Bacteria; phylum Pseudomonadota; class Gammaproteobacteria; order Burkholderiales; family Burkholderiaceae_C; genus JAAFIP01. Next base: position 812 of record JANMTF010000236.1, read on the forward strand.
GCATTGGTTGAGCCTCCTTTCCTCTATGTCAAAGCCGTCGATATATTGGCCACCAGAAGCTACAAACATCGAAGGGGCAGCCATCATCAATGATGAGCTGGTGCTTGAGTATTGCATTGATAACACGGATGGCGCCGGAGCGGTGCTGCCACATGGATGGGCTTGGCAAGCGATTTACTGGGTGCGTTACCAAGAAAGAAAAATGAAATGGGTAATCGAGGTTAATCGAAGTGAGCGGGTGCCTGTGATTTGATTGCTGTTTGCAATGTAAACCCCGGATGTCAGCTGTAATGTCGATTTCACACAAATAATCACTACTGTTTCAATAGCACCCCGCGCAGTACCCATGACGGCAATCTGCTCATTTCTCTTTCATCTCTCTGTCGTCTGTCTCTTCATCTTTAATGAGAGAGCAGCCCATCCACTCCTAGCCGCTAGGAGCTGGAGTTCTGGGGGTAGTCACAGTTTGTGACCACCTTGGCGCGGTTGCCTTGCGCCGCTAAAGACTCAATGCACGCTGGCGCTTTGGCGTGAGGCGCTTCAGCCCATCGCCTCCACCAGCTCAATCTCTCGCTTGAGCAAATCATTGACCAGCGCTGACAGCTCAACCCCCTTGGCCTGCGCCTTGGCAGATAGATAGCCCTGCACGCGCTCATCCAGATACACCGGCAGTTCAAACACCGCATTCTGGTTGTAGAACTTGCCGCGCACCCCTTTAGAAAAGTCGTAATGCTCTTTCATGCGTTCACCTTCAATGTAAAAAATTTGCTCATCATCAAAAATCATTCTCATCGCTGGCCAAGGCCACGATCACCGCGCGCCTTGCTCATAATCGCGGCGCTCATCCCGATCCGCTTTACGCGCCGAGATCAGCCGCACCTCCATCTTGCCGTGCTCATCCTGCATCGGCGTGAAGGTATGGATCACCACCAACGTTTGGCCGTTTGAGGCTTGGCCTAGGCTCACCCAGCGGTCTTCCGTCTCGCTGTGCTCCTCATCGTAGATCGTCATCGCCAGTGGATCATGCAGCACCGTGCTGGCCAGCCGGAAGGTGATGCCATCATGCTTTTGGATATTGATCCGCTCCTTGTTGGAATCCCATTCAAAGCGATAACGCAGCGCGGGCGCAGGGTTGGCCGGTAGCGGTTCATTCTCACTCATGCTGTGGCCTCAGCCGAGAGCACGCCGTCCAGCATCTGCATCACCACCTGCTGCTTGGCCCGCGGCAGCGAGCCAATGCGCTGCAGCTGCAGCTGCCACTGCGGCAGCGGCCCGCGTTTGGCTGGTGCGCTCTTGGCCGCATCCTTGGGCTGCGAATCAAACAATTCATCCAGCGAGACCGCCAGATGCTGCGCCACTTGCGGCATGGCTGAGACCGGCACACGCCTGCGCCCGCACTCGTAAGACTGGAGGGTTTGCTGGGAAATACCCAGCTTCTCGGCAAGCTGCACTTGCGTGATGCTGCGCGCCTTGCGCAAAGCGGCGATGCGCGCGCCCATGGAAACAAAGAAATCGCGTTCTGCGGTGCTGATCGTCATGGCAGTAGAGGGGGCAAGGAACTGGAAAGCCATAAAGATAAACCTCGTTTCGGTGAGTAGGCTTCAATAATACTTCATAATGACGTACACTAAAACGAAGTTATTTATTTCGCGGCCTGTTTGCACGCAAAAGCCCTTTACGGCACTCGGGTATTGCACCCAGAAAGGTTTCCCCACCATGGCACGCATTCCCGACTCTGACCTTCAGCGGCTAAAAGATGACATATCGGTGCAACGCTTGATCGAGAGCGCGGGCGTGGAGCTGAAGAAGCTGGGCAAGGACTGGGCGGGCAAATGTCCGTTTCACGCCGACGACACGGCCAGCCTCGTCATCACACCATCGAAGAACCTGTGGCACTGCTTTGGCTGCCAGATCGGCGGCGGGCCGATTGATTGGGTGATCAAACGGCAGGGCGTGAGTTTCCGCCATGCGGTGGAGTTGCTGCGCTCGCAGATGGCTGGTGGCTTGGGTGGTGGCGGCGGCGGCGCTGGTGAAGTTTCTTCTTTAGCCACTAGCTCTGTGCCAGCCGGAACACCGCCCAAGCGCAGCAGCGTGCGCACGCTGGCCTCTCCTGCTGCCTTTGATGCTGATGATCAGGCGCTACTGTCGCACCCCCAAGCCCTATGTGCGCCAGGCGTTTGGCAAATACCTCGAATGCGGCATCTTTGCCCACGGCTTTGCCCGCGCCCGCTGCGCTGACTGCGCGCACGACTACTTCGTGGCCTTCTCCTGCAAAGGCCGGGGTGTC
>JANMTF010000242.1:0-24011 GCA_031390175.1 Polaromonas sp.
GCGCAAACCGGGTATCTGTACCACTACGCGCTGGTCATGATTCTGGGCCTGTTTGTGTTGATGACGTACTTCGTCTGGTTCAACAAATAAGAAGGATAAGAATAATGGGTTTGTTGAGTATTGCGATTTGGATGCCGATAGCCTTCGGCGTGCTGCTACTGGCCTTGGGCCGCGACGATCAGGCGCGCACTGTGCGATGGGTGGCCTTGGTGGGCGCGTTGGCCAGTTTCGTGGCTACGTTGCCACTCTACAGCGACTTCAAGCTGGGCACCTCGGCCATGCAGTTGGTTGAGAAAGCGCCCTGGATTGAGCGCTTTAACGTCAACTACCATTTGGGCCTGGACGGTATCTCGTTTTGGTTTGTGCCGCTCACAGCCTTCATCACCGTCGTAGTCGTGCTGTCGGCTTGGGAGGCGATCACCGAGCGCGTTAACCAGTACATGGGTGCGTTTTTGATTTTGAGCGGTTTGATGATCGGCGTGTTCTGCGCGCTCGACGGCATCTTGTTCTATGTGTTTTTTGAAGCCACGCTGATACCGATGTACCTCATCATCGGCATCTGGGGTGGGCCCAATAAAATCTACGCCGCCTTCAAGTTCTTTTTGTACACCTTGCTTGGCTCACTCTTGATGCTGATCGCGCTGATCTTTTTGTACACCAAGTCGGGTGGCAGTTTTGACATCTTGACGTGGCACAAACTGCCGCTGGGCAGCACCGCGCAAACCTTGGTGTTTTTTGCTTTCCTGTCTGCTTTTGCGGTCAAGGTGCCCATGTGGCCAGTGCATACCTGGCTTCCCGACGTGCACGTTGAAGCCCCCACAGGTGGCTCAGCGGTGCTGGCCGCCATTATGTTGAAGCTGGGCGCCTATGGTTTCTTGCGCTTCTCCATGCCCATAGCACCCGATGCCGCGCATGAGTATGCCTGGTTGATGATTGCCTTGTCTTTGATTGCCGTGGTCTATGTCGGCTTGGTGGCCATGGTGCAAGAAGACATGAAAAAGCTGGTGGCCTATTCCTCTGTCGCTCATATGGGTTTTGTCACTCTGGGCTTCTTCATCTTTAACGACCTGGGTATCGCAGGCGGCATTGTGCAAATGATTGCCCACGGCTTTGTGTCGGCCGCCATGTTCCTGTGCATTGGTGTGCTGTACGACCGTGTGCATTCGCGCGAGATTGCCAGTTACGGCGGGGTGGTCAACACCATGCCCAAGTTTGCGGCGCTCGGCCTGTTTTTTGCCATGGCCAACTGCGGCTTGCCTGGCACAGCAGGTTTTGTGGGCGAGTGGATGGTGATTTTGGGTGGAGTCAAATACAACTTCTGGATCGGGTTTGCTGCTGCCTCGGCCTTGATCTTTGGCGCAGCCTATACCTTGTGGATGTTCAAGCGCGTGTACTTGGGGCCTGTGACCAACGACGATGTCAAAGGTCTTACCGACATCAATGGTCGTGAATTCCTCATGCTCGGTTTGCTGGCCGCGGCCACCCTCTGGATGGGCCTGTACCCCAAGCCCTTTACCGACATCATGAACAGCTCTGTAGCCGATTTGCTCAAGCATGTCGCGCTGACCAAATTGAATTAATCCCAAGCAAACTGACGAGAACGCAAATGATAGATAAAGCCAGTTGGATTGCTGCCTACCCCGAGATCGTGCTGCTAGTGATGGCCTGCGTGATTTTGCTGATAGACCTGTTTGTCAAAAGCCCGCGCCGCACCGCGACCTATGTGCTGACCTTGCTCACCCTGGGCGTAGTGGCGCTGCTTCATGGTTTGTATGCGGTGGGCGAGAACACCCTCTACGGCTTTAGCAACATGATCGTCAGCGACCCGATGGGCCACTGGCTCAAGTGCTTTGCCAGCATCGCCATGGGCGTTACTTTGGTGTATGGCCGCCCGTATGCCGCAGACCGCGGCATGCTGCGGGGTGGCGAGATGTTTACCTTGTCCATGTTTGCGCTCTTGGGTATGTGCGTGATGATCTCCGGCAACAACTTCTTGGTGATCTACATGGGGCTGGAGCTGCTCACGCTGTCGAGCTACGCGCTGGTAGCCTTGCGCCGTGACCATGCCCAGTCTACCGAAGCGGCGATGAAGTATTTTGTGCTCGGCGCATTGGCCAGTGGTTTCTTGCTGTACGGCTTGTCGATGATGTACGGTGCTACTGGGTCGCTGGACATTGGCGCGGTGTTCAAAGCCATTTCTACCGGGCAAATCAACAAGCAGGTGCTGGTGTTTGGTCTGGTGTTCGTCGTCTGCGGCTTGGCCTTCAAACTCGGTGTGGTGCCCTTCCACATGTGGGTACCCGATGTATACCAAGGTGCGCCCACTTCCGTCACGCTGATGATCGGTGGCGCGCCCAAGCTGGCGGCCTTTGCTATTTGCATACGTTTGCTGGTAGAGGGCATGCTGCCTTTGGCGGTGGACTGGCAGCAAATGCTGGGCACGCTGGCAGTGGCTTCATTGTTAGTGGGTAACTTGGCGGCTATAGCGCAAACCAACCTGAAGCGCATGTTGGCGTTTTCAACCATCTCGCAAATGGGCTTTTTACTACTGGGTTTGCTAGCCGGTGTGGTCAACGGCAATACCAACGGCGCTGCCGCAGCCTACAGTGCTTCCATGTTTTACGCCATCACCTATGTGCTGACCACCTTGGCTACTTTCGGCATCATCATGCTGCTGTCGCGCGAAGGCTTTGAGAGCGAAGAGATCGCTGATCTGGCCGGCTTGAACCAGCGCAGCCCGCTGTATGCCGCCATCATGGCCATTTGCATGTTCTCGCTGGCCGGTGTGCCGCCCATGGTCGGTTTTTTCGCCAAACTCAGCGTGCTGCAACCCTTGATAGATTCTCGCCAACCCTTGCTGATTGGCCTGGCCGTGTTTGCAGTGCTGCTCTCCTTGGTGGGTGCGTTTTACTACCTGCGCGTAGTCAAGGTGATGTACTTTGACAAACCCATCACCGCCAGTACTGTGGTTGCGTCAATCGATGTTCGCATCGTGCTCACCGTCAACGGTGCGCTGATTTTGCTGCTTGGTTTGTTCCCCAGTGGTTTGATGACTCTGTGTCTGCAAGCCATCGTGAAAACACTGGGCAGCTAGCCCACAGCCCGTCTGCACACACGTACACCCTATGGGACAAAGCGCATCTGTATGGCTGGTGATAGTCGTGGCCTTGCTGGCAGCCAATTTACCGTTTTTATCGCAGCGCGTGTTGGCCATAGTGCCACTGGCTGCGGGTAAAAGCCTGCCCGTTCGGCTGGCTGAGCTGGTACTGCTGTATTTTGTAGTGGGTGGCCTGGGGCTATTGCTGGAAAGGCGCCTGGGGCAGATAGCACCGCAAGGCTGGGAGTTTTATGCCATCACCGGCACGCTGTTCATTACCTTGGCCTTCCCCGGTTTTGTTTGGCGCTATTTGCTGAAACACCGTGATTGATAGCCCATGGAGCATTTAAAAGAAACCTTGGTCAGCAGCGAGCAGCTATTCAAAGGTAAATTTTTGCATGCCAAGTGCGACACCGTGCGCCTGCCCGATGGCACCCACGCCACGCGTGAGTATGTAGTGCATCCGGGAGCTGTGGTGGTAGTGCCTTTGCTGGACGATGGCCAAGTGGTGTTGGAGCGCCAGTTTCGTTACCCCATTGGCCAAGTCATGACAGAGCTGCCAGCAGGTAAGCTAGACGCTGGCGAGAACCCGTTGCTGTGCGGTCTGCGCGAGTTGCATGAGGAAACCGGCTACACCGCTGCCGAGTGGGCCTATGCGGGCCGGATGCACTTGGCCATTGCCTACTCCACTGAGGTGATTCATATTTACTTTGCGCGTGGCCTGTCGTTAGGTGCGCGCCAGCTGGACGCAGGAGAGTTTTTAGACGTGTTTACCGCGCCCGCGCAGCAACTGCTAGATTGGTGCGCAGACGGCACAGTCACCGATGCCAAAACGCTCTCTTGCGCATTGCACTTGGCCAACCATCTCAGCGGCAAGCGCCCCATGGCTTGGCAATCGGTACCGCGTGTAGCGCGCACCCTTTAGCATCGCAAACCTGCATAATGCAGCTATGAAAGTACTCGACCTGCAATGCCAGCATGCCCACAGTTTTGAAGGGTGGTTTGGCTCAGAGGACGATTTTCAAAGCCAGCTAGCCCGTGGCCTGGTAGAGTGCCCGATGTGCGGCGATGCCACCATTACGAAAAAACTCTCCGCCCCGCGCTTGAATCTGAGCGGATCACGGGACGTAGTGGTTGCACAGGATGCTGCTGATTCAGTAGCTGATACCTCAGTGTCTGCAGGCGACAATAGCCCATCGCCATCCAAAGACCCGGCATTGCAAGCGATGCTGCAAGACCCGCAGTTCCAAGCTGCCTACTTGCACATGGCCCGCAAGATCATGGCCAACACCGAAGATGTAGGCACCCAGTTTGCCGAAGAAGCGCGAAAAATCCATTACGGCGAAGCCAAGGAGCGCGGCATACGCGGGCAGGCATCGCATGATGAGCGGATGGAGCTGCTGGACGAAGGCATTGAGGTCATGCCCTTGCCGCTGCCCAAAGCGCTGAAAGAGCCCTTGCAGTAATTTGGTGTTTTTGCTGGCTTAAAGATGTTGCGCGCAGTAGCTCCAGTAACGCTTCTGGAGGCTGGACTTGCCAGACATGTTACGCACGCCGCAATAACGAAGCTACTGAGCCTCCAACTCTTCGATAAAGTTTTCCAGCAAGCGCTTGAGCTGGGTGGTTTTGCGCGGGCCCAGCGCTTCTTCGATGCCATCGTGGTGGGCGTCCACACTTTTCCTCAGGCGTGCCATGGTCTCCAAGCCCAGGTCGCTGATGTAGACCAGTACCTTGCGGTTGTCATAGACATCGGCAGCGCGCTGTACCAGGCCTTTGCTGACCAGTTTGTCAATGTTTTTGGTGAGAGCTGGGTGGTTCAGCAGCACCGCCTCGGCCAAATCGCCCATGGAGCGGCCTTGCTCGTTGGACAGCACTTGCAGAATGCGCCAATGCTCCTCATTCACCTCTTCGTCGGCAATCGACTGCGCCAGGCCGATGCGCATGCGCCGATTGGCAGAAGCGAGTAAATAGGCCAAATAGTTGGAAATGTCTTGATCGGGCATGAGAGATGCTAGGGGGTAATACTGTGTCCCCAAGTTTACGCATAAATGCTATCCTTGGAAAGTAATATGCGGTAGTTTTGCACGGTATTCGTTCATTTCACACCAGCTCGGTGCACGGAGGGATTTGCACATGCTCTTGTCGCCCAGACATACCTCTCGGTTTGCAATCCCCTCGCGCTGGAATGCGCCGCCGCGCGCGTGGCAACACAGCGTTGGCGCGCAGCATGGGCTGAACATCGCATTGTGCGTGCCCTTGGGAGGCTCGGCAGGTATTTGGGGCCCCTCTGCAATGTCCTGCGCCAGACTGGCGGTGGCCGAGCTCAATCGCCACAGCGGCATTGCAGGTCAGCACTGTCGACTGGTCACCATCAACGCGGCAGACGATGCCCCCGACATCGAGGAGACGCTGCTGGACCTGGTGGGCTCTGGTGACGTGGACGCGCTGGTGGGCATGCACACCAGCAACGTGCGCCAGCGCATCGTGCGTGCGGTGGGTGGGCAGGTGCCCTTTGTGTATACGCCGCTGTACGAAGGCGGTGAAGATACGCCCGGCGTGTTTGCCATCGGCGAGACCGCGCGCCGCCAACTGCAACCCGCCATCGACTGGCTAGGCAAGCACAAGCAGCCCAAGCGCTGGCTGGCCGTGGGCAACGACTATGTATGGCCCCGCGTATCGCACAGCCTGGCGCAGCACTACATTGCCGATGCGGGTGGCGAGCTGGTGGCGCAAACCTATGTGCCCTTTGGTACCTCCGACTATTTAGAGGTGCTAGACCAGTTGCGCAAGAGCCGGATTGATGCGGTGCTGGTCTCCTTGGTGGGCCAAGACGCCATCGACTTTAACCGCGCCTTTGGCCGCAGCCACCTGTCAGGCCAAGTGTTGCGGCTGTCCTGCGCGATTGACGAAAACGAACTGCTGGGTATCGGCGCTGACAACACAGAAAACCTCTACGTGGCCTGCGGCTATTTCGCTACCTTGGACACCGATGCCAACTTGGCCTTCAAAGAGCGCTACTACAGCCATTTTGGCGAGCGCGCGCCGACGCTCAATAGCTTGGGGCAGTCCACCTACGAAGGCGTGCATTTTCTGGCGGCGCTGCTCAAAGGCGCATTAGATTCGCCCCACCACTGGTACGAGCTGGGCAAGGCCCCCATGGCCTACCAAAGTGCACGCCAGGGTGCCTACGCAGGGGGCGGTGTCAACCACACGCCCATTTATCTGGCGCGCGCTGAGGGCAATGTGTTTCGCGTGATCACGCGGTTTTAGCTTCTTGCTGCACCACAGGGATCGGGGGAATAAAGGGGGAAGAATTGGGGTCAGACTCCATTTAACATTTAAAGGAACCTTCCAAAGGTTCGAATCAGTTAATCCCATAAACTCTCGGATATGAAAAGTCTTTCCCTCTTACGATGGAGCTCAAAGCCCCCCAGGCAGGCACCGTCAAAGACATCGCCACCACTACCGAGGGCGCGGTAGTGCAGCCCGGCAGCGTCATTCTTACCCTGCTACCCTTGGCGAGCCCCTGTTTGCCGACGTAGCCATTAAAAACGAAGACATCGGCTTTATCCAGGTAGGCCAAAGCGCCCAAGTCAAGCTAGCCGCCTACCCCTTCCAAAAATACGGCCTGCTCACCGGCAAGGTAGTGCATGTCAGCGCCGATGCCACCGAGGCGAGTGGCCAAAGTGGTGGTAATGGCAGCGGCAATGGCAACGCAGGCAGCGGCAGCCCCAGCAGCGCCGCCAACCCCGCCAGCCAGGTCGCCACCTACAAAGCCCGCATCGCGCTAGGCGAACAACACCTCATCAGCCCCACCGGCCAAAAGCTGCAAGCCGGCGCAGGCATGCAAGTAGCCGTAGAAATCCACCAAGGTCAGGCGCACCGTGCTGGAGTACCTGCTAAGCCCGGTAGCCAAAGCGGTGCAAGAGGCGGGGAGAGAGAAATGAAAGTGCACAGCATGATTTTCACGACTATGAAGCACTATCAAACCAGTAGCTGCTCCCGCAATATTTTAAAGGGCTACAGACTTAAAAGGCATGTAAAAATGGCTTCAAAAACCATTGAAACGAGCGCTGAAGCATCGCAGGGCATGTGCTCGCCAGCCTACGACAGGCAGCGCAAAACTTGGCAAGCTGCGTCAGCTCTGTTTAGCAGCAAAACCTTTGAGCCAAAAGCCAGCTACACCCACTCCCAGTTGACAGCCGCTGCACCAGTGCCAGTGCTGCTGACCGACCCGCGCGTTATCCGCTGCACCGGCCTGGCGGTAGGGGCCAAGGCACGCGATACCGTGCGGCTGTCGGCCAATGGGGCACTGTCAGGCAAGCTCAAGACCCGGGTCAATGACAGCCTGGTAGATGCGGGTGGGGCCAGACTGACGCTGGAAGAAGGCCAGACCGTGGCTAGGTTTGAACTGGTGAACGAGGGTGAGATAGAAGAAGTCCTGACAGGCTCCATCAGTGCCAGCTACAACGGGGAGGAGAGTGCGGACAGTCATAGCTGGGATGTGACGGTGCCGGATGCTGGAACCCGCATGCGTAGCTGCGCGAGGAATGCACGCAGAGTATCTAAGCACTATATATTTAGTAGCTGCTTCCGCAATATTCTATTGGTCTGCAGGCCTAAAACACAGCCCTTAAATTCTGCTGTTCCAGTCTCGCAAATAGCACAAAAACCAGCGCTGGCCTTAATCCTAGAGCAGGAATAGTATGACCAGCAATTCATCACCTAAAAAATTCCCTAAATGGACTATCGGCATAGCCCTGCTGGTTACTGGATTGGTTGCACTACTGGGCTGGAACTACTACCAAAACCGTTACGCCAGCTGGGATGAGGAGGTGCGCTTGAGCGATGGGCGCATCATCACCATCCACCAAGAGCGTGAGGTGTATGACTACTATGGAACCAATCAAAGTTGGGTGACGATTGACTTGCCTGAGCTGGGCGGCATGCAGGGGTGGCATTCGTATTTGATGCCACAACGGGTGGATGTGGTGGATGGAAAGGTTTATGTATTTGGGATTCCCCGAGGAGCCAGACAGCTTGAATACTATCGATTTCCGAAAAATTACATGGTCGCGTTAGATTGGGATGGCAAATAATTCTCTCGAATCCCCTTTTTGAAAATCCCTGAAACTTCTCGCCAAGAGGAGAACTTATTTTCTTACGTGCCTGATCCACGGTTTGGTGCGCAGAGAAGTGGGTAGGGAAATTTGGCTTCCCATCATGCAGCGTGGATTTCTGAGTGTTTGTAAGCCCATGTGTTTGTGCACGCCCGCCACTCCTCCAAGACCAGGTGGGTGGTGCACCGAGCGTAGCGGCATCAAGGGGGAGTTGTCGGCCCCAGGCCGCCCCGGGGGACAGCCGCGCAGCCGTCAACGCCAAGTGCCGTAGCGTGCACAGGACAGGAGTCTACTTCCCAACTTGTCGAGTGAATGAGACGTCGCAGGCGCTCACTTCACGCAAGGCGAGTACAAATCCAAATCACGCCGGTACACGCTGGTTTTAACATCCAGCAAACCCATCACAGAGTGAAAGTAGCTGTCGTGTGTGAACCGGGTATCAGCGCGGGAATTTAGGCAGGCCACATCCACTTTGCTGCGCGTGGCAAAGCCGTTGGACAGCCAGGTAATCCAGGGCACGCGCTTTTGCACGTCGGGGGCTATGGCGTAGGGCAGGCCATGCAAGTAGAGGTTGTTTTCACCTAGAGATTCGCCGTGGTCGGCTACATAGACCATAGCTGCCTGCGCAACACTGTCCTTGGTTTTTAGCCATTTAATCGCAGTAGCTAAAAAGTGGTCAGTGTAGGCAATGGTATTGTCATAGCTGTTGACCACTTGTTCACGGGCACAGTCTTGCAGTGCGTTGCTGGCGCATTCGGGCGTGAATTTTTTAAACGCTGCTGGCACGCGTTTGTAGTAGGCCGGGCCGTGGCTACCCATTTGGTGCATGACTACCACCACGCCCTTGGCGCGTTGCGCTGCGGGCAGGGCGGCGATGCGCTCGTCCAGTTTGTCCAGCATGATGGCGTCAAAACACTCGCCGCTGGGGCACAGTTGCGGGTTTTTAAGCGCAGAGGTGGTTGCATCGGCAATGCGCTCGCACAGGCCTTTGCAGCCGGACTGGTTGTCCAGCCACAGCACGGCCAAGCCTGCGCGTTGTAGCACATCTACCAAGTTTTCATAGTTGGCATTGCGCGCTTCAAAACCGTCTTTGCCAAGGTGGCTGAACATGCAGGGCAGTGAGGTGGCGGTGCTGGTGCCGCAGCTCCACACATTGCGCAGGCTGGCCATGCGTTCGGTGCTGGCCAGGGCGGCCAGCTCGGGCGTGGTCTGCCGGTTGTAGCCGTTGATGCCAAAGTTGCCTGCGCGCGCTGTCTCGCCCACTACCAGCAGCACCAGCGGCGGTTGGTTGGCGCTCAACGCGTAGCTGGCACCCAGCTTGGCGTCTTCGCCCAGCTTGAGCATGGGCATGGGGCCTTTGCGCAGAGGCTTGGAGGCCAGGTTGCCCAGCGCGTAGAGCGAGTTAAGCGGGTTGATCAAATAGCGCAACTGCGTGTGGTTGCGCATGTTGGAGGCGAAGGTTTGGAAAGACAGCGCCAATGCCACAGCGAGGATGACGCAAGCAACCAAGGCAAACACCACATTGCACAAAGCTTGCCGTGGCCAGGGCAGCCGCTGCACGTTTTGTCGCCACAGCCACAGCGATGGCAAGCCCGCGACGACCAGCACTGTCACCAGCATTTTCCAGCTCAGCAGATCGCGCGTCTCGCGCGGGTCGGTTTGCAGCACGTTCACTATCATGGTGGTGTCGATCACCACGCCGTAGCTGAGCATGAAGTGCATACCGAAAGCGGCGGCAAAACATACTAAGACCAATGCAGGTTTGATACTGTGTCGCCAAGCTAGCGTTGCGCCCAGTGCGCACAACGCACCAAAGATAATGCAGGCAAATGCCAATGCAAAAGCATAGCCACCCACGCTTTGCAATTGGCCCAAGCGGCCCAACTCGCGCCACAGCGCCCAGTTGCCTACGGTGGCCAGCCAGAGGCTCACAAAGGCCAGCAGGGCAACAGGGTTGCGCCCCAGTGGGCCGTTACTGGTTTTTTGCCATGCAGCGGCAGTTTGGGTGTCCAAAATGCTGTTGTAGCCGGTGCTGCGAAATAGCTTCAGTCCCATCGGGTTTGCCTAACGATGAAAGGTGCAAGAATGGCGCTATTTTGCCCTATTGTGCTATCAAATAGTGCAAAATAAGCTATTTATTTGATAGCTTGTTGCCAGATTATTGAGGATGGGTACCTCTTAAGTTTGCAGCGCATGCAGCTCGGCCAGGGTGTTGGCGTTGGCAAAGGCACGTGGGTCGTCGCCTGGCAAGTCAAACGGCACCACCACGTGGCGGTGCTGGGCCGTCCACGCGTCGATCTTGCGGCCACCGCCTTGCATGAACTTCACCAAGCTTTCCATCAGCTCGGAGCGCATCAGGCAAAACACCGGCTGTGTGCGCGTGCGGCTGTGGCCTGCCTCGTCCCGCTCTAGGGCGCTGGCTATGGCAATCTCAAAGTTGCCTTGCTCCATAGCATCAGCCAGGCGCTGGGCCAGATCCAGCGGGAAGAGCGGGGTATCGCAAGGCACGGTGAGCAAATAAGGCGTCTCGCAACGCTCCAGCCCCGTCAAAAACCCTGCCAAAGGCCCGGCAAACTGATCTGGCGCTGCGTCGGGCCATACCGACACGCCCAACGCCTCGTAGGCGGCCAGGTTGCGGTTGGCGTTGACCATGGTCTCGGCCACCACGCCGCCTTCTTGCATTTGCAGGCGCATGAGGGTGTGCAGGGCCAGCGGCACGCCGTTAAAGCTTTGCAGGCCTTTGTCTACCCCGCCCATGCGCGAGCCGCGGCCCCCGGCGAGGATGATGGCGGTGATACTTTGGGTGAGTGACATAAGAGCAATCAGGTGAAGGGTCAATGGATATTAAGGATTTTGCAGAAACTGTGCCCACAGTGTAGCGATGGGTTGCGTAAAGGCTTTGCTAAAGGCGGCTTCAAATTGCATGCCCGCGTGCATGCGCAGCAGCAAGTCACTGAAGTCCGCCGGATGCTTTTGCTTCAAGTAGACGACAAAGCCAGCCGACTGGCGGTAAAACAAACGGTGCGGCAGCTTGAAGTAGTCTGCCGTGCGCGGGCGCAGTAGGCTGCCCTCCAGGTGCGGCGTAAAGTGCTGGCCAGCGGTAAAAGAGGCTGCCACTTCTTGCGTGTCTATGTCTTTTGCGCCGCCCCCGTCCGACACCATCACCGCCAGCCCTTCGGCAAACCACGGCGGAATTTGGCTGGAAGCCCAGTGGCCCATGCGCTGCTGCATCAGCACATGAGACAGCTCATGGGTGAGGATGGCGGGCACGGTGTTCAGCTCGTTGGCCAGCCGTGGAGACACCGACAAATGGCCGCGAAAAGCGCAAGCACGCGAGCCAGGCGGGCAGGCACCCAGGCGCGTGTAGTCGTCTTCGGAGGCAAACACATAAATACGGAAAGGCTTGTCTAAACTGGCACCTTGCATGGCTTGCAGTTGCGCCAGCGAAGCCGCTAAGTATTGGCTGACACTCTGCGCCAAAACCTGCGCGCCCGCTTGCGCCAACACACGTGCATCTTGCGCAGGGCTAAAGCCCGACTTGGGCAGCAAGGTGGCCGTCACGGCGCTGCGGTGCAAGGGGCTGGCTACAAAAAACGCGATGGCTAACACCACGCTGATGCGCAGCAGCATCGTGCCCGGTTTGTCCCAGAGTTTCATCTCAATACAGTGCTACGGTGTGAGCCACTAACCGCCGATATAGCTCATCTCCACTCGCCGTCCGGCGGTGCCTGTGTCAGCGGCCATGCTGGTGCGCAGCTCGGAGTAGCGGTCGGTGCGGCCCTGCCAAATGTGGCCGATGGCGGACTGCAGGTCTTCGTCGCTGGCCCCCCCGCGCAGCAGGGCGCGGATGTCGTAGCCCTGGCTGGCAAACAGGCACAGATACAGCTTGCCTTCGGTAGACAGGCGGGCGCGGTTGCAGTCGCCGCAAAAGGCCTGCGTTACGCTGCTGATCACGCCTATCTCGCCCAGGCTTGCATCGTGCTTTCCGTCAGCGCCCACATAGCCCCAACGCTCTGCCGTCTCGCCCAGGGCAGAGGGCTCCAGCTGCACCAAGGGCATCTGCGCGTGGACGTGTGCCACCACTTCAGCGGATGGCATCACCTCGTTCATGCGCCAGCCGTTGGTCGCGCCCACGTCCATGTATTCGATAAAGCGCAGCGTTACACCCGTGCCTTGGAAGTGGCGGGCCATGGGCAAAATTTCTTGCTCATTGGTGCCGCGCTTGACCACCATGTTCACCTTGATGTTCTTCAGCCCCGCCACCTGCGCCGCTGCGATGCCGTCCAGCACATCGGCCACCGGAAAATCGACATCGTTCATGGCCCGAAAAGTCTCATCATGAAGCCCGTCCAGGCTCACCGTCACGCGCTGCAGGCCTGCATCCTTCAATGCCTGGGCCTTGCGTTTGAGCAGCGAGCCGTTGGTGGTGAGGGTAATGTCCAGCGGCTGGCCGCCGACGGTTTTAAGCTGGCTCAGCTGCTCTATCAACACCTCGATGTTTTTGCGCAGCAGCGGCTCGCCGCCGGTGAGGCGCAGTTTTTGCACCCCGTGCGCTACAAATACACGAGCTGTTCGCGCAATCTCCTCAAAGCTCAGCAGCGAGTTGTGCGGCAAGTACTGGTAGTCTTTGTCAAACACCTCTTTGGGCATGCAGTAGCTACAGCGAAAGTTGCAGCGGTCTGTGACGCTGATGCGCAGGTCGCGCAGCGGGCGGCCCAGGGTGTCGGACAGCAGGCCGTTGGCCGCAATGCGTTGCGCAGGCAAGCTGGCCGCCAGGGAGGCGATGCGCTGGTCGATGAGGGGGATGACGCGTTCTGACATAGGTGATAGTTTAGGCTAGTGCAGACCGAATATCGGTGTGCGCAAAATCTTCTCCCTTATAAAGCAGGGGTAGGCTCATGGATTTTGCCAGCGCATAGGCGCAGCAGTCGCCAAAATTAAGTGCAGCTTTGTGACGGCCTTTGCCATACATGGCAGCGGCATCCACAGCCCGCAACGCCATAGATGCATCAAATGGAATCAACTGGGCAGCATACACAGCCAAAAGTTGATTGATTTTCTCCGCCATCAATGGGCCGCGCGAAAGACCCACTATGCCTAGCTCAACACGCGTTACGCTGCTGACCAACACGCTGTCCAGGCTAGCGATCGCCAAGGTAAAGACGTTGGCATCGGCTTCCTCAAACGCAATTGAAATCCATGCAGAGGTGTCTACAACGGCGGCGCTCACTTAGGCAAGCCCCACTGGTCATAGCCCAAAATCTCGTCCGCACTGCGCGTATCCAACACGGGCAGTGCCGCAATTTCTTTTTGAATCTCGCGTGTGCGTGCCAACTTTTCTTCCAACGTCAGCCTGCGCGGCTGCTCGGCCAATCGCCGGGCACGGTATTCGTCCAGCGCCACAATCACTTGTTTGTTCATAGAGCGGTGATTGGCCGCTGCATCTGCCCGCAAAAACTCCTGTAGATCGTCAGGAATTTCGCGTAATGTCATCACGCTCATAGTTCACACCTTTTGATGTCAATATGCATGCATTATGACATCATTTTCTGAATCTTGTCAGATAGACCCTGGCAGTAGCCGACATCACACGCAGCGCGCCCCGTCCACCTCAAGGCACACGCCGCTGATAAACGCCGCCTCGTCGCTGGCCAGGTACAGCGCGGCGTTGGCTACGTCCAGCGCGGTAGAAAAGCGCCCCAGCGGGATGGACGCGCGGAACACCGCCTTGCGCGCCTCGGTCAGCTCGCCACCGGCAAAGTCAGCCGACAGGCCGGTGTCGGGGTTAAACACCGGGTTAATGCAGTTCACGCGAATGTTGTCCGGCCCCAGCTCGGCAGCCAGCGACTTGCTGGTGGTAATCACCGCGCCCTTGCTGCCGTTGTACCAGGTGAGGCCCGGGCGCGGGCGCACTCCAGCGGTAGACGCAATGTTGATCAACACCCCGCCGCCGGTCTTGCGAAACTGCGGCACCGCGTGCACGGTGCTCAGGTAAATGCTTTTCACGTTCACCGCGTAGCAGCGGTCAAACTCGTCCTCCGGCACCTCCAGCGCCGGGCGGTTGCGGTGCGTCCAGCCCGCGTTGTTCACCATCACATCCAGGCGGCCATAGCGCTGCACGGCAGCCGCCACCAGCGCTTGCATGTCGGCAGATTGGGTCACGTCCGCCGCAAAAAACGATGCCACGCCGCCCGCCTGAACGATCTCATTCACTACCTTCTCGCCTAGCGCCACGTTGACGTCGTTGACGATCACTTTAGCCCCTTCAGCCGCCAGCCGCTTGGCAATGCCCTCGCCAATCCCGCCGCCTGCGCCGGTCACGATGATGGATTTGTTCTGAACTCTCATGCTGGTCTCCTTACTATGAATTAAATAGCTGCTCCCGCAATGGTCTATTGCGTGAACGGGTTAAATAGCTTAACATTGAAAGGCTTAAAGTCTTTGGTATTGCGCGTCACCACCGTCAGGCCGTGCACCAGCGCGGTAGCCGCAATCATGGCATCTTGCAGATGGTACTGTGGCTTGCGGTGCGTAATCTGCGCCCAGCGGCGGTACACCGCTGTATTGGCAGGCAAAACCTGAAATGACCTTTCCAAGCTGTCAAGCCACTGCTCAATCTCTAGCGCTTTCGCGGCGTCTTGCTCCCTCGTGAGCTCAATGCCCGCTTGAATTTCACCCAGCACCACGGCGCTCAGGTGCAGATTCTGGCTAGGCACCGACTGCACCCACGCCACCACCGCGCCATGCGGCTTGGTTTTGCGGAGCTCGGATATCACATTAGTGTCCAGCAGGTACACAAGCGGCCTTGCAGCAAACGACTGGTAGCCAGCTTAAAACACGGGCGCTGCGCGGCGGCGCTGGCGAGCTGCCAGCTCGGTGCGGCTGGGCAAAGGCAACCCAGTGTCAAACTTCGGGCCTTGGTGCAGCAGCCAGTCTTTGATGTCTACCGCCTCTAGCTGCTTGAGCCGCTCCCATTGCTCCACCGGCAGCAGCACCGCAGCCTGCTTGCCATGGTAGGTCACCACCTGCGGCCCGATGGTGAGCGTTGCATTGAGGAATTCGCTAAAGCGGGCTTTAGCGTCTTGTACGGGCCAAGTGTTCATGGTGCTCTCTTTAACTAGTCTGTATTCTAGTCTTTTTTATGGTGTGTGCAGCTTAGATCGATATCTGGGCTCGCTCTGGCGCTTGGTGTGGACGGCTTCGCGGCTGTCCCCCGGCCTTCGGCCTCCTCCTTGATGCCGCTACGCCGTCCCTACCAAGCGCCAGAGCTGCGTAGTGGGATGGTTTGGTGCCATACGGTGGATCGCCTGCCAAGTTCGCAGGAGCAGGTCGGCGGTGTACTCAGCGCAGCGGCATCAAGGAGGAGGCAGCGGCCCCAGGCCGCAACGGGGGACAACCGCGGAGCTGAGTACACCGTCGGCCTGCTCACACTGCAAAACTCCGAGCGAAACATACGCACGGGACTATCGGTGCAGACGGATCAAGGCGGCGGGTTCAACCATGCTTGATAGCCACGGTCTTGAGCGTCGTAAACCCATACAGCGCCTCAAACCCCTTCTCCCGCCCATAGCCGGACGATTTCACACCGCCAAAGGGCAACTCCACCCCGCCGCCTGCGCCGTAGTTATTGACAAACACCTGGCCAGATTGCACACGCTTGGCCATGCGCAGTTGGCGTGCGCCGTCGCGCGTCCAGATGCCAGCTACCAGGCCGTAGCGGGTGGCGTTGGCCAGCTCTACCGCGTGGTCTTCGTCTTTGAACTTCATGGCGCACAGCACCGGGCCGAAGACTTCTTCCTGGTTCAGGCGGTGGGCAATCGGCACGTCGCGCAAGAGCGTGGGGGCTTGGTAGAAGCCGCTCTCGGGCGCTTCGTCCACCACGCGGCCTTGGGCCACCATGGGGATGCCTGCCACTTGCGCATCGCTTAAAAAGTCCCACACACGTTGCTGCTGGCTTTGGCGGATGAGGGGGCCTACGTCCAGGTCCATCGCGGCGGGGCCTACGCGCAGGTTGTCGAAGGCTTTGCCCAGGCGCTCCAGCAGGTTTTCGTAGATTAAATCGTCAACCAGCAGCCGCGAGCCTGCGCTACAGGTTTGCCCAGCGTTTTGCACGATGGCGTTGACGATGGTGGGAATGGCGGCGTCCAGGTCGGCGTCGGCAAACACAATTTGAGGGCTTTTGCCGCCCAGCTCTAGGGTGACGGGGCAGTGCCGCTCGGCAGCGACCTGCTGGATGATGGTGCCCACATTGGGGCTGCCGGTAAAGCTGATGTGGTCAATGCCCGGGTGGCGCGCCAGTGCATCACCCACCTCGTGGCCATAGCCGGTGACGATGTTCAGCGCGCCGGAGGGAAAGCCCGCCTCGGCGGCCAGTTGCGCCACCCTGATGATCGACAGGCATGCGTCTTCTGACGGTTTGACTACGCACACATTGCCCGCCGCCAGCGCGCCGCCCACGCTGCGGCCAAAAATCTGCATCGGGTAGTTCCACGGGATGATGTTGCCCACCACGCCATACGGCTCGCGCCAGGTAAACACGCTGTAGCCTTCTTGGTAGGGCAGGGTCTCGCCGTGCAGCTTGTCGCAGGCCCCGGCGTAAAACTCAAAGTAGCGGGCCAGGGCTACTGCGTCGGCCCGCGCCTGTTTGGTAGGCTTGCCGCAGTCGCGCTGCTCTAGCAGCGCCAGCTCGTCGGCATGCTCGGCCACCTTGTGCGACAGGCGCATCAGCAATCGGCCACGCTCGGTGGCGCTGAGCTTGCTCCATACGTTGTGGTAGCAGTGGCGCGCTGCGCGCACGGCCTGGTCTACGTCGTCAGCATTGCCGCGCTCAATGCTGTCAAACGGCTGGCCGTCGGACGGGTCAATCATCTGCAAACTGCGGCCAGAAGACGAAGGCGTGGAACGGTTGTTGATGTAGTGGTTCTGCATAGTGTTGTTGCCAAGTAAATAAGTCTTTAGCCGTCTAGAATATTGCGAGAGCAGCTATGTAATTTGTAGCTTGTATGGTCAAGTAAGCGGTATGATGGATCTCTGTCGGATCACAGTCTGTAGCGACTAGAATCTGACACAAGTTTAAGCCCTTGTACAGCGCTTTTCATCATCGCCAACCCGGGGAGAAATACCAACATGCAGATAGACACCGTGGCTCGCATCGAGTCGGTAGACAAAAAATCGTTTCTGGCAAACTATAAATCCAAAAATCAACCCGTGATCATTGAGAGTCTCACAAAGGACTGGCCAGCCCGACAAAAGTGGACGGCTGAGTATTTTTGCAGCGTAGCGGGTGACAAGCTGGTGCCTCTGTACGGCGGTGAGGCTAAAGGCAATAAACACCAAAACGCGCATTCCGCGCAAATGACCTTTCGCCAGTTTATTGAGCATCTACAGCAGGGCAATAACAAGCTTCGCATCTTCTTCTACAACATCTTGCAGCAGGCCCCCGAGCTGATGAAGGATTTTGAGTTTCCCAAAGTGGGCTTAAGTTTGTTCAAGAAGCTGCCAGTGCTGTTTTTTGGTGGCAAGGGTGCCAAGGTGCAGTTCCACTTCGACCCGGATTGGTCTGATTTGCTGCTGTGCCACTTTGGCGGCACCAAGCGGGTGTATTTGTTTGGCCCGGAGCAAACCAAGTATTTGTACCGTGTGCCCTACTCGTTCAGCGGTGTGTTTGAGATCGACATCGACAACCCCGACTACCAGCGCTTTCCCGCCCTCAAGCATACCAAGGGCGTAATGGCAGAGCTAAAGCATGGCGACACTTTGTACATCCCGCCGGGCTTTTGGCATTTTGTGGTGTACGACGATATGTGCTTTTCCATGACCCTGCGCGCCTTTCCGCGCATCCCCGCGCATTTTGGGCAGCTGGTGTACAACCTGGTCTATCTGCGCACCATCGACGCAACGATGCGCCGCTTTGTAGGCCAGCCATGGAACGACAAGAATCGTCAGCGGGCGTTTGACAAGAGCAACGCTACGGTTGTTTGACTGTAGATCGTTGGGTTTGAAGATTTGGATCACAGTGGGTTGGCTGGCGGCAGCGCGGGAACTTGGGCTGCAAAAATCTTGCGAAAACACGCGACTGGTTGGGTGGCGATCTTCAGGTGGTCACCGCGCCTTTCTCCAGATTTTTCATCCCAAGCACGCCGCACTACCGCTGAACTGGCTTAGCGTCGCTCTGTTGCGCTACCCAATCACTACCACGCACCATGCTTGTGCGAAACGGGACGAACAAATACCAGCAAGCGGTGATGGAGTGTGGTCGTGATGCAAAAACTGGAGAAAGGCGCGCGGTACAAAAGTGGGGCGTAACACTACCGACATCCGCGCGTGTTTTCGTAAGGTTTTGACAGCGCTACTTCCTCCATCGCCGCAACGTGACCAAGGTAAGTACGACATCTTCATGCAAGCCGTAACGTGACCAAGGTAAGTACGACATCTTCATGCAAGCCGCAACGTGACCAAGGCAGGCGAGGCATCTTCATGCAAGCTAAAAAGTGACCAGGACAGGTGCCAACGCCTCAAGGCTTCTGCAAAGCCAAAGCCTCCTGCGCACGCCGCATACGCTCTCGGCTGTTGCCCAGATGGATGCGCATCGCCGCTCGCGCGGCCTCGGCGTCCTGGCGCTCTATGGCGGCGTAGATCTCTTCATGCTCGCGGTTCACACGCTGCAGATACTGCGCCAGGTGCTCCACCACAATTTTGTAGGCGTTGATGCGGGTACGCGGGATGATGGTGGTGCCCAAGTGGCCCATGATGTCGCTGAAGTAGCGGTTGCCCGTGGCCTGTGCAATCAGCAAATGAAACTGAAAGTCTGGCGACACGGTATCGCCCGCTTCGCCCACGCTGGCCTCAAATGCGTCCAGCGCCGCGCGCATGCCCTTCAGTTGGTCGGGCGTTCGGCGCACAGCGGCAAGACCTGCAGACTCGGTCTCCAAGCTGATACGCAGCTCCAGCACAGCCAGTACGTCCAGGCTGGTAGAAAACTGCCCGGGGTCCAGCCGAAACTGCGCGCCGTCGGGCGGGGAGATGACAAAGGTGCCAATGCCGTGGTGCGTCTCCACCAAGCCCGAGGCCTGCAGGCGAGACAGCGCCTCGCGCACCACCGAGCGGCTGACGCTATGTGCCAACATGATGGCGGACTCTGCGGGTAGTTTGTCCCCCGGCTTGATCTGCTGGTTGCGTATGCTCTGGCCAATGGCCTGCACCAAGGCCTGTGCTTTGGAGCCGCTGGGGCGGGCACTTGTGCTGCTTTGCGGTTTGGCGGTCTTGCTGGCAGGGGTTTTCACGGGGTAATAGGTGCTTGACATGGGCGAATATGCGGCATGATAATCGGCATTCAGTTGTCTGACAACTGTTTTTTTTACTTTTACCTGCGTGTGATCTATGGCTGTGACTTCTCAAACTCAAATTTTCAATCGCCTCTTGCTTACGGGCGCATCCGGTGGCTTAGGGCAAGTTTTGCGGCAAAGTTTGAAGCCTTACACGCAGACGCTCAGGTTGTCCGACATCCAACCCTTGGGCAGCGCACAACCGGGTGAAGAATGCGTGCCCTGCGACTTGGCCGACAAGGCCGCCATGCAGGCGCTGCTGTCGGGCGTGGATGCGGTGGTGCACATGGGCGGCGTATCCACCGAGGCGGCTTTTGAACCGGTGCTGGAGGCCAATATCAAGGGCTTGTTCCACCTGTACGAGGGTGCCAGGGTGCACGGCGTGCGCCGGGTGGTGTTTGCCAGCTCAAACCACGCTAACGGCTTTCATAAGCAGGGCGACGTGATTGACAGCGATTGCCTCAAGCGCCCTGACAGCTATTACGGTCTGTCTAAATCCTACGGTGAAGACCTGTCGCGTTTTTATTTTGACCGCTACGGGATTGAGAGCGTGTGCCTGCGCATTGGCTCGTGCTTCCCCGAGCCGATAGACCGCCGTATGCTGATCACCTGGCTGAGCTACCGCGACCTGACTGAGCTGGTGCGCTGCGCCCTGTGTGCCCCCAAGGTAGACCACACGATTGTGTTTGGCGTGTCGAATAACCGCGACAAGTGGTGGGACAACTCCAAGGCGGCGCATCTGGGCTTTGCGCCCCTAGACAACACCGAGCCGTACCGCGCCAAGCTGGAAGCCACGTCCGCGCTGGACGCGGACAATCCGGTCAAGATCTACCAAGGCGGCGCGTTTGTGAAGTTTGGGCCGTTTTGAGTTGCTTGCGACAGGCTGAATCTGGCCTCATTTTTGTTCATACGTTATGAAAACCACACCCGTTACCCCGGCAGATTTAGCCGCCTCCGTACTGGCCGTGCCACCTCTGGCGCGCCATGCCGATTTAACGCTCAACCATGCAGCCAACCAAGCGCAAATCGACCACCTGCAAGCGGGCGGCGTGCGCACGCTGATGTATGGCGGCAACGCCAATTTCTACAACATCGGAACGGCAGAGTACCCGAGCATTCTGGATATGCTGGAAAAGTTTGCCGCCAAAGACAGTTGGGTCATCCCATCCATCGGCAGCGACTTTGGCAAGGCCTTCGACCAGATCAGCATCTTGCGTGAACGCAATTTCCCTACTGCGATGGTGCTGCCCCAAGCGTCCATCTTCACCGACGCAGGCACGGCCACCGGTATCCGCAAACTGGCTGAGCGATTTGGCAAACCGCTTATCGTGTACATCAAAAGCGATGGCTACATTTCACCCAAAACAGTTGCCGCGCTGGATGCCGATGGGTGCGTAGCCGCTGTCAAATACGGCACCATCCGCGCCGACTATTCGAAAGACGCGTATGGCAAAGAACTGGTACAAGCCATCAACCCCAACAAGATCATCAGCGGCATAGGCGAGCGCCCGGCAGTCATCCACCTGCGCGACTTGGGCCTGCAGGGGTTTACCTCCGGCTCAGTGTGCGTGGCTCCGCGCGGATCGATGGCTATCCTCAAAGCGTTGAAAGCCAAGGACTACGCTACAGCCATGAAAATCCGCGAGGCGTATTTACCGCTGGAGGATGCGCGCGACGAGATCAACCCGATACGCACTTTGCATGAGGCGGTGACGCTGGCAGGCATTGCGGATATGGGGCCTATGCTGCCTATGCTTTCCAATATTGACGAGAAGTACTTTGCGCGTGTACGCGCTGCTGCTTTGGCGCTGCTCGCGTTTGATACGTCGCTTGTTTGAATACCAATACCAATACGGGGATTTTTTGAACGCAGAGGGCGCGAAGGTTACGCAGAGTGCGCAGAAAAGAAATACAAAATGAAAACCAAAAAGAGTTTAAAGAAAATTTAACTTAATTTAATTCAATTCAAATTAATTTGGATTACTGCTGTTTGTCTTTTCTTATTTTGGTATTCAATTTTGTATTTCTTTCTTTGACTTCTTCTGCGTTCTCTGCGTAACCTTCGCGCCCTCTGCGTTCAAAAAATCCCCCTCTTAAAACCCTAACCCCACCCACCCTAAATACAAAGACAACACCATGAAAAAGAAACCTGAAGAATTGAGAAGCCACCGTTGGTACGGCGTGCAAGACCTGCGCAGTTTTGGGCATCGCTCACGTACCGCGCAGATGGGCTACCACCGCTCTGACTACGCGGGCAAGCCGGTGATTGCCATCATCAATACCTGGAGCGATATCAACCCCTGCCACACGCACTTCAAGCAGCGGGTCGAAGAGATCAAGCGCGGCATTTGGCAAATGGGCGGCTTTCCGGTGGAGATGCCTGCAATCAGCTTGAGTGAGCCGATGCAAAAACCCACCACCATGCTGTACCGCAACCTGTTGGCGATGGAAACCGAAGAACTGCTCAGGTCATACCCGGCAGACGGCTGCGTGCTGATGGGCGGCTGCGACAAGACCACGCCTGCGCTCATCATGGGCGCGATCAGCATGAACTTGCCCACCATCTTTATGCCCGCAGGCCCGATGCTGAGTGGCGACTACAAGGGCGGGGTGATCGGCAGCGGCTCGGACACCTGGAAGTACTGGGCCGAGCTGCGGGCGGGCAACATCACGCAGCAAGACTGGCAAGAGGTGGAAGACGGCATTGCCCGCAGCCCCGGCCACTGCATGACCATGGGCACGGCCAGCACGCTGACCAGCGCAGCCGAGGCATTGGGCCTCACCATCCCCGGCGCGGCCAGCATTCCCGCGCCCGACTCGCGCCATGCCCAAATGGCTTCGCTCACAGGCAAACGCATTGTCGATATGGTGTGGCAGGACATCAAGCCGTCCGACATTCTCACCAAGGCCTCGTTTGACAATGCCGTCACTACCGTACTGGCCCTGGGCGGCAGCACCAACAGCATCGTGCATCTGGTGGCGATGGCGCGGCGTGCGGGCATTGATTTGAACATTGACCAGTTCGATGCCATGGCCCGCAAAACGCCCGTGCTGGCCAACCTGCGCCCCAGCGGCAAGTTTTTGATGGAAGATTTTTACTATGCCGGCGGTTTGCGCGCCATGCTCACGCAACTGGGCGACGTGAAGACCGGCGGCCTGCTGGACGGCAGTGCCAAAACCATCATGGGCACCACGCTCGGTGACAACATTGCGGGTGCCAAGGTGTACAACGATGATGTGATCCGCCCGATGAGCAACCCGCTGGTGCCCAAAGACGGCCTGGCCGTGCTCTACGGCAACATCGCGCCCGGTGGTGCGGTCATCAAGCCCGCTGCGATGGAAAAACGCTTTTACAAGCACACCGGCAAAGCCGTGGTGTTTAAAGACTACAACGACATGAACGCCCGTATCGACGCGCCGGATTTGGACGTGACTGCCGACAGCGTCATCGTGCTGCAAAGCGCAGGTCCACAAGGCGCGCCCGGCATGCCCGAGTGGGGGCAATTGCCCATCCCGCAAAAGCTGCTCAAGGAAGGCGTGCGCGACATGCTGCGTATTAGCGATGCGCGCATGAGCGGCACCAGCTATGGCGCCTGCGTATTGCACGTCACACCCGAGAGCCATGTGGGTGGCCCGCTGGCGCTGGTGCAAGACGGCGACTTGGTCACGCTAGACATTGAGGCGCGCAGCATCAGCATGGCGGTGAGCGATGCCGAGCTGGCCAAACGCAGAAGCGCCTGGGTGCCACCCATGCCCAAATTTTCACGCGGGTACGGTGCGCTGTACTTGAAGCACATTCAGCAAGCCGACAAGGGCTGCGATTTTGACTTCCTGGAAACCGGGTACTCCAATGCGAACGTATCCGGCGAGCCGTAAATTCACTAGCCTCCAGGCTGTTTCGCCAGGTAGGTAGCGATTTTTAAGGCCATACAGCCGAGCGTAAACAGCTATTTTCTTTGCACAAGGTGTCAGAACCATCAGTTCAATATTTGCAGGAGTATTTTATGAAAAAGACGTGTGTTAACTTTATAGGTTTAGTATGGGCAGCTATTGGCTTAATAGCATCTAGCCCCGTGTGGGCGCAGGCGGACTATCCCAGCAAGCCCGTCAAAATCATCGTCACCTTCCCGCCCGGTGGCACCAGCGACGTGATGGCGCGCATGCTGGCCGATGAGCTGACCAAGAGTTTGAAGCAGCCCTTCATCGTAGAAAACATCGGTGGTGCGGGTGGCACCATTGGGACTGATAGGGCGCTCAAAATGCCAGCCGACGGCTACACGCTGATTCAAACCGGCGTAGGGCAAAACGCAGTAGCGCATGGCTTAGACCCTAGCCTCAAATACAACTCAACCGCCGATTTCATCCATCTGTCCCAAGTGCATTCGGGGCCGAACGTGCTGGTGGTGCACCCGTCCACCCCGTTCAAAACCGTCAAAGATATCGTTGACTACGCCAAGAAGAACCCCGGCA
>JANMTF010000356.1:0-48374 GCA_031390175.1 Polaromonas sp.
TACGCCGCCATCGTCGCCATCTTCAGCCCCATCGCCTACGTGTGCGTGCTCTACGCCGTGCTCATCGCTCCCGTCAGCCACGTAGCGCCCGCGCGCGAGGTGAGCATGCTGTTTGCTGCACTGATTGGCGGGCATTTGCTAGGCGAGGGCGACCGCTGGCTGCGCATCGTGGGCGCGGCGGCGATTGCGGTGGGGGTGATGGCGTTGGCGCTCGGGTGATCGTTCTGAAGGCGAAGAAAAATACCGAACTTCCGGACGCAGAGGACGCGAAGGTTACGCAAAAGACGCAAAAAAATACAAAAAGAAAGCCAAAATGGTTTCCCAAATTTTAAGAATTGGTTTCGATGTTTTATGCAAGTAATTGGATGTGATTTTTCTAGCAGCCCCAGCAAGCGAAAACCCATCGTTTTCGCGCTAGGCTCCTGCAGGAGTGGCCGAGTGCAGTTGTCGCAGCTTGACCGAGTAGAAACTTTAGATGGCTTTAGTACCTGGCTCACAGCGCACACCGACTGGATCGGTGGCTTCGATTTGCCCTTTGGCCTGCCGCGCGAGCTGGTGGAGCAGTTGCAATGGCCCACCGCTTGGGCAC
The DNA here is from genome assembly GCA_031390175.1 of Polaromonas sp. GTDB lineage: Bacteria > Pseudomonadota > Gammaproteobacteria > Burkholderiales > Burkholderiaceae_C > JAAFIP01. The sequence continues at coordinate 590 of JANMTF010000356.1, forward strand.
CGTGCATGCACCATTACGCCAGCCTCTCCCGCGAAGACATCCGCACCACCTTCAAAGCCTTCTGCGATGCCCGCCCGGTAGGCGGCAAGTTTGCCCACCGCGCCACCGATGTGCCCGCAGGCTCAAGCCCCAGCATGAAGTGGGTCAACCCGCCCGTGGCCTACATGCTGCACGCGGGCGTGCCGCGCCTGCTGGATGCGGGTGTGCATCTACCCTCCTTGCACGACGGCGCAGCCACCGACAAAGACGCAGCAGGCCAGCCGCGCCGCGTGGCTTTGGAAGCCTATCCCGGCCTGCTAGCCCGCGAGATAGTGCAAAACCGCAGTTACAAATCCGACGACAAGGCCAAACAAACCCCCGACCGCCTGATCGCCCGCAAAGACCTCATCACCGCGCTGGAAATGGGTCAAACAAGGTTGAAACTACGCCTCAAACTCACCCACGCCCAGCACGACACGCTGATAGGCGACGCCAGCGGCGACAGTCTGGATGCGGTGCTGTGCATGCTGCAAGCGGCCTGGGCGAAGGGGCAGCACGATGCGGGTAAGGCACGCTATGGCTTGCCCAAGAAAGTGGATGCACTGGAAGGCTGGATTGTCACTTCTTAATGCTTTTTATGCCTCTAGCCAAATAGAATAATGCGGGAGCAGCTACTGGAATAATAGCAGTTGATGGTGTCCAATTTCCCCCATTAATGCAAAACGCCGACATGAAGTCGGCGTTTTTGTTGAATCCGGTACGCTTTAAATCATCATCGTCGACACGGTCTTGGTGTTCAGGTAGGCCTCCAGCGCTTCCATACCACCTTCAGATCCATAGCCAGAGTCCTTCACGCCGCCAAAAGGCATCTCGGGTACAGGAGCCGCAGGCTGATTGATCCAGACCATGCCGGCTTCGATGCCGTGGCTCAGGGCGTGGGCGTTCTTCAGGCTCTTGGTGAAGACGTAGCTGGACAGGCCATACGGTAGGCGGTTGGACTCGGTGATGGCTTCTTCAATCGTGTCGAAGCCGCGAATGCCTACCATCGGGCCGAAGGGCTCGTTGTTGAACAAGTCGGCGGTCAAAGGCACATCGGTGAACACGGTAGGTGCAAAGAAGTTGCCGCTGGTGCCAATGCGTTCGCCGCCGGTCTCCATCTTGGCGCCGGAGGCCAAGGTTTTCTCGGTGATCTGCTTCATCGCGTCCAGGCGGCGGGCATTGGCCAGCGGGCCCATGGTGGTGCCAGCGGTAGCGCCGTCGCCGACCTTGATTTTCTGCGTGAATTCGAGCATGGCTTTGGTGAACGCAGCCTTGACGCTGTTGTGCACCAAAAAGCGCGTGGGGGCAATGCACACTTGGCCTGCATTGCGGAACTTGGCACCGGCAGAGGCTTTGACTGCCAAGATAATATCGGCATCTTCCGCTACGATCACAGGAGCGTGGCCGCCCAGCTCCATAGTGGCGCGCTTCATGTACTGGCCGGCCATGGCCGCCAGTTGCTTGCCTACTGCGGTAGAGCCGGTGAAGGTGATTTTGCGCACGATGGGGTGGGCAATCAAGTACGACGAAATCTCGGCCGGGTTGCCATACACCAAGCTCACTACGCCAGCGGGAACGCCAGCGTCGATAAAGGCGCGCACCAGCTCGGCAGGCGACGCGGGGGTTTCTTCAGGCGCTTTGACGATGATGGAGCAGCCTGTGGCCAGCGCGGCCGACATTTTGCGCACCACTTGGTTGATGGGGAAGTTCCATGGCGTGAATGCCGCTACCACGCCGACGGGCTCTTTCAGCACTTGCTGCTGCACGTTAGCGGCGCGCGGTGCGACGATGCGGCCTGCGATGCGGCGGCCTTCTTCGGCAAAGTATTCGATGATGTCGGCAGAGGCCATGCATTCGACTTTGGCTTCGGCCAGTGGCTTGCCTTGCTCTAGCGTCATAAGCATGGCAATTTTGTCAGCGCGCTCGCGCATCAGCACAGCGGCTTGGCGCATGATTTTGCTGCGCTCGATGGCGGGCATGGCGCGCCAGACAATAAAGCCTTTTTGCGCAGCAATGAGAGCGGCGTCCAGGTCAGCGATAGAGGCGTGCGCCACGCGGCCAATTTCGCTGCCGGTGGAGGGGTTGACCACGGCCAGGGTTTTGCTGCCCTGCGCGTCGCGCCATTGGTTGTCGATCAAAAGTTGGGTGTCGTTGTAGCTCATCGGTCTCTCTCATGGGTAGGGGAAGGGGGGATCATCATTATCTTACGTTTGTTTGTGGCGTGTTTTATGTAGTGTCACGTTGGTTGGGCAGATACTTTTGGTCGATTTCTGTGACTTTTTGCTAACTGAGGCGGCCAAAATTTTGTCGGGTGGCCTCCTCCCTGCGAGCGGATGACAAACACACCCAACTGTACGTATAGTTCAAGCCTCATGCTGCTCACCATCAATTGTCTTCAGGCAAGCGCACCCGCAACACCGCCCGCACGAACCCGTGGTCTGAACGCGCGCGGTCTTTGCCCTCTTGTAGATGATCGTTAAAGTAGTCCACGCGACGTACGTCGCCGATGCTGTTGCGGCTGTTGTACAGGAACTCTTCGCTGACCAAAATTTGGTCCAGCACCTCGGGGTAGCCTTGGTGGATGTGGCTGTAGGCGACGTCGCGTCTTAAGGCCAGGTCGCCCTGCACTTCGTAGGCGTTGAACAGGGCCGTATCGCGCGCGCCTTTGTCGTAGGCAACCTCGTTGGTAGCGGCAATCATCTGGGTGGTTACGCTGTGCGGGCCGTCGTTAAAGTCTCCCATCACGATCAGTGGCTCATGCGTACGCCTGAGCACGTCAATGACGATGCAGCGCATGGCTGCAGCCTCGGCACCGCGAATCATCAGGCTGCGCAGGACGGCGCGGGCGGTGATTTTGTCGTCTTCTCGGTCTTCAATCACTTGGCCCTGCGCATCTTGCAAAAATTTGGGGCGTTTGCTTTTCAGGTGCGCGGTGAGCACGTGGATGCGCTGGCCGTGTTTCATGCGCAGGCTGGCTAAAAGGGGCGGGCGTTCAAACTTGGCGTACTCGCCCAGCTCAGGCACCTGAATGCGCATGTTGTCTGGGAACTGGGCGAATGACTGGATGTTGTCCACGTCCAACCGGGTGACGACGCCTACGCGCGGGGTATTGACCGCGCCATTGTTTTTATCGTCGTTTTCAGCACCGGGCACGACGATGGTGCTGTAGCGCAGGCCGCTGCGATTGACTGCGGCTTTCAGCGCGGCGTCGTCCCAGACTTCTTGCACAGTGAGGATGTCGGCGTTCAGCGCAGCAATGCGCCCGCCCAGCCAGTCGATCTTGCGTTCAAAGTCGCGCTGGGTGTAGACATCTTGGTTAGCGTAGAACACGCGGCCAGGATTGGCCAGGTTGAGTACGTTGGCGGTGGCGGCAACGAGTGTAGTGACGTTGCTGGGCGCGTGATAGTTTGACGGTGCTGAGGGCATAGCAATTCCTAAAGTGCAGCACTAGCTTAGCACCTATGCAAACAAGTGCTCCAGTAAAGCGGTGGTAGAACGTGGTTTCGATGAAAAAATCGGAGAAAGGCGCGGGGGCAAATTGAAGATCGCTACTTTCGCAATCGCGTGCTTTCGCAGATTTTTTGCAGCGAAACTTCTTCTACCGCCGCCAGTGACCAAGCTGGCGCGCGCACTGTGCAAAAAAAACCTCAGCCGCAGCGCAATGGAAAAACGCGCGTCAAGCCCCAGCCAAATCCCGCAACTCACCCGACAACGCCACCCGCGTGCCAACAGTGCCAAGTGCAACCATCTTGTGCAAAGCCACAGCCACATCTGCCGCTTCAATGGCTTTGTAGTTGGCAGGGATTAAAAAGTTAACCGCCCCCATCAGCCTGAGGCCAATTTGCTCACCCGGCCGCGCAGCCTGCGCCAGTGACGCACGGTCGCCCGCCAACATGCTGGGCCGCGCTATGCTCACGCTGGCATAGCCTAGCTGGCCCAGCGCAGCCTCCATCTCGCCCTTGGTGCGGTTGTAAAAAACGCCCGACTTGGCATCGGCCCCCATCGCACTGACAACCCCAAGGCGCATCGAAGACCCTCCTGAATTAGTAGCTGCCCTCGAAATATTTGACTGCGCTAAAGCCACTACGGCATCGTGATCAATCGCTTTGAACGCGGCTTGGCTGCCTGCTGCCTTGATGGTGGTACCCAGCGCGATAAATACATCGTCTACGGTGGGCAATGCGCTCAGTTGCGCAGCGTCTGCCAGGTTGCTTACGATATGTGCGACCAGCTTGGGATGCACGGTGTCGGGCGCGCGGCGGCCTGCGCAGTGCACAGTGCCGTAGCGGGCATCGGCCAACAACACAGTGAGCAGCTCGCGGCCTACCAAGCCGGTGCTACCGGCGAGCAGTGCTGTGCGAGTGGAGGTCGTTGATGTGGGCATAACTTGCAGTGTAGCGCGGGCCCTCAAAAAATGCACCGACGCTGGCTTTTCAAAATCTCGCCATGAGTCTGCGCGGCAGACAAATTATCAATCACCTCCAGCACTCCCAAGCCATCTCGGTGATACTGCAGGCTTGCAATAACGCCGACGTCTGGGGTGATGTCTTGGGTTTCATCCCCCCTCCTGGAGCTTCAAATAAGCACAGTAAGTATCGCGCTACATCTCTTGCAGCTTCTCGTACAGTATTTTTAGCCAGGCTGAAATCTCATTTTCAGCGCCTAGCCTGGAACCTGCGTGCCGCCTAATGGCTTGTTGTCAAAAGGATCTGTCTTGGCTGATCCTTTCCAGTGAAAATGCACATCGCTCTTATTGTTTCTCCCAACTGTGACGTTGCGCGTTTGTGACTGGCCGTCATGTGTTGCGGTAATGCGGTATGCGCCTGGGGGGAGCTGGACATAAGTTAAAGGCCCCGCGCTATCGACTTGCAGCATCGTAGCGTTGCTCCTATCGGTTATTTGTAAATTGACGCCCGCGACAAACTCATTGGCTTTAAGTTGTGAAAACATAATGCGCATAGGCCAATTTTTAGCTATGGATTGCATGTAACGGGTCTGGCCATCCCCAATGCCGCCGTTCACATAGGTCGCCCCTTGCCCTTGCTGCTCTTGCACTCCAAAATTCTGAGCATTAGCAGGTCCGTAAGACAGGAGCACCAGTGATGCGCATACCGATGTCAGCACTACGAATTTCTTTTTCAGCATATATATCCTTTCAGAAATTTCACAGCACGTTGGTGCTGCATACACGGAAGGTATCTCAAATTAGACTGCCCGTCTGTGCGCTATCGAACCTGTACGCAAGAAAATTTGGCATAAAGGCGGGCTATTTGTCCAGGCAAAAATGTCACTTATTTAATGCGCGTAGACATCGCTACGGGTTAGTGGGAGCAATGGGGTAGCTCGGCTTTTCGAGGCCAGTATTTGGTAGATACCCGTTCCACCCTCTTCAAACTTCAAAACACATGCCGACATGTACAAACGCCAAACACGGTATGTTGCTTCATCTACTTCGCGCAAAGCGGCCTCTCGGTGGACCTCCAGGCCGTGAACCCACTTTCGCAGTGTCATCGCGTAGTGCCTTCGAAGCGCTTGCACATCCTATATTTCAAATCCTGCGCGCTCCATGCCCAACTGGATATTACTGACGCAGTCGAATTCACCATCAGGAAACACATACCGGTTAATAAACTCGGAAGCTACGGTTCGATTCCAGCCCTCTTCATCATGCGTGATCCCAAGTTGAGGAATAAGCCATCAGGGCAGAGCACGCGCTGCACAGTGGCGAGGTACGCCTGCATATTGCTCAAGCCAACATGTTCAAACATCCCTATGCTGGAAATTTTTTCATACACTGCTTCATCTTTGCGATCCCGGTAATCTCTAAGCTCTAAGCTCTACGGTCACCAGGTCTTGTAAGCCCTGCTGGCGCGAGAAGCTGCGCGCAATTCGCCTTGCCATCGTCGTTGTGGGCATTGAGTCCAAATGCACATACAAATGCAATCTCCAAGCGTCTAATAACAAAGACAGTTTATCTCGCCAAGGTAGTGAGATAGACTCAAAATGCGTTTTGAGTGCCAATGCGCTGTATAAATCGCCCTCCAAGTCTAGCTGCCCACGGAAGTAGGCATCAGCCAGGATCACGGGACTCCGTGCTGTAATCAATTTTCGCAAAAGCAATGGATCTCGCAGAACCAAACTAAATGTGGGCACGCCCGCACCGAGCGTATGCAAGCGGCCATTCCAGAGGCGATGCGCAGCGCTGCCATTAAAGCCATGCAGCAACCGTTTCACGATACGCAGGGCAGCGTCTGCATGGATGGTGGAGCTATCTGACTGAGGATTGGCGGTGGTAACGAATGACATAAAGGCATCCTTTGCACGTGAATTTTGGGGTATAAATACGGCGCACTCCTATTTGCATTCACAAGCCAGAAAGTGTCGCATCAAGTAGTTTTTTCGACGCCGTGCGCGGTCTGCCACTTATCTTGCAATGCATTAGCTGCGGCCTGTGAAGACGCTGAATTTTGTTCAGTACTCAGCAGGCCGCCGGTCATAACACAGTGCTGCCTATCGGCACGATTTGAGTAAAGCGCCCAGCCTAGCCTGCGCGGAAGCATCTGATTGGAATCGACGCGTTGGATCAGGCTGAGCGGCTGGCGCATCGCTGCGGGGGTCTAGTGGCGGTTGACCGCCTAGGGGTCAAGCCGGTGTGACATCGGCCCCTGCATCAATGAAGTGATAGTAAGGTGCCACAAATTCTTCGAACCAAGATCCGGTTTTTTTCCCGTAGAGCCTAACTTGTCGTGTGATGCCAGCACCCTGAGTATCTTCATATTGGATCTAATTCAGGTCTTTGCCAAATCCACATGTTTTTTAACCCATGCAACGTATCTGTCCATCCAGCTTTGAAGAAAAACTTTGCTTTCGTCGCTAACGTTCTCCCCAGAGTCAAAGAAACCCTTTTTCGCATGAATGAATACTTCAGCTTGTCCCAAGGTAGGTGCGTCAAGATATGCCAAAATATTGCGTAAATGCTGTTGTGCCATGCAGGTTCCAGTTGCACCTACTGATGCACCCATCACTCCTGCGGGTTTTCCAGCCCAAACACTTTGGCCGTAGGGACGTGACGCATGGTCGATCGCGTTTTTCAGTACCCCTGGAATAGATCTGTTGTATTCTGGAGTTACAAATAGAAGGCCCGACGACTGCATGATTGTATTTTTCAGGTGCTTGACGGATTCAGCGGGATTCCCGTCATCATCTTGGTTATAAAGTGGCAGGCCATCAATCGCTACGCGATGAAAGCTAAAGTCTGGAGGACCTAGCGCCGTAACAGCATTCGCCAGCTTGCTGTTGTAAGAATCCGCGCGCAGGCTGCCTACGATGACAGCGATAGAGTATTGCGACATAACAATTTCCGATCAAACACAGTTTTGACAAATGGAGCTCAATTCAGCGATGCCATCTTTTTGAATTTATGAGTCGGATTTCATATGGTTTATTCCAAAAGATAGATATTTGCTGTGAATCATATTTTCAAAATATGAGGGGCTATCCCTTTTCTGCTGATACGGGCAATTGCAGTGTGGACTGAGCCGTCTTGGAGGGCTTTGACGGCTCAATGGATGAAGATGATTTTTTAGAGCTGCTTGGAGAAGCAGGTTTTGCTAATGTTGATTCAGAAAGTAGACTTTTTCGGGTGAGTGGTTTCGGTGATGCCTGAGAGACAATGGGCGAAGATGGTTTTTTAGAGCCACTGGGAGATGTAGGTTTTGCTAATGTTGATTCAGAAAGTGGACTTTTTCGGGTGCGTGGTTTCGGTGAAGCCTGAGAGATGATCATGTGAAAATCCTTGGTAATTAGATGGAGTGAGTGTTTCCGTATTTGGGCAAACGCCGCGTAACTCGTTGAGGTCGAGGTGCTAACGGGCACCTCACTTCATTTATAGATTCAATTGGAAAATCAGTCTGTGCGTTAGTGAACACTGAAATACCCCAACAGCGAGTGCGGCAACACACAGACCACTTGTGTGCCATCAAAAACCAACTACGCCATGTAAAATTGTCTTGATGCTCACATAGACAATTTCATGGCAAGCACTATGACACAAATGCGCTGGCGAAGCTAATCCTTGCGGGTGAGATAGTTAGTTTTGAATGGCAAGGAAATTTTTGGATACCATTGTTTCAATTCAAGTCCAAGGAGCTGACTTGCAGGCTATTTGTACGCCTAGTACTTGGCGAAGTTATTAATGTGTTTGACGGCTGGACACCGGCGGTGTGGTTTGCACAAACCAAGCCATGGCGTGAGGATAGAAAACCTATTGACTTGTTGGACAACGGCTTACCCAGCGTACTCCATGCAGCCAAGGCGGACCGGAATGCTGCCCCGGGTTAATTTTCAAGTAGAAAAAGAGCCGTCGTGTAGAAGTGGAGAACTTCACCATCGAGCACCGGGTTCCATAAGACACTTGAGTATCTTTCTTTGCGCTCGGCTATCAGCGTAGCGGCCTTTGCTCACCCGAAGCAGCTCATGCGGCGCTGGTTTGACTCTAGAAGTCCGAGCGGCAGAAGGAAAAGCACTTCACAAGCACCATGTTTAGGGGTACTTCGCCCCGTATCCATGTCGAATTAACGCTACCTAAGCGGTTCTAGAAGGGGCGAAAACTCATAGTGAATTTTCAGTTCCTTCTGCCGCCCAGGCGCATGCGGCTAGTAACTCTGTTAGCTTAGTAACCGCCGCTCGAGGTGCGTGCGGGGCCGCGCTGACCGCCACCACCACCACCACCAGAGCGACCACGTCCACCGCCACCGCCACCGCCATAACCACCACCGCCGCCCGCACGTTGGCCACCGCCACCGCTGCGTGCACCACCGCCGCCACTGCGGCCACGGCCGCCCATGCCGTCGATGCTGGTGCGCAATGGGTCGGGCTGTGCGCCGCCACCCATGCCGCCGCCTTGACTACGGTTGCCACCACCATTACGGCGGCCTTCGCTCAGTGCGCGGGACTGCAGGTGCAGGCCATCGCGCTGCAGGTGCTGGCGCTCGCGCGGGTCGGCAAAGTCGCCGTCCTCGCCGCCATTGCCGCCACCATTACCACCGCCGTGCGGTGCAGCCTGGGCATAGCGCTCTTGCGGAGCGCCTTGGTTAAAGCCATCTTGCTGTGGGTAAGGTGCGCGCGGGCCACGGTTGCCCGGGGCTGGGCCACGCGGTGCGTGGGCTGGGCCGCGTGGGCCTTGGTTGTTGAAGTTGCCGCCGCCATTGTGGTTGCGCTCTACGCCGCCGTTGCCTTGGCCTTGTCCGCCGCCTGCATTTCGGCCACGACCGCCACCCGCTGGGCCACGTCCGCTACCGGAGGGGCCTCGTCCACCGCCACCGCCTTCAGTGCTGCGCTTCTCACGCACCCGGTCGGTCATCTCGCGGCGTGCGTTTTTAGCCGCTGCAGCCATCACGTCGCGGCTAGGCGGCTTGCCTGCGCCACCCCACAGGGTTTGGCGGCCCATGGCAATCGGTTCTGCGCGCTCATCCGCATCGGGCAGAAAGTCAGCATAGTCTTTGCGCGGAATGTCTTGGCGTGTAAAGGCCTCAATTGCGGCCAAAAAGCCTTCTTCGTCCAGGCTCACCAAATTGACCGCTTGGCCTTCTTTACCAGCCCGGCCAGTGCGGCCAATGCGGTGCACATAGTCTTCGCTCACGTTCGGGATTTCGTAGTTCACCACATGCGGCAGGTCTTCGATGTCAATCCCGCGTGCTGCAATATCCGTAGCTACCAGCGCACGGATGTCGCCGCTTTTAAAGCCAGCCAGGGCTTGCGTGCGGGCGCCTTGGCTCTTGTTGCCGTGCAGCGCCATGGCGCTGATGCCGTTCTTCTCTAAAAACTCGGCCACATGGTTAGCGCCAAACTTGGTGCGCGTAAACACCAGCACCTGGCTCCAGTTGTGCTCTTGGATAATGTGTGCCAACAGCGCCTTCTTTTTAGCGCGGCCCACCAAATGCCATGACTGGCTGATGCGCTGCACTGTGGTGTTGCTGGGGGTGACCTGAATGGATTTGGGATTGTTCAGCAAGCCCTGGGCCAGTTGGCGAATCTCGTCGCTGAAGGTGGCCGAGAACAGCAGGGACTGCTTTTGCGCAGGCACCATTTGCAGCACCTTGCGGATGTCATGGATAAAGCCCATGTCCAGCATGCGGTCGGCTTCGTCGAGTACAAACATCTGCACATGTGACAAGTCCAGCATGCCTTGGCCTGCCAGGTCGAGCAGGCGGCCCGGGGTGGCTACCAAAATATCCACACCGCGCTTGAGCTTGTTGATTTGCGGGTTAATGCCCACGCCGCCAAACACCACGGTAGAGGTGAGCTGCAAATGCTTGCCGTAGTCTTTGACCGACTCCTCGACCTGCGCGGCCAGTTCACGCGTGGGCGTGAGCACCAGAGCGCGGATGCCGATGCCGCCAAACTTGTTGGTGGCACTGCGGCTCATGGCCAGCTTGTGCAGAATAGGCAGCACAAAGGCGGCGGTTTTGCCGGTGCCGGTTTGGGCTCCGGCTAAGAGGTCTTCTCCGGCGAGCACGGCCGGGATGGCTTGCTGCTGAATAGGGGTAGGCGTGATGTAGCCTTTTTCTTGCACTGCTTTAAATAGGGCCGGTGCGAGGCCAAGTTCGTCAAAGTTCATGGGTAAGCGCTGCTTGAGCGCATGGTGACCGTGTCACTTGCAAAGATGTTGTATCTTTAGCAAGCCAGTTAAAAACGGTCTGGTTCACAAATGGCCTGTCGCGGGTTTAATCTGCCCAAACCATAGGAGGTGGAGCAGCTTGTGCAATGGGCCCCAGCGAAGTTGCTGGTGTTGGGCTAGGCTGGTGTAGCCAACAGCCGTATTGTCGCACATGCAGGGTGGTTGGCTTTTTAGTGTACACAACATTACGCTACCCTCGCTCGTCTGACCCCATGGCGCTGGTGCAGGTGGCGTAAAAGCCTGTTCTACAGACAGCCCGCGCATATTGCCTGCGTTTGAATGCACTTTGTGGCTCTAGCCTTTTAAAATATTGCGCGAGAAGCTACTGATAACATAGCGTTTACGTCATCTCAACCCACCATTCAAATCAGGAGTACCCATGTCCGACACCCATTCAGGCCGCTGCGCATGCGGCGCGGTGCACTACCGTGTGCAGGGCCAGCCCGTGGTCAGTACGGTATGCCACTGCAAGTATTGCCAGCGCAGGCTGGCGAGTGCGTTTGCTATTTTGGTAACTTTTGCTGAAGAGTCCATCGAGATTACGCAAGGCCAATTGGCGCAGTGCGTGCACCGCTCTGACGAGAGTGGCCGTTGGCTCAAGGTGCAGTTTTGCGCTACCTGTGGCACCACCATTTCGCATACCGCCGAGCTGCGGCCAGGCATGCGCACTATCGCGGGTGGCACGTTTGACGCGCCAGACTGGTTCACGATTGACCGCCATATTTGGGTGCAGTCCAAGCTGGCTTGGGTGGCTATTTCACCGGGCGTGGCTACCTACCAGCAGGGCTTTGTGGCTAGCGCGCCACCAGAGCCAACGGAACACGCGAAGTCATAAAGCCTTTGGCACTAATTTTAGTTTTGCCAAATCTCAGCCAGATGGCTCAAGGGCAGCGCTTGGGCGCGCGAGGTCATGGCGTAGGGTTCAGTGACCTGCGCTACGACAAACCCCTTGTCAAGCTTGAGCGCGTCCAGCGCTTCATTAAAGCCCCGGCCCAGCTTGGGCGTGGCCGAGTGTTTGATCTCGATGGCGCGCAGCTGGCCGCCGGGCAGCTCTAGCAGCAGGTCTAGCTCGTTGCCACTGGCGGTGCGAAAAAAGTTGGCGCGACTGCCGAGGGGGGCTTGGGCCAAAATTTGCTCTATCACCCAGCCTTCCCACGATGCGCCTAGCACGGGGTGGCCCAGCAGGGCGTCGTGGTTGGGCAGGTTGAGCAGGGCGTGCAACACGCCGCTGTCGCGAAGATAGACCTTGGGTGATTTGACCAGGCGCTTGCCCAGGTTGGCGCTGTAGGGCTGCAGCACACGCAGCATAAAGGTGCTCTCTAAAATATCCAAATAGTGGCGCACGCTGGGCGCGGTGATGCCCAGAGACCCTGCGATGGTGGAGGCGTTCCATAACTGGCCGTGGTGGTGCGCCAGCATGAGCCAAAAGCGGCGCAAGGTGGCGCTGCTCACGCGGATGCCTAGCTGGGGAATATCGCGCTCCAGATAGCTGCGCACAAAGGCCTCGCGCCAGCGCATGGAGGCGGCATCGCTGCGTGCCAAATAGCTGTCGGGAAAGCCTCCACGGCTCCACAGTGTGCGGGCAATATTGGCGCGTGTGGGGTCAGTAGCGGCTTGCCCGCTGCCATGCGCGACCACCTCGGCCAGGGACAGCGGCGCAAGCTCTAAAAACTCAATCCTCCCAGCCAGCGTTTCTGACGATTGCTGAATCAACTCGGGCGCTGCCGAGCCGAGCACCAAAAACCGCCCCGGCCTGCGCTGCGCGTCTACCAAAGAGCGCAGCACGGGGAACAATTGCGGGCGCAACTGCACTTCGTCCAATATCACCAGTTTGTCTGCCAGAGGCTCCAAAAACAGCTCGGGTTCGGCGAGCTTGGCCAAATCAGACGGGCGCTCTAAATCCAGCATCACGGCATCCGCGCCCATCTGCACCGCCAGTGCCCGCGCCATGGAGGTTTTGCCCACCTGGCGCGGGCCGACCAAGCCTACAACGGGGAAGGTTTGCAGGCTGTCCAGTAGGCTGGCGTGCAGATTTCGGGTAATTGACATGTCTGCATTTTAATAGATTATCTATCAATATACAAGGATAAATCACTTCTGCGTAGCAAAAGTCACCACATGGTCTACCTCGGGGCGGATGCCGATCCACTCGCCCAGTTTGTGGTCGTGGTGGCTGGGTACGTGGGCCATCACGGTCTCGCCGGTTTTGAGCTTCAAGGTGTACAAAAACTCATTGCCGCGAAAGGCTTTGCGCAGGATCTGCGCTTGCACGGGGGAGGCATCGTCATGAAGGATGTCGTCAGCGCGCAGCAGCACGTCGCACTGGCCCACGGGCAGCTTGGCCAACTCCGCCAGGCTGATGTCGTGCAGCTCGCCCAAGGGGGTGACCACATGCTTATGCACTGCGCCGTGCTCTTCATGCAGCTCAACCGTGGCCTTGGAGAATACGCCGTGGCCGATAAAGTCTGCTACAAATCGCGTAGCGGGGCGGTGGTACAGTGTGTAGGCGTCGGCCCACTGGTGCAGCGCGCCTTCGTGTATCACACCGATCACGTCGCCAATGGCAAAGGCCTCTAGTTGGTCGTGGGTGACGAAGAGAGCGGTAGCCCCGGCGGCCTTCAAAATGCCGCGTACTTCATGCGCCAGGCGCTCGCGCAAGTCGACATCGAGGTTAGAAAACGGCTCGTCTAGCAGCAGCAATTGTGGCTTGGGTGCCAGCGCGCGTGCCAACGCCACACGCTGCTGCTGCCCGCCCGACAGCTCGTGCGGGTAGCGGCGGCGCACATCGCCCAGGCCTACTAGGTCCAGCACCTCGCCCACGCGCGCTTGACGCTCATTTTTGGGCCAGTCGTAGATACCAAAGCCCACGTTTTGCCCGACATCAAGGTGTGGGAAGAGGGCGTAGTCTTGGAACACCATACCCACGCGCCGGTCTTCGGGCGCAATGGACTGGCTGGGGGTGCTGACGGTGCTGCCCGCCAGCACGATCTGCCCCGCGCTTAGCCGCTCCAGTCCCGCTACTGCGCGCAGCAGCGTGGTTTTGCCGCAGCCACTGGGGCCAATCAGCACGCCAATCTGCCCCGCAGTCAGGCCAAACGACACGTCCGCCACGGCGGCTTGGCTGCGGCCTGGGTACTGGACGGAGAGATGTTGCAACGCTAGGAACATAAAGAGATTCTAAATGAATATAATTCTCATTTAGATTGGGGTGGTTTTCTTTGCGGACCGAGAGAAAGAAGACAGGACGCAGAGGACGCAAAAGTTACGCAGAAGACGCAAAAGGAAGTCAAAAGAGCACCAAAAAAAGACCATTGAAGCCAAATTAAAGTGATTCAAGTTGCCAAAAAACTTTGGTATTTTTTCTTTGTCTTCTTTTGCGCCCTTTGCGTAACTTTGGCGTAACTTTTGCGTCCTCTGCGTCCGGAAGTTTTCCTTCTTCGTCCTAAGCTAACCATAACCAAACACACAGTGCACCGCCTAGTCCAATTTCCTCTACTGCTCATCGTCGCGCTCATCGTGCTGCCCGTATTGGCCGTGCTGGCTGCCGCGTTGCAGGTGAACCCAGAGAGCCTGCAGATACTGCAAGAGATGGCAGTCACTGTGCTGCCGCAGTACGCGCTAACTTCGATTGCGCTGTGCGTGTTGGTGGCGGTGGGTGTGGGGCTGCTGGGCTCGGCCACGGCTTGCGCAGTCACGCTGTTTGACTTCAAAGGCCGTCAAGCTTTTGAATGGCTACTGCTGCTGCCGCTGGCCATGCCCGCCTATGTGGTGGCCTACGCCTATACCGATTTTTTGCAGTACGCCGGGCCTGCGCAAAGTTTTATCCGCAGCACGCTGCATGTGCAAGGCCGCGTGCTGCCCGAGGTGCGCAGCCTGGGCGGCGCGGTGCTGGTGTTTGTGGTCACACTCTATCCGTATGTCTACCTGCTGGCGCGCGCCGCACTGGCCGAGCGCGCCACCTTGCTGATGGAGGCCGCGCGTTTGCTGGGCGCACCGCTCAAGCGCCGCATCCAAACCATTGCCCTGCCACTGGCCCGCCCGGCCATTGCCGCAGGCGTGGCGCTGGCGCTGATGGAGACGCTGGCTGACTTTGGCGTGTCCAGCTACTTCGGCATCCAAACCTTCACCGCAGGCATCTACAAAGCCTGGCTGGCCATGGATAACCGCATTGCCGCCGCGCAACTCGCCACAGCCTTGTTGGTCATCGTGGCGGTGCTGCTCAAAATAGAGCGCCATGCCCAAAAACGCATGCGCTTTGCCAGCAGCAAGGGCGCTCGCGCAGGCAGTGCCGAAGCGCGGCCCGTGGCGCTGCGCGGCAAGCGCTTGCTGGCAGCGTGGCTGGTGTGCGGCACGCCCGTGTTGCTGGGCTTTGTGCTGCCCGTGCTGTTCATGCTGCGCCCTTTGATGGATGGTTTAAGCAGTGTGGAAGCGCCGCTGCCGTGGGCAGCCTTTGGCGCATGGGCTTTCAACAGCGTCAAGCTGGCGGGCATCGCGGCGCTGCTGGCAGTGGGCATGGCGCTGGCCATGGCCTTCACCGTGCGCCGCTCGCCCAACGTGCTGTCGCGCGGCGTGGTGCACATTGCAGGCATGGGCTACGCCGTGCCTGGTGCCGTCATCGTCGTGGGCCTGCTCATCCCCGTAGGCGCGCTGCAAGCCGCGCAGCCCACTTGGGGCGTGGGCTATGTGGTCACTGCCACCGTGCTGGGCGTTGTGTGGGCCTACCTTGTGCGCTTCAGCGCCGTGGCCTTGCAAAGCATCCAAAGCGGCTACAGCCGCGTGCCGCTCAGTATGGACGACAGCGCCCGCACCCTGGGTGTCACCGGCTCTGCGCTATGGCGCAGAGTGCACTGGCCGCTATTGCGCCGCTCTACCTTGGTGGCTACCTTGCTGGTGTTTGTAGATGTGATGAAAGAGCTGCCCGCCACGCTTGTTTTGCGTCCTTTCAACCACGACACACTGGCAGTGATGGCCTACCAGCTGGCGCGGGATGAGCGCCTGGGCGAGGCTGCGTTGCCTTGTTTGGCTCTGGTGGCGGTGGGGCTCATACCTGTGATGCTGCTGAGTCGCAGCTTGCGCGATAAGGCTTAATTTTTAAGCCTTATTGGCCTGCAGCCCAATAGAATATTGCGGGAGAAGCTACGAAATGTGTAGTACCTTATTGGGTTTTTTAAAACCCGCAGCAATGCTTTTGCAGCGTTGACTAGCCGTGGCGGGCGACGGGACATGCCGTCTGCAAACTTCCGCAAAACACGCGAGCACCGTAGTAGTCATCGCCAGTTGGTTGCCGCGCCTTTGCTCCAGTTTCCAGCCGACACGCTCCCATCGCTTCACTCTGGCAAATGTCTTTAAGAAACGCGATTAATATATTAGGTAGATGTATAATTTGCTACATCAAATAGGTATATTATGGCAACCCATAAACGCGTACTTTCACCGCAAAACCAACTACTGTTGCGCGAAGTCCTCCAAACCGCCACTCTGGCTGCGCTCATGGACTCGCGCCGCTGGGAGCCGGGGGATTTGGCGTTTCAGGGCGGTACGTCACTGCACTTAGCGCATGGCTCGGCGCGGTTTAGCGAAGACCTGGACTTTTTGGTGCGGGGTGGTTTGAGCTTGGATGGCATGGCTAAACAGGTGCAAAACAAGCTCCGCCTGCCACCCGATATTCCCGCTGACTTGAGTGTGACGGTCACGCATGGCAAAGACCAACGTAACCCGCACATGTTTTACGTTACGCTCAGCGGACCGCAGGTGGTGGGCAGCGCCAAGGTGAAGGTAGCGCTGTGGCAGGCGCAGGCCGCAGCGCTACAGTCTTTGCAACTCAAAATTTCTACCGTCACCTCACCTGCCGGGCAGGCGTTTGTGCCTACGCTCACGTTGGGAGAGATTTTTGCCGACAAGGTATATGCGCTGGGTGCCCGCGCCCGCATCAAACCGCGTGATGTGTTTGACCTGTGGTGGCTGTGCGAGAAAGAAAAGCCGCATCTGACCGTGCAGGCATTGCATACGCGGCTAGAGATTTACCCGGCACCCAGCGGCACAACCCAAGACACCGCCACGGTGTGGCTTGCCAATGCTGCGCAGCGCTTGCAAGAGCTGAAGGCGCCCAATGCAGCCAAAGAAGTTGCCAGCGATTTGCAGCGCTGGTTGCCTTCGTCCTGGCCAATGAACGAGCAGGCCGCCGCCGACATGCTCAAACTCTCTGTAGCGCAGCTAGAGACTGGCATGGCGCTCATGCAAGCCTTGGCCGCAGGGCAGGGCGCACAGTGACCGAGCGCATCTACACCCCAGCCGTCAGCCGTCTGGCCGCTCTGCCCGAAGTCTTTACCGGCGGCGACCTGACGGTGCTGCTGGGCTGGAAGTCGGGCATTTGCTCCAGCTATCTGGCGCAGTGGCGCAAAGCGGGTCTTATCAAGTCCTTGGGTGGCCGGTCTGACGTGCACATGAATTTGGTGCGTAACCGCCAAGTAAACCCCGAGCTGGCCCTGCGCCGCGTGTTTCCGCAGTGTGTCAAAGTGGGTGTCGATGTTTTGCGTGAGGCAGGCTGGACAACGCAAATCGCAAGCAGCATCGAGGTGGCCGTGCCCACAGCCAGCTCACTCTACGACCTGCCCGGCTTCACCCTGAGCACACGCACCGCCAAGTGGTTTCAACGCGCAGCGCCCGGCACAGACAGGGTGCAGCAAGGCATCGACCGCCTGCAACCCGCTTGGGCGCTGGCCGACATGCTGGCCCGTGCGCAAGATGCACGCGTGCGCAATGCGTGGTTGCTAGACCCGGAAGATTTGGATTTGGAAAGTGTGCGGAGCGACAAAAAATTGGGGTTTGCTTTGCAGGCGTTTGGATTGGGGATGGATTGCGTTGAAGATGCGGGGTATGAGCGTTTGTACATTGCATTTAAACGCGGTATTGGCCTTTAGCTCAATAGAATATTGCGGGAGCAGCTATTGAATTAGTAGTATTCACCGGGGCTTTGGGAACCCATGGCAATGCTTTTGTAACTTCGATAAGCCTGGACGGGCGACGGGACATGTCGTCTGCAAACTTCCTCAAATCACGCGAGCACCGTAGTAGCCATCACCCGTTGGCCACCGCGCCTTTGCTCCAGTTTCCAGCCGACATGCTCCCATCGCTTCACCCTGGCGAATGATGTACGGCGCACGACTAGATGGAGCTTTGTAGTGATTTAGACTCGTAGCAAAATGGCGACACAATTGGCTAATCGGTTCGGTTGGATGAAGTCCAATGTCACCAATTCACTCGGGTCACTCCAGGGGCTGCTATATCTTGGCGGACAAAGTCTTTGTCATCTTCTGGCGCGTCTTCCGCACCAACTGTAGCGAACCAATGCACCACGATTGCTCCTATTAGCGGTAAAAGCCAAACAAGCGCCAACTGAATTACTTTTTGTTTGCGAGTGAAGGCAGTAGAACGAGCGACGTGCCAAGATACATATCCTTGATACAAGCAAAGTACAGTGACAGCGAAAAGAAAAACTTTCGTCGCAATCGGCATTTGCAGAATCTCCCAAAAAATTCGGTAAGGTAAGCCACATTGTACGGACATTTGCTCGAAAGGCTTGAGCCAACGCTAGACTGCGGCGAGTGAATGGGAGTGGGATGAAAAAACTGTGGCAAGGCGCGGCGGGGACTGGTGGTGACTACAAAAACCGTGCGCGTGTTTGCGGAGGCTTTTTGCAGCGCACTCCCGTTCGCTCACCGCTTGCCAACCAAGTTTGCGTCTAACGGCTTCAAAACCGCTGAGCCACACAGACTTTTAATAAAATAAGGCTGTAGCCCAATAAAATATCGCGGGAGCAGCTACTAATTACATAGTAACTACGTCTTCAAATACCCAATCCAAACACACACGGCGCAGCCAAAGCAGGCATAGCATCGGCATGTTGGTAGGCAGCGCGATGCTCTTTCACCAAAGCACTGCGGGTCTGCGCAGTAGCCAACGTCAACCCGCTAGAAACACTCACCCGCGTACCCGGCGCAAGGGTCTTTAACAACGCCTCCCACACCGCTGCATTGCGGTAGGGCGTTTCAATAAACAACTGCGTCTGCCCAGTTTTCAACGCCAGGGCTTCCAGCGCCTTGATGCGCTGCACGCGGGCTTCGACATCTTGCGGCAGGTAGCCTACGAAGGCGAAATTTTGGCCGTTCAGGCCGCTGGCGGCCAGGGCTAGCAGCAGGGAGCAGGGGCCGACCAGGGGCACGACGGTGATGCCTAGCGCATGCGCGGCGCGCACCACCGAGCTGCCGGGGTCGGCTATGGCGGGCATGCCGGCTTCGCTGATCAAGCCCACGTCGTGGCCTTGTAGTGCGGCTTGCAGCAGGGGCTTGGCATCAAAGCTACCGGGGCCGTGGTCGCCTTTTTTATGTACTTCGCGCGGTAGCTCGGTGATGGTTTGTTGTTGGATGGTGGCGGCCAGGGGCAGCACATCGCCCACGCGCTTGAGCACGGCGCGGGTGGTTTTTGCGTTCTCGCAGATCCAGTGGCTCAGGCGTGCGGCCACTTGCAGCGTGCCTAGAGGTAGCGCGTCGGTGATGGGAGCTTGGCTTTCGCAGCCAAAGTCTAGTGGCGCGGGCACGAGGTAAAGAATGCCTTTAGGTGTGGTCATATTTCATGGGGTGGGAGAGGGGAGTTTTTGAACGCAGAGGGCGCGAAGGTTTCGCAGAGAACGCAGAAAAAATACAAAAAATGAAGATGATAAATTACTGTTTAAAAAACAACATCCTCAATTTGAATTTTTGGTTTTACGTTTTTGTATTTCCCCTTTTGCGTTCTCTGCGAAACCTTCGCGCCCTCTGCGTTCAAAAATTCCCCGTATTTCATCCTTTGCAAAACAAGACTCTATAACAAGCGCACCCCAGCAGCGCGAATCATGCGCGCGGTGCGGATCAGCGGCAGGCCGATCAAAGCGGTGGGGTCGTCGTTGTCGATGCGCTCTAGCAGGGCGATGCCCAGGCCTTCGCTTTTGGCGCTGCCTGCGCAGTCATAGGGTTCTTCAGCGATTAAGTAAGCCTCGATCTCCGCATCACTCAGGTCGCGGAACAGCACGCGCACCGCCGCTACGTCTTGCTGCACAAAGCCCGTCTCCACGCACACCACGGCCAGCGCGGTTTGAAAGATCACCACCTGGCCGCGCATACGGCGCAATTGCTCGGTGGCGCGGGCGTGGGTGCCAGGCTTGCCCAAGGGCTCGCCGTGCAGGTCGGCCACTTGGTCAGAGCCGATGACCACCGCGCGGGGGAATTTGGCCGCCACGGCCTGCGCCTTGGCCAAGGCCAGGCGCTGCGCCAGCGCCAAGGGCAGCTCGCCGGGCAGAGGGGTTTCGTCCACGTCAGGCGCAGCCACCGTAAAGGGCACGCGCAGGCGTTCCAGCAGCTCGCGGCGGTAGCGGGATGTGGAGCCCAGTACCAGATCGCGCGCTGGTTTGCCAGCTTGGGCAGAAGAATTTAAAGTTTGCATAGCCTGATTCTCTTACACTCAAGGCCTGTACCTGCCATGACTACCACCACACCGCTCTCCTCCCCTCCCTCACAGATCGACGTGCGCAAGTTTGCGCTGGCCGGCGAAGCCCTGTCTGGCCGAGACACGCTATCAAACTACGAGCGCCTCGCGCAAGATTTGCAACGGGATGCCGTTGATTTTGACAAAAAAACTGTCACTTGGAGCGCACGCGGTGAGACCCTCTCGCCCCCCGGTGGCGGCGCCCAGCCGTGGCTGCACGTCAGCGCCCAAGCCGATGTACCGATGGTCTGCCAGCGCTGCCTGGGCCCTGTAGACGTAGCGCTGGACATCCACAGCACCTTCCGTTTTGTGGCCACCGAGGCTATTGCCATGGCCGAGGACGACGAATCCGAGGAAGATTTGCTGGTGCTGTCCAAGCAGTTTGACCTGCAAGCCTTGATCGAAGACGAACTGCTGATGGCGCTGCCGATTGTGCCCAAACACGAGGTCTGTCCGGTGAATGTGAAGTTGGCGTCCACTGACGAGGAATTCAAAGCAGCGCTTACGCAAAAGCCCAATGCCTTTGCCGCTTTGGGCAGCCTGAAGAAGTCCATTGAGTAGCCTCTAGCCGGGGCGTGGAAACCGGGTTATAATCTGAGGCTTCGCGTCATATTGCATTTGCACATGGGGCGCAACCTCTTCCCAACTTTACCCTTTGCCCGCAGCAATAGCGACGCAAAGACATAGGAGCCCACCATGGCAGTTCAACAGAACAAAAAGTCCCCTTCCAAGCGCGGTATGCACCGCGCCCACTACGCTCTGGACACCCCAGGCATTGCTGTAGAGCCCACCACTGGCGAGACCCATCTGCGCCACCACATCAGCCCTAACGGTTTTTACCGTGGCCGCCAGGTGATCAAGTCCAAAACTGCGGCTGAATAAGCGCAGTTGAATCAACGGTTGGATAGCGGTCAGTGTGTGCAGGCGCAGCCTGTACCTTGATGTGTCGGTACCCTTCCCCAAAAGCCCGCCGCTACCGCTGTAGCATCGGGCTTTTATTCTTTTTGGGTTAAAGTTTCTCTTTTTTGATTGACTCGAATGACAAGTAGCACGGTGATTGCCGTCGACTGCATGGGCGGCGACCATGGACTGGCAAGCACATTGCCCGCGTGCCGCGCATTTCTGACTGCGCACCCCCACGCCAGCTTAATGCTGGTAGGGCAAGCCCAAGCGCTGGCCAGCTTTAACCATCCCCGCGCCATCATCGTGCTGGCTACTGACGTGGTGGCCATGGACGATCCGATAGAAATTGCCCTGCGTAAAAAACGTGATTCTTCCATGCGCGTAGCGATTGAGCAGGTAAAGTCCGGTGCTGCCCAAGCTGCGGTCTCGGCTGGCAACACGGGTGCGCTGATGGCCATTGCCCGGTACGTACTCAAAACCCTGGACGGCATAGACCGCCCCGCTATCGCCACCCAGTTGCCCAACAACAAAGGTGGTGCCACCACCGTACTTGACCTGGGTGCCAACGTAGACTGCACCGCTGAGCACCTGTTTCAGTTTGCAGTGATGGGTGCGGCACTGGTATCGGTGCTGAACAATGACGAAAATCCTTCTGTTGGTCTGCTTAATATTGGCGAAGAAGTCATTAAAGGCAATGAAACCATCAAAAAAGCAGGCGAATTGCTGCGATCTGCTGCTAAAAGTGGTGACCTGAACTTCTATGGCAATGTCGAGGGCAACGATATTTTCAGTGGTGTGACGGACATTGTGGTGTGCGACGGTTTTGTAGGCAATGTGGCGCTTAAAACCATTGAAGGCTTGGCGGCGATGTTGGGCGGTTTTCTCAAAGCTGAGTTTTCTCGCAATATTTTCACCAAATTTGCAGCTATCGTATCGTATTGGGTGTTAAAAGCGTTTAAAAATCGCCTAGACCATCGCCGCTACAACGGCGCAGCACTGTTGGGCCTACGCGGCTTGGTGTTTAAAAGCCATGGCTCGGCCGATGCCTACGCTTTCGAGCAGGCGTTAAATAAAGCCTATGAAGCCGCCAGTCATAACCTGTTGGAAAAGGTCAAAAGCCGCATCGCCCACGCCGCACCGTTGCTGACGTCGGTTGCAGCAGACGAGCAACTGGTAGCCTGAAGCTCCGCCTGACCATAACCAGCCCCAGCGTTTTAGGCTGTAACATTGAGCCCATGACCGTTATTAATTCACGAATGTACTCACGCATTACTGGCACCGGCAGTTTCCTGCCTCCACGCCGTCTCACTAACGCCGATTTAGCCGCTGAGCTCGCCGCGCAAGGCGTAGAAACCTCCGACGAATGGATCGTCGAGCGCACCGGCATCCGCGCCCGCCACTTTGCCGCAGCAGATGTGACCGCCAGCGACCTGGCTTTGCCTGCCTGCCAAGCCGCTCTGCAAGCCGCAGGCCGCAGCGCATCCGATATCGACTTGATCATCGTAGCTACGTCCACGCCCGACATGGTGTTCCCGTCCACAGCCGCTATTTTGCAGCAAAAATTAGCCTTAGCCCAATCAAATAGTGCAGTAGCAGCTACGGATACTGTAGCGCCTGATACCAAGCCCGCAACCATCTCAGGCTGCCCCGCCTTCGATGTGCAGGCCGTGTGCAGCGGATTCGTCTATGCGCTGACGATTGCCGACAGCATGATCAAAACCGGCGCAGCCAAATGCGCCCTCGTTGTGGGCAGCGAGGTATTCAGCCGCATCTTGGACTTTAAAGACCGCACCACCTGCGTGCTGTTTGGCGATGGCGCAGGCGCTGTCGTGCTGGAGGCCAGCGACACCCCCGGCATTTTGGCCAGCGAGCTGCATGCGGATGGCAAACACGTCGGTGTGCTCTGCGTGCCCGGCACCGTCAGCGGCGGCCAGGTGCTGGGCGACCCGACCCTCAAAATGGACGGCCAAGCCGTCTTCAAACTCGCCGTCGGCGTGCTGGCCGACGTAGCCCGCTCGGTGCTGGCCAAAGCTGGTAAAACGGAAGCCGATATCGACTGGCTCATCCCCCACCAGGCCAACATCCGTATCATGCTGGGCACGGCGAAAAAGCTCAAACTCTCGGAAGATAAAGTGATTGTCACCGTCGATCAGCATGGCAACACTTCCGCAGCATCCATCCCGCTGGCGATGGACGAGGCCGTACGCAGCGGCAAGATCAAAAAGGGTCAAACCGTCATGCTGGAAGGTGTGGGTGGTGGGTTTACCTGGGGTGCTGTACTCTTAAATTTATAGCTGCTTCCGCAATATTCTATTGGGCTAATGGCCTATTTGTTCTATAAACACTTATCTAGCTATGAAACCATTCGCATTTATCTTTCCAGGTCAAGGCTCGCAGTCTGTGGGCATGTTGGACGCTTGGGGTGACCATCCCGCGGTGGCCGCGGTAGTCAAAGAAGCCAGTGACGCACTGGGCGAGGACATCGCCAAGCTGATCAAAGAGGGGCCGAAAGAGGCCTTGGGTTTGACGGTGAATACCCAGCCAGTGATGCTCGTGGCGGGCGTGGCCGCGTACCGCGCCTGGCTGGCCGAGGGCGGCGCTCAACCTGCGGTAGTCGCAGGGCACTCGCTGGGTGAATATTCGGCGCTGGTGGCCTCTGGCGTACTGACCCTGCACGATGCCGTGCAAACCGTGCGCCTGCGTGCCACGGCGATGCAAGAGGCGGTGCCTGCGGGTACCGGTGCGATGGCTGCTGTGCTGGGCATGTCCGCCAGCGACGTGATGGCTATCTGCGCGCAGGCCACAGCGCCCGGCGGCGTAGCGGGTGGCGAAGTGGCCGAGGCGGTGAACTTTAACGACCCGATGCAAACGGTGATTGCGGGTAGCAAACTGGGTGTAGAAAAGGCCAGTGAATTGCTCAAAGCGCGTGGTGCCAAACGCTGCCTACCGCTGCCCGTGAGCGCGCCGTTCCACAGCAGCCTGATGAAGCCTGCTGCAGATAAGCTGCGCATCAAATTGGCTACCTTAACTTTCCATGCGCCACAGATTCCTCTTGTTAACAACATCGACGTGACGGTACAAACCGACGCAGACAAAATCCGCGATGCGTTGTATCGCCAAGCCTTTGGCCCCGTGCGCTGGGTAGAGTGCGTGGCGGCCATCAAGGCGCGCGGCGTATCTACCTTGATCGAATGCGGGCCGGGCAAAGTGCTCTCGGGCATGTGCAAGCGGATTGATGCTGAGCTGGTGAGCGGGGCGGTGTATGACCCGGCCAGTTTGCTTGACTCGCGCTCATTGCTCGCTTAGTGCCCCAGGCACCAGCCAGGAGTGCGACAATCATTGGTATGCCAACCCATTTGACCGTCCATGAGGCTCTTGCGCACCGCGTTCGTAATGCGGTGCTCGCATCACTGCCGCAAGCGCAGGCGGTGTGGTTGTTCGGCAGTGCGGTTCAGGGTGGTCTGCGCCGCGACAGTGACTTGGACATTGCCGTGCTCTTGCCTCAACCCTTGACTGCTTTGGAGCGCTTTGAGCGCAGCGAAGCTCTGGCGCGGGCGTTGGGCAGAGATGTTGACCTGATAGATTTTTCCCGCAGCACTACCGTACTTCAGCAACAAATTTTGACTACGGGTCTGCGCATCGCATGTACTGACCATGCGCAGGTAGACAGCTATGAAGCTTTTTGCCGCAGCGAGTATTTGCACCTCAACGAGCAGCGAGGCGCGCAGCTGCGCAAGGTATTTTCCCGTGGCGCAGTGTTTGCTTAATGCCTCATATACAACCAACCGACCATGCCCCCAAACTTAGACGTACTGGTTAACAAAGCACAGACGATTGAGCGTTGTACGGCCAGAGCGCGCGAGGAATATGCAGCGGACACAGAGAATTTTGCTACCAACCACACCCGCCAAGATGCGGCGGTGCTCAATATTCAGCGCGCCTGCGAGGCGGCACTTGATTTGGCTCAGCATGTCATAGCGACCCAAAATTTAGGTATCGTACAAAGCGCACGCGACAGCTTTGCCGTGTTGCACCGTGCAGGCATCATCTCAGCGGAACTCAGTCTCTCCTTGCAAGGCATGGTGGGATTTCGCAATATTGCGGTGCATGATTACCAAACGCTCGATTCAGCGATCATTGCCAGGGTGATCACGATCAAGCTGGACGATCTGCTGCTTTACAGCGCCACACTTCTCAAGAAATTTGCCCCACCGGGGTGATTGAATTTAATTTATTGCTTTGGAACTATGGAACATAAATTTGAAAACCAAATAGCCCTGGTAACGGGCGCCACACGCGGCATTGGCGCGGCGATTGCACAAGAATTGCAAGCCAAGGGATGCAAGGTCATTGGCACTGCCACCACCCCCGAGGGTGCAGAAAAAATCAGCGCCACGGGCATACAAGGTGTGGTGCTCAATGTGACCGATGGCGCGGCCTTGGACGCATTGATTGAAAGCATTACCAAAGAGCATGGCGGCCTGCATATTTTGGTGAACAACGCTGGCATTACCCGGGACATGCTCTCGATGCGCATGAAAGACGAAGAGTGGGATGCTGTGATAGACACCAACCTGAAAGCCGTATTCCGTGCCAGCCGGGCAGTGATGCGCATTATGATGAAACAGCGTTACGGGCGCATCATCAACATCACCAGCGTCGTGGGTGCCTCGGGCAATGCTGGGCAGGCCAATTACGCCGCCGCCAAGGCTGGTGTCGCCGGTATGACGCGGGCGCTGGCGCGCGAGCTGGGCTCGCGCAACATCACCGTCAACTGCATTGCACCGGGTTTTATTGAGACCGATATGACCGCTGGTTTGGCTGGAGCGCAGCAAAAAGCGCTATTAGCGGCTATTCCGCTGGGACATTTGGGTAAACCCGCCGATATTGCCCATGCCGTGGCCTTTGTGGCCAGCCCGCAAGCGAGCTATATTACGGGGCAAGAACTGCATGTTAATGGCGGCATGTACATGTAAATTTAGAAACCGGTCTCTAAACAGGTAAAATCCAGCGGTAATCAACAACCCTCAGAGGGAAACTATGAGCGATATCGAAGCACGCGTTAAAAAAATCATTGCCGAGCAACTTGGCGTAGAAGAGTCCCAAGTGACCCCGGAAAAAGCCTTTGTGGCCGATCTGGGCGCTGACTCCCTGGACACCGTAGAACTGGTGATGGCCCTGGAAGACGAGTTCGGCATCGAAATTCCCGATGAAGATGCAGAGAAGATCACCACGGTGGCGGCTGCGATTGACTACGCCAACACCCACAAGAAGGCGTAATTCGCACCTTCCGGAGCAAAGGGCTAGAAGCTGATAACAGCTTCGGCCCTTTTTTCTTGTGAAGATGGGATGACAGGATTTTTGGAATAATTTTTGCAGCCTGCGGCATGATGCGTAACAAGTGCCCCAGTTGTACACAGTGGATTTAACTATGACCAAACCCATGACTCAACGCAGAGTGGTCGTCACAGGCTTGGGCTGTATCAGCCCGGTCGGCAATACGGTGCAAACCGCCTGGAGCAACCTGCTGGCGGGCCAGTCAGGTATTGCCAACATCACCAAGTTTGATGCGAGCACTTTTGCCTGCCAGTTTGCAGGCGAGGTGAAAGACTTCAAGGTGGAGGATTACCTCAACACCAAAGAAGCGCGCTCGATGGACACCTTCATCCACTACGGCATTGCAGCCGCAGTGCAGGCGGTGCAGGATGCGGGCTTGGCCACAGGCGAGGCCCTGAGCGACGAACAAGCCGTGCGTATTGGCTGCAACATTGGCTCTGGCATTGGCGGGTTGCCGCTGATCGAAGAAACCAAAATTGAGTTGGTGAACCGTGGTCCGCGCCGCATCACCCCATTTTTCATACCTGCCAGCATCATCAACATGATTTCGGGCCATGTGTCGATCAAGTTTGGCTTTAAAGGGCCTAACATTGCTATCGTCACCGCTTGCACCACCGGGCTGCACGCCATTGGCACCAGCGCCCGGATGATTGAGTATGGCGACGCCGACGTGATGGTGTGCGGTGGCGCAGAGGCGGCCATCTCGCCACTGGGCATTGGCGGCTTTGCAGCTATGCGCGCCCTGAGCACCCGTAATGACGACCCGCAAACCGCCAGCCGTCCGTGGGACAAAGACCGCGAAGGCTTTGTGCTGGGCGAGGGCGCAGGTGTGCTGGTGCTTGAAGAGTACGAGCACGCCAAAGCGCGTGGCGCGCGCATCTACTGCGAGCTGCCGGGTTTTGGCATGAGCGCCGACGCTGGCCATATGACCGCCCCCAATATGGACGGCCCGCGCCGCGCCATGCTGTCCGCGCTGGCAAACGCCGGCTTGAACACCGATGACGTGCAGTATTTGAACGCCCATGGCACCTCCACTCCGTTGGGTGACATCAACGAATGCAACGCCATCAAAGCCGCCCTGGGCGAGCATGCCAAAAAAGTGGTGGTCAACTCCACCAAGAGCATGACCGGGCATTTGCTAGGCGGCGCAGGTGGTATCGAGAGCGTGTTTACCGTGCTGGCCTTGCACCACCAAAAGAGCCCGCCCACCATCAATATCTTTAACCAAGACCCCGAATGCGATTTGGACTTTTGCGCCAACACCGCGCGCGATATGAAGATCGACGTGGCGGTGAAGAATAATTTTGGCTTTGGCGGCACCAACGGCACGCTGGTTTTTAAGCGCATATAAACCATTTAGAAAGCCCCGTGAAAACACCGCCTGCTGCATCCACCCGATTGGGAGTTTCTCTCTGGTACCAGTGCGCGGTGGTGCTATTTGCTATTTTGTTAGTAGGCTCTTGCTCTATATTTTATGGGGTGACTGGTGGTTTTTCCTCAAGGCTTGCATTCCTGTGTGGCATCGCGGCACTCGCGATGACCTGGGTCGCGTACGATGCCTGGCGGTCGCGTCAAGGTGCCTTGCATTACGCAGCAGGTGAGTGGGTACTGGCGCGCGGCGAGCATGAGAGCCAAGGAACTTTACAAGTCATGCTGGATCTACAGCGTTACCTGCTGGTGCGTTTCATCCCCTCGGGCCACCAACAAGCAACCTCGCAATACCAAAAAATCAAAGCCCAATGGTTGCATCTGGAAAACGGTTATGGACAAGACTGGCTGGCTCTGCGACGCGCTCTGTATGCCGCGCCAGCCAGCCCTGTAGGTGCCGTAGCAACGCCACTTGCCCGGCCGGGTGCATTAGCTGCTGCTGGCTTGGCCAGCTCATCTAGCCGCGTATGAGCCAGCCCAACCACTCCGCCGCTAACGACGCAAGCAATGACGTCGTGGTTCCCGCTGCGCTGATTGTGGATGCTGACTCAGCCTTGGTTACATTAGCGCAGGCTGGAGACGACCGCGCCTACGAAATGCTGGTCATCAAGTACCAGCGCCGCATAGAGCGCTTGGTGG
This sequence comes from Polaromonas sp., assembly GCA_031390175.1. GTDB lineage: Bacteria > Pseudomonadota > Gammaproteobacteria > Burkholderiales > Burkholderiaceae_C > JAAFIP01. Next base: position 29,112 of record JANMTF010000356.1, read on the forward strand.
GCAGGATGGTGCGCGATGTGGACATTGTGCAAGACATCGCGCAGGAAACCTTCATCCGCGCGTGGCGCGCGCTGCGCAACTTTCGGGGCGATGCCCAGTTTTACACTTGGCTGTACCGCATTGCGGTGAATACCGCCAAAAAGCAGCTGATGGACATGAAGCGTGACCCTGTCATTACCGAGGCGGCGCTGCGCGGGGCGGAAACCGAGGACGATGAAACTAATTTTGCCGATCACCCTCTAAATAATCGGGCTTCAGACGGCGAGACGCCTGAATCGGCGTATGCCGCCAAAGAAATTGCCCAAGCAGTCAATGCCGCGATGGAGGCACTGCCTGAGGAACTCCGCCAAGCCATCACACTCAGAGAGCTGGAAGGTTTAAGTTACGAAGAGATCAGTGAGATGATGAGTTGCCCCATAGGCACGGTGCGTTCCCGTATTTTCAGGGCACGCGAGGCGATCTCGGCACGCATTAAGCCGATGCTGCAAAAGCAGACAACCAAGCGGTGGTAAGCAGTGATGTGGATAAATAATCAGGCTGAAAAAAGCGTGGTAAACAGGGCGGTTGGAACAAGCTACGCGCTATACAGGGCGTAATATATTGGATGCGATCATGAAGTACGCGAACGATCAGGAATCTTATCTAGAGCAGCTCTCGGCCCTGGCCGATGGCGAGCTGGATGGCGCACAGGCGCAAGCTTTGGTAGGTGCAAGCAGGTCGGATCCTGAGCTGCTGCAAACCTGGGCCAGTTACCATGCCATTGGCGATGTGCTTCGCGCCCACGCCAGTGATGCGCATGGCGCTCTGGCGCGGCGCTCAGCTGCGATGCGCACTGCCAACCCGGCGCAGCCGGCAGGCTCAGCGCAGTCCACCCCATCCTTGGTGTCTGAACCTGGGGTGCAAACCATGAATCCTCAGGCCGCGGCTAACGATTCTGTCTGGCGCTGGAAGCTGGTAGCCGGTGTGGCCGCCTTGGCCGCAGTCGGCTCGGTGCTGTGGTCCTTGGTAGGCTTGCCGGGCAGCCCTGCAGGCACGCAGCTAGCCCAGCGCAGCAGCCCAGCCCCTGCCGGAGTTGCCGTACCCGTACTAGCCCCACCCGTAGTGGCCGCCGCTCAAGAGGTAGCCCCCATAATGATCCGCGACCCGCGCCTGGACGAGTTGTTGGCAGCGCACAAACAGTTTGGTGGTGCTTCTGCCCTACAGCAACCAGCAGGCTTTTTGCGTAATGCTACCTTCACACCCACAGGACGCTGATAATGCGGATGCTGCCCCTATTTTTCAAGCGATTTAGCGCTCTAGCCTCCTCAAATATTGCGGGAGCAGCTATTGTTTCAATAGCTCTGAGCGTGGCAGGCGTAGCAACCCATGCGAACGCCCAGGTGCCTGTGGGCATGCCCAATGAGTCCGTGCTCAGCATCAATGACTGGTTGCTGCGCATGCACGATGCGGCCATGAAGAAGCGCTCCTATATCGGCACCTTGGTGCAGTCGTCGCCGCAAACCATCAGCAGCGCGCGCATATGGCATACCTGTGATGGCGCGCAGCAAATGGAGCGCATCGAAACCCTCACCGGGGCGCCACGCTCCACCTTCCGGCACAACGACAAGCTGGTCACCTTCCTGCCAGAGGCTAAATTGGTACGGGTAGAAAAGCGTGAACAAATTGGCGGTTTTCCAGAAGTGCTGAAACCCGGCGTGGGCAGTATCCCCGAGTTTTATGGTGTCAAGGCCTTGGGCGGCGAGCGCATAGCCGGGCTGGATGCTGATGTCGTGCAGTTGGTGCCCAAAGACTCGCTGCGCTTTGGTTACCGGATCTGGACCGAGAAGAAATCCAGCCTGGTGCTCAAATTGCAAACTCTGGATGCAGGCGGTGCAGTACTAGAGCAAGCCGCATTCTCAGAGCTGCAACTCGATGCGCCGGTGAAGATGGAAAAATTGTTGCAGATGATGGCCGCTACCGAAGGCTATAAAGTCGATCAAGCTGCCATTGTCAAAACCACAGCAGCCGCAGAGGGTTGGCAGATGAAGTTGCCAGTACCAGGATTTAAATCACTCAGTTGTTACAAGCGCGGTGCCGCCAGTGGCCAGGCCAGCGCCAGCAACGCTGCCTCGCATGGCGAACCCACCTTTCAGTGGTTATTCTCGGACGGTTTGGCGACGGTGTCACTCTTTGTAGAAGATTTTGACAAAACGCGCCATACCCAGGAAGGCATGATAACCAGTGGTGCCACACATACCTTACTCAAGCGCATGAATGAATTTTGGCTTACCGCTGTCGGCGAAGTGCCGCCCCAAACGTTAAAGAATTTTGCGCTCAACTTAGAACGCAAACGGTGATCTGTTTAAATTTTGGTCTATAGTTTTATCTCGTGCTTCACAGGAAATTTATGAATCGTTTTGCTCCTTCGTCATTCGGTCTGTCCTATGTATTTGCTGCGGTACTAAGCGTGTGCGCTGTCGCTAGTGTGCTGCCCACCCCGGTGCACGCGCAAAGCGCCGCCGTGCGTGGCTTGCCCGATTTTGCCGACTTGGCCGAGGCCGCCAGCCCCAGCGTGGTGAACATCCGCACATTAGAAAAATCCAAGCCCACAGCATCGAGTGGTGGTAGCGGCGGTGGCGGCACCGAGGAAGAAATGCAAGAGTTCTTCCGCCGCTTTTTTGGCGACCGTGTGCCCATGCCTAACACCCCCCGTCCCGGCCAGCCGCGTCCCGGCCAGCCCCGGCCGGACGGCGAAGAAGGCACGCCGCGTGGCGTGGGCTCGGGCTTTATTCTCACCGCTGACGGCTTCATCATGACCAACGCCCACGTGGTCGAGGGAGCTGATGAAGTGCTGGTCACGCTCACCGACAAGCGGGAGTTCAAAGCCAAAATCGTCGGTGCCGACAAGCGCACCGACGTGGCCGTGGTCAAGATCGATGCCAGCAACTTGCCCGCCCTCAAGATGGGCGATATGGGCAAGGTGCGCGTGGGTGAATGGGTGATCGCCATTGGCTCGCCGTTCGGCCTGGAAAACACCGTCACCGCAGGCATCGTGAGTGCCAAGCAGCGCGACACTGGCGACTATCTGCCCTTCATTCAAACCGATGTGGCCATCAACCCCGGCAACTCAGGCGGCCCGCTGCTCAATATGCGCGGCGAGGTGATTGGTATCAACAGCCAAATTTACTCCCGCTCAGGCGGCTTTCAGGGTATTTCATTTGCCATTCCCATCGACGAGGCCATCCGCGTGAGCGAGCAGTTGCGCGCCACCGGCCGTGTAACCCGCAGCCGTATTGGCGTGCAGATAGGCAACGTCACCAAAGAAATCGCCGAGTCCATTGGGTTGGGCAAGCCGCAAGGTGCTTTGGTCAGCAGCGTGGAACCTGGCGCACCCGCAGACAAAGCGGGTGTAGAAGCAGGCGACATCATCACCAAGTTTGACGGCAAAGCGATTGACAAGTCCAGCGACCTGCCGCGCCTGGTGGGCAGCATCAAGCCCGGCACCAAGAGCACCATCACCGTGTTCCGCCGGGGCGCAGCCAAAGATCTGGCCGTAACGGTAGTAGAGATCGAGCCAGAAAAGCCAAAGGTGGTAGCCGCCGCCAAGCCCGCTGAGGCCCCCAAGCCCACAGGCGCAGGCCAGACCATCGGCCTGGCCGTGGCCGAGCTGACCGAGGCGCAAAAGAAAGAGTTCAAGGTGAAAGGTGGTGTGCGTGTGACCACCGCTGCCGACAACGCCGCCCGCGCAGGCCTGCGTGAGGGCGATGTCGTGCTGGCCGTGGCCAACACCGAGGTCAATAACCTGTCCGAGTTTGAAGCCGCCCTCAACCGCGCCGACAAAAGCAAGGCCATCAACGTGCTGTTTCGCCGAGGTGAGATGGCGCAGTTTGCGTTGATACGGCCAGGTAAGTAAGCGCCGCGTTAAATCACCCGTTCAGCGCGTAGCTGGCTGAGGGCTTCCTGGCTGTAGCCGAGTTGCCCCAGCACTTCGTCGGTGTGCTCGCCCAGCATCGGCGAGCGCGTTACGTCGGTCGGGCTGTCTGATAGCTTGATCGGATTGCCCACCGTCACGTATTTCCCTCGGACGGGGTGGTCCACCTCTACCAAAGTACCGGTGGCGTAGAGCGACCTGTCGGCGGCAATTTCTTTCATTGACAAAATCGGGCCGCAGGGGATGTCGTATTGATTCAAAATGTCCATCGCCTCAAACTTGGTCTTGCCCATCGTCCACTGTTCGATCACCTCAAAAATATGTTTGAGGTGCAGTAGCCGTGCTTTGGGTGTGGCATAAGCCTCGTCGGTTTTCCATTGGGGTTTGTCAATCACATTGCAGATCGCACCCCACACAGGGGCTTGGGTAATGAAGTAAATGTAGGCGTTGGGGTCAGTCTCCCAGCCTTTGCATTTCAAGATCCAGCCTGGCTGGCCACCACCGCTGGCATTGCCTGCGCGGGGCACGGCATCGCCAAACTCGCCGTCGGGATACTGCGGGTACTCTTGCATCACGCCTGTGCGCTCCAGGCGCTGCTGGTCACGCAGCTTGACGCGGCACAGGTTGAGCACGCCGTCTTGCATGGCCACCGATACCCGCTGGCCCTTACCAGTGCTGTTGCGCTGGTACAAAGCGGCCACAATACCCAGCGCCAAATGCAGGCCCGAGCCGCTGTCGCCTATTTGCGCGCCCGTCACCATGGGTGGACCATCGTCAAAGCCGGTGGTAGACGCTGCGCCGCCCGCGCACTGCGCCACGTTTTCATACACTTTGCAGTCTTCGTAGGGGCCAGGGCCAAAGCCCTTGATGCTGGCCATCACCATGCGCGGGTTCAGTGCATGCACCCGCTCCCAGGTAAAGCCCATGCGGTCTAGCGCGCCGGGCGCAAAATTCTCCACCATCACGTCGCAGTTTTGGATCAGTTTTTCCACCACGGCTTTGCCCGCTGGCATCTTGGTGTTGACCGTGATCGAGCGCTTGTTATGGTTGAGCATGGTGAAGTACAGGCTGTCTGCCTCGGGCACATCGCGCAGCTGCGCGCGCGTGGCATCGCCTTCGCCGGCTTTCTCCAGCTTGATGACATCGGCTCCAAACCAAGCCAGCAACTGTGTGCAGGTAGGCCCCGATTGCACATGCGTGAAATCCAGAATACGAACACCGTCTAGCGCTTTGCTCATAACCATAACTCCCAAAGATAAATTTAAAAAATGACAATAGGCCGCACACCGAGGGTGCAAAAAGGGCGCAAACAGGGCCGTCAAGCGGCGCGATTTTTAGCCAGCCAAGTGTTCACCAGCCCGACGGTGTGGTCCACCGTGGCATGGCGCATCCCCATTTGCGCGGCCAGGGTTTGCACAACGATGTCTACCCGCTCAATATGTGTGGCACCTGCGGCCAGCGCGCGGGCCGCCGATGACGGTTTGGCCAGGCCGTCCGCTGCTGCAGCGTATTTGTCAAATGACACCAAGTCATCGCGCGATGCGCCTAGCTTTACGCACACGTCGGCCACCCAGTCGTACACGCCCTGGGACTCGGCGCTGTCACTCAGCACAGCCTCTTTGATAGGCCGCATGCCATCGGCCTGGATGCAGCGGTAGTTGCCCGTCATCAGCATGCTCCACTTGGCCAGCGGCACAAACAGCGAGTCAAACACCTTGAGCTTGACGGGCAGCTCGACAGATTCGCCATGTGCATCGACGCGCACCGCTTCAATGTCAGCCTCGAGTTGTTGCAATAGGGCGGTGTGCGCGTCCGACTCAAAGCGCGCCACTTTAAAGTTGGTAGGCAAGGCCACTTGCAGCACATTGACGGGTTCGTCCACCGGTCTGAAAGCCTGCGGGTCGGGGCTGGACAGCGTCATCAGCGCGGGGTTAAAGCCCTGCCACACGCTAGGGTCGGCATAGGCGTTGCTACAGGCCGATACATCGAGCTGCGGGTTGTGCTGTTTCAGCCGCTCCAGGTAGGGCATGGGCGGCATGTTCATGATGGGCATGCACGGCAAGCCTGCTTGGGCAATACGCGCCATCAGTTGGCGAATGCCGTCTTGCCGGTACTGCGGCTCTTGCATGGCCAAGACGACCAAATCAAATTTTGATAAATCGCCCACCTGTTGCGGCGTAGATGCGCTAAGCTGGCCTGGTAACTGGCGCGAGTCAACCTCCAGCAGGCCGTTGTGTCCCAGGTCTTTGCGCCCCTTGATAGGCAAGCGCACGCGGATGCCCTGGGCATTCACCAGCTCTGCGGTTGCAGTGCGGCAGGTCATCGTGACCGAGTGCCCAGCGGCTAAAAACTTAACCGCCAGGAGGGAGCCGTAGGAGGCACCCAAAATGAGGATGTGGAAGGTTTGGGCAGGCATGGTAATCTGATGATATATTTGGAAATAATTATATAAGTTTTGCATTATATTAATTAGTCCGCTAGTCAAAATAAATCCACCCACCCACCGAGGCCCGCTTTTTGTTACCCACCAACCACATCAACCGCCTAGCGCTGCATGCCGAGATACACGCCCGGCCGCATGCCCGCATTCGCATTCCGGCCCTGGTCACCAACGTATCGGTGCTTAGCGAGTGGGTGACGGTAGAAGACGAGTTTGAGGTTCTGCGGCGACTGCCGGGCCAACAGAGCTTGGCGCTGGAAGACTTGGCGCAGAATTTTGTCCGCTTGAACATAGCCGACTACACCGTCAAGTGGGAGCGGCATGGCGAATTTACCCGCTACTCCATCACGCAGCCCTTGCCCGATGCGGCAGGCTGGGGCGCAGACGATCCGCAGCTCAGTGCAATACTCGCGCTGCCTGTAGGCTGGTTGGGCAGCCTGCCGGGTGCAACGATTTCTGCCACGCAGCTGGCTTTGATCAAAGTCAAGCCCGCAAGCGATGCCGATGCGTTGGCAGGCGCCAGGCAATGGCTGGGCGCCGAAGATATCGTGGCGGCACGCATAGGCGCGGGGTATGCCACGGCGTTCACAGACTTTCGGCTGCGGGACGATGGCTTTTGCCGCTATGTCGCCATCGCAGAGTCGTTGACCGAATCGCGGGCAGGGCGGGTGTCCACCCGTTTGCTGGAGCTGGAAATTTACCGCATGATGGCTCTGCTGGGTTGGCCCATCACCAGAGCGCTCGGGCCGCTGTTGAAGGAGGCCGAAGTGCAACTGGCCGACATCACCCACGCCATGGAAAACGTGCAGCGCTCTGACAGCGAGCTGCTGCACCAACTCATCGCGCTGGCCGGGCGGGTAGAGGGTGCTACGGCGGCGCACAGCTTCAGGTTTGCTGCCACCACCGCGTACCAAAACCTGGTGCGCACGCGCATTGACGAGCTGCGCGAGGTGCGCCTGCCCGGCGTGCTGACTTTCAGTGAGTTCTTGAACCGCCGCTTTTTGCCCGCCATGGCCACCGTAGAGGCTACCCATAAGCGCCTGAGCAATTTGTCCGAGCGCATCGAGCGCTCCAGCGCCCTCATACGCACCCGTGCCGACATCGTGCGCGAAGAGCAAAACCAAAAGCTGCTGGAAAAACTCAACGACGGCCAGCGCCTGCAACTGCGCATGCAGCAAACCGTGGAAGGCCTGTCCATAGCTGCCATCTCGTATTACGCACTAAGCCTGTTGGTGTATGCGTTCAAGGCAGCCAAGGCCAGCGGCATTGAGATCAATACCGACATCGCAACGGGCTTGTCCATCCCCCTGGTGATCGCCGTAGTGGCGTACTTTACGGCCAAGGTGCGCCGCAAGTTGCTTCAAAAATAACACTTGCTAGCCAAAGGATAACTTTAGCAGCTACTGTTTCAATAGCTGCTTACGCTATATTTTATTGGGCTACAGCCCAATTAGATGCTAAAAACAGGCTCTTTCAAGGCTTGACCATCGGCCAACCACGCGCCGCCCACTGGCTCATGCCGCCATGCACATAGCTGGCATTCGTAAAGCCTGCAGCGTGCAACTGCTCCACTATTTTGGAGGAGCGGCTTTGCGTGTTGCAGATGATCAGCAGGGGCTGCGTGCCGGGCTTGGGCAGCGTGTCCAGGCGCTTGCCCAGTTGCCCCATGGGGATCAGGCGTGCGCCTTTGGCTACGCCGGTGGCGTGCTCGCTGGGCTCGCGGATGTCGATTACTACCGCCGAAGACGCATCTAGCGCCGCGCGGGCCTCCTCCAAAGTGATTGAGGGTGCGGCGGCGTTGGCGGTGCAGCCCACAAGTAGCAGGCTGGCGCAGGTTACTATCGACAGGAAGAAACGGGTTTTCATACGGCAAACGGTGTGATGTTGAATGGAACTTAGAGTGAGGCATCCGCCTCCAATAAGTTCATAAGCAAAAGGTGATATTAAGTGATTCTACGTCGAACAGCTTGTCTGCTGGCTTTAGGCACGGCCGTGGCCGCGCTCAGCCCGTGGCGCAGCGCGCAGGCCGCGCCCCATAGCCTGCCCATTGCCAAAGCGCTGGACGACGACGTGGCGCGCGCGGTGCAGCAGAAAAAGCCCTTGATCGTGATGGTCAGCCTGGAAGGCTGCCCTTTTTGCAAACTGGTACGAGAGAGTTATCTACCCTCGGTGCAGCGCGAACAAAACATTACGGTGGTGCAGCTCGACATGCGCAAAACCACGCCCGTGAAAGACGCGCTGGGGCGCCAGACCACCCATGGGCAGTTGATTAAAGACTGGGGTGTCAAGGTGGCACCTACGCTGCTGTTTTTAGGCGCTGACGGGGTGGAGATTGCGCCCCGTCTGGTGGGGGCAGCGGTGCCTGATTTTTATGACGCGTATTTGCAAGAGCGCATCGACAAAGCCTTGCAGTCTTTTAAATAACAAAAAGCCCCAACCAAGCTTGTGGCTCAGCCGGGGCTTGATGAAAACGCTTGCGCGGTTTACTTGACTTGATCAAGGTATTTGGTCAGGCGGTCTTTGTTCATCGACAAAGATTTGCTGTAGCTGGCGGCTTCTTTCTTGGCCTCATCCAGGTTAGTGGCCTTGCCCACCTGGATCACGCCCACCATGGCCATCGGCTTGTGCGGGTCGCACTGGTACATGTAGATGCCTTCTTCGTCCAGCTTAACGACGATTTCTTCGTCCATCTTGCCTTTCCAGCTCTTTGCGCCTTTGGGCGTAAAGAAAGATGCGCTGTTGTGCGCTGCATCGGTTTTGATGAACTTGACGGTGTCGCCCTTGGCAACTTGCAGCACGGCGGGTTCAAACACCATAATGCCGTCTTTGCCCGTATTGAGCATTTTCACCTGGTGTTCAGCGGCAAATGCGCCTGCTGCCAACAGAGTGCCGAGGGCCAAAGTAACGAGTTTCTTCATGTCTAGTACCTGTGTAATCAATGGATGGATGTGGTTCGCGCTGCAAACCACCACGTGAACCCGCATGATAGCAAGTGTTCTCTTATATAACGTTAAAATTATATTAATGGGATTAAGTAAAAACCCTAGATTTCAAATTATTCGCGCTCAACCTCTAAAAATGTTGCGTGCGCTGCCTGGGGCAGCAAGACCTGGGCATGCTTGAGGTGGGCAAAGGGCAGAATATTGAAGCTTTTGACGGCGGCATTCATGTCGCCGTCGCCATCCACTGCTTTTTTCATGTGCGCGCGCAGTGCCAGCAGCAAGTCGCGGGTGTGGGCCTGCGCCGTGGCCAGGTTGGTCACGCTGCCGTGGCCGGGCACGATCACCGCTGGCTTGAGTGCATCAATCTCTGCAAACGAGGCCAGCCAGGTTTTGCTGCGGCTGACCGGGGGCATGCTCAGGGCGCGATCTACATACACCACGTCGCCCGTAAATAGCACCTTTTTTTGCGGCAACCAGACCATCGTGTCGCCCGGGGTGTGGCCACCGCCGCGATGCTTCAGCTCGATGATCACACCGCCCAGTTCCAAGCGGTTGTCGTTGCCTTTGATCAAACGCGTGGGCAGCGTGGGCACCGTGCCTTCCAGGCGTTCTTTCAGCACCTTCAGGCCCGCCATATGCTCGCCAGAGCGTGCCTTCATGTCGGCATCGGCGCTGGCGTGGGCGATGGTCTCGATGCCTTGCGCAGCAAAGTAGCCGTTACCCAGCCAGCGGTGGTCTTGCCCACCTGTGTTGATCACCCACTTGATAGGCTGCTGGCTCACTTTTTTGGCCGCTTCGTGGATTTTTTGTGCCGACTGAAAGCTGGCACCACTGTCTACCAGCACGGCCCCTGCCGGGGTGACGATCAGGCCAATGTTGGCGTTTAAACCTTCGTTATCGTAGGTGCGGCCTTCGGTCTCGCCGATGTAGGCAAACAGACCATCACCCACGGGCTTGAACTCCACCTCCACCGCATGGGCCAGCCCTGTCAGCGACAGGCAGGTAAGTGACAGGCAGGTGAGGGCTACGGACAGGGCTTTGTAAAATAAATGGGTGGTAGACATGGTGATTATTTTAGAGAACAGGTACGCTATCACTGACCGATGGGCGCAGCATCATGCGCGCATAAAAACGCGCCAGCACGGGGTATTTTTCTTGCCAGTTGAAGTCATCGGCATAGCGCAGCCCCACATAGCCCAGCGCGCTCACTACCGCGATGTCAGCCAGGCTCAGGGTGTTGCCATGAAAGTACGCGCGCTCGCCCAGCTCGTTGCTCAGCGCTTGCAGGCTGCGGTGAATTTTGCTGAACTGGCGCTCTACCCATACGCTGTATTGCAGCTCGGTAGGGCGTTTGCGGCGCTCAGCAAAAATGCAAAGAGCTGCATCCATCACGCCATCGGCCAATGCTTCCAGGCGTTTCACCGCGATGCGCGCGCGAAACTCGGTTGGGATCAAGGGGTTGATGGGGCTGACACCGTCCAGATATTCGACAATCACGCGCGAGTCAAACAGCGCTGTGCCGTCTGCCATCACCCATACGGGTACTTTGCCCAAGGGGTTGATGGCGATGGTTTTGGTGTCGTCGTTCCATGGCACGTCCAGTACGGGCGTAAAGGGCACACGTTTCTCGGCGGCGGCTATCCGCGCTTTACGGGCATAGGGGCTGGTGGTGGAATAGTAGAGTTGTTCTGGGTAAGAGGGTGTCATAGGGGAGAAGGCCTTGAGGCGGGCGCGGCTGAGCGAACCGAGTAGATGAAAAATAGCCGCAGACGACGCGCGTCTGCGGCTATAGCATTGGGGTTGCTAAGCGCTTAGAACTTCCAGCCGAACTGTACGCCCAGCGATTGCTGGGACATGCGAATGGTCTCGGTACCGCCAGCGCCCGCGCCAAAACTATTGAACAGGGATGAGCCGGTGACGGTTTTCTGGGGTGCGCGCATGTAGGACAGCGTGAGTTCGGTAGCGGGCGACAGTGCATAGGTGCCGCCCAAAGTGAAGTGCGATGTAGTCACGCCAGGCGCAATGATGTTAAAGCTCACATCCCGCGACTGCACCGGGTTTTGGGCGATGTTGATGCCGGTGCGCAGCGCCAGCTGGGGCGTGGCTTGCCATTGCGCGCCCAGCTTCCATACGTTGATATCTTTCCAACCAAAGCCCGGACCGTTAGCCGCGCCTAGCGGTGCCTGGTTGTTGCTAGGGTTGCCGATAGAGGGCACCTTGGAGTAGTTGATGCGCTGGTAGTCCATAGCAATCAGAATGGCTGGGGTAGCTTGCATGCTGATGCCCAGCGAATAGTTTTCTGGAATATCAAAGCTACCAGCGCCTGCAAACAGGCCTGCATACTCGTCAAATTTGCCCATTTTGGTCTTCGGGGAATACGAAGCACCCAGACTGAACTTGTCGTTGAATTTGCCTAGGTAGCCTAAGCGCACACCCACACCCGTGCTGCGGGAGTAGCCTTTGTCGGTCACTTTGCCTGGAGCGCCGGTGAAAGGGGGGAAGCCGGGTGCGTTGTCAAAGGCTTGCAAACCATAGGCCTTGAACTGTTGGTACACCAGCAATGGCGACACGCCGAGCGAGTGTTGGTCATTGACCTTGTAGGCCACGGTAGGTGCCACTATCAGCTGCTGTAGATCGACCCCCAAGGTGCCGCCGCCGCACAATACGTTGGACGGGTTAGGGCCGCAGCGGACTTGGCCGCCAGAATATTTGGTGTTCATGCCGCCGTTGCCATACACCGTTACACCCACGCCCAGTTGGCTATTCACGGCTTTGTTGTAGCCGATCTCGGGTATATAAAAGGTGTTGTCGCCACTGTCCACGTTAGCATCGAGCGAGCCCGCACCCACACCACCGCTGCCGGTGCGCGACATGCCGCGCTTGGGCATAAAGATGTCGATGCCACCTTCGATGCGGTTGCCTGCCCAGGCGGCAGACGCGGGGTTGTTGGCACCGGCAAATGCGTCTTGGGTTAAGGCCATAGATGCGCCGCCCATGCCTTTGGCCTTCATGCCGTAGCCGTGTGAAAAATAGCCGTCGGTGGCCAGAGCAGAGCCGATGGGTGCGCCCGCCAGGGCCAGCACGGCTAAACGGCACAGGGTTTGAGAGGTGTTGAGTTTTTTCATGAAAATATTCTTATCTAGTAGGGTGTTGAGAATGAAAGAGGATGATCAAGGCGGGCTTAAAACTCGCCCTTGGAGGCGCGCTCCATCATGGTGAAGATGGTCTGACGCACTTCCCAAGCCTCTTCTTTCAGCGGCGAGGGCAGCTTGCGGCCCATCTTGACCATCATGTCCATGTTCAGGGTGTACAGCCACAGGCCATCTTCCTTCTCTACCACCGTGATCCGGCAGGGCAGGTAGGCGGCCATATGCGGGCTAAAGTCCACCATGCGGCGGGCCGTGTCGGGGTTGCAATACGAATAGACCTTAAGGAATTTTTGTGGCTTGCCGGTGCGCGCCGCCAGCTCTTGCGACAGGGGCAGCTCGCCCACTTCTTTCATGTGGCGCTCGGCAGCCACTTGCTTAAGTGACTGTTCAATATCAGCGATAGTGACACCGGCCTTCACCTTGCGCTCCCAGGTGGTGGCTACGGCAATGTCGCCACCAGCCTCAATCCAGCGATCCCACATTTTGGAGGCCTCGGCGCCTGCGCCATCCTCCAGCTTGCCCATAGTGCTGATGGTGCCGCAGCCTGTCAGAGCGGCCAGCAGGCCCAGCAGAGCCAGCGGCTTGAAAAAGCGTACAAATAAATTCATAAATCTCCTCGTTATTGATGCATGCATGTGTGGCTATGGCAGCCACCACGGACGGAACCTTGTGTTTCGACGCATGTATCTTCAAGGCAAGGGCGAGTTTGCAATATAGGCTTAAACCCTACCCCCTAGGGTATATAGCACTTAACATTTAGGGGGAAACACCTGTTGCACCAAACCCACTCTGGCGCGAAAGCGCAAGCTATGGCAAACTACAAAATCCATACTTTATGAAATTGCACATGTTGCCCCCTACCAAAGCTGTGGCTCTAGATCACCGAGTCAACATGTCTGCGTACCGCGCAGAGCATGAAAAAGAGGCTATCACGCGGCTGCGCAAAATCGAAGGGCAAATGCGCGGCTTGGTGCAGATGATCGAGAGTGGCCGCAGTTGCGAAGACATTGCCACGCAAATGACGGCGGCGCGCAAAGCGCTAGATAAAACCTTCTACCGCATGATGGTCTGCTCGATGATTGAGGCAGCCCATTCGTCGGATAGCAAAGAGAAGACCGTGATCGATATCGAACGGTCTGCCAAGTTGCTGGAAAAATTGGCTTAAGGCCGCACGTAGGCCCAGCCTTCACCCTGGCGGCGCATGATTTGCACTACGCCGGCGGGCACATAGCTGGCACCAGCAATGATGTCGGCTCTGCTCATTTTGAGATTGCGCAAAGTGTTCTCACAGGCCACCACGGCAATGCCCGACTTCATCGCCTCGCTGACGCGCGAATTGGCTGCGGAGTCAAACTTGATCATGTTGATGCCGGGGCCAAAAGCGACGATTTCGATGTCCACATTGGCCGCGCCCAGCTCATCCTGGACGTTTTTGGCATTGTTCAGGGCCATGTTCCACTTGGCCGGGTCGGCTTCGCTCATCTGGATCAGCAATTTCTGGCGTTTTGCAGCAGTAGTCAAGGCGGGTTGTGCGCAAGCAGCTACTAAAAATGTAGCGGATAGCAAGCCTAAAAGGGCAGAGCGTTTGAGCATAGTGGATGTCTCCGAAGTAAATTTATATAAGGTGAAAATTATATTGTTGCATATTTTGGGACATCCGCTTCAATTTTCTGCTGAGGGGCTCCAATGTCGCAAAAACTGCTTGGCCAAAGCCGCTTCACCTCGCTCCAAAATGAAGTAGCGAAACGATTCGGCCGCGGGCGACAGCACCTTGGACAGGGTGTGGACGCAGTTCCATTTGCGCACCACGGGCGCTCCTTCTACGCGAATGATGTTGAGAAGGCGATGATCCAGCTCCAACCCAATGGTGTGCAGCGACAAAAAACTGATCCCCATGCCTGCCATCACCGCCTGTTTGATGGTCTCGTTGCTATCGGCCTCCATCGCGATGTTGAGTTCCACGGTTTGGCGCTGCAGAAATTTCTCCAGCGCTGCCCGCGTACCCGAGCCCTGCTCGCGGCTGATAAAGGGCTCTTTCAAAACGTCTGGCACGCCCACCGATACCGCCGTCGCCAACGGATGGCCAGGCGCGGCGATAAACACATGCGGATGCGCGGCAAACGGCTCGGCACGGGTAGCCATCTTCTCCGGTGGGCGGCCCATTACGGCAATATCTACCTCGCTGTGCTCCAGTAAGTTCACCAGTTGCACGCGGTTGCCCACCACCAGTTTCACGTCAATGCCCGCATGCTCGCGTTTGAACTCTGCCAGCAGGTGGGGTAGAAAATATTTGGCAGTGCTCACCATGCCAATCGTCAGCGTGCCGACCTCCAGCTTTTGCAGCTTGGCGGTGGCATCTTCGGCATCTTTGAGGGTGGCCAGTATTTTGCGCACATAGACCAGCATGTACTCGCCCGTGGTGGTGAGGCTGACTTTTTTGCCCGTGCGGTCAAACAGCGGCAGGCCAACATGCCCTTCAAGCTCCTTGATTTGCATGGTGATTGCGGGCGGCGTGAGGTGCAGGCTTTGCGCCGCTTTGGCAAAGCTCAAATGCTTGGCCACCTCGTTAAACACTCTCAATTGCCTGAAAGTCGCATTTTTCATTCAGTAAAACCTTAACTTAAACTACATAAATATTGAATATACCTTATTTAATTATTTACTTATAGTTCACGCACCCCCAACCAACCAACCATGAATGGAGTGCAAATGAGTAAGTCTGAACAAATCACTGATGGCAAAGAACGCTACAAGTCCGGCGTTATCCCCTACAAAAAAATGGGCTACTGGGATCCTGATTACAACATCAAGGAAACCGACGTGTTGGCCATGTTCCGCATGACACCCCAAGACGGTGTTGAGGCAGACGAATGTGCGGCCGCAGTAGCAGGCGAGTCTTCGACGGCCACCTGGACGGTGGTATGGACAGACCGCCTGACAGCCTGTGAGATGTACCGCGCCAAAGCCTACCGCGTGGACCTGGTGCCCAACACCGGGCCAGGTACAAGCACCGAAGCCCAATACTTTGCCTACATCGCCTACGACATCGACCTGTTTGAGGGGGGCTCCATCGCTAACCTGACAGCATCGATCATCGGCAATGTGTTTGGCATGAAGGCCGTGAAAGCCCTGCGCCTGGAAGACATGCGCATCCCGGTCGCTTATCTCAAAACCTTCCAGGGCCCCGCTACGGGTGTGGTGGTCGAGCGCGAGCGCATGGACAAGTTTGGTCGTCCGCTGCTGGGTGCCACCACTAAGCCCAAGCTGGGACTGTCGGGCCGCAACTATGGCCGCGTGGTGTACGAAGCGCTTAAAGGCGGCCTGGACTTCATGAAGGACGACGAGAACATCAACTCGCAGCCTTTCATGCACTGGCGTGACCGTTTTCTGTACTGCATGGACGCGGTTAACAAGGCATCGGCTGCGACTGGTGAGGTCAAAGGCCACTACCTGAACGTGACCGCTGGTACCATGGAAGAGATGTACGCGCGGGCTGAATTTGCCAAGTCGCTGGGCTCCATCATCATCATGATTGACTTGGTGATCGGCTACACCGCGATCCAGTCCATGGCCCTGTGGGCGCGCAAGAACGACATGATTTTGCACCTGCACCGCGCAGGTAACTCAACCTATTCGCGTCAGAAAAACCATGGCATGAGCTTTCGCGTGATCTGCAAGTGGATGCGCATGGCGGGCGTGGACCACATCCACGCCGGTACCGTGGTCGGCAAGCTGGAAGGCGACCCGATGATGATTCGCGGTTACTACGACACCCTGCTGGACACCCACACCCCTTTGCAGCTCGAAAAGGGTCTGTTCTTTGAACAAGACTGGGCTTCGCTGAACAAGGTGATGCCTGTGGCATCGGGCGGTATCCACGCCGGTCAGATGCACCAGTTGTTGCACTACCTGGGCGACGATGTGGTGTTGCAGTTTGGCGGCGGCACGATCGGCCACCCAGACGGCATTCAGGCCGGTGCGATTGCCAACCGCACGGCACTCGAAGTGATGGTCATGGCGCGCAACGAAGGTCGTGATATCTGGAACGAAGGCCCGCAGATTTTGCAGGACGCCGCCAAGTGGTGCGGCCCGCTCAAAGCTGGCCTGGCAACCTGGAAGGATGTGTCATTCAACTACGCCTCCACCGACAGCCCCGATTTTGTGGCAACCCCCACGGCAAGCGCCTAAACCCTAAGGAGAAAAAACCATGATGACCAATCTCGGCGGCCGCGTCACGCAAGGCCAGTTTTCATTTTTGCCCGACTTGACCGACAAGCAGATCACTGCGCAGGTGCAGTACGCGCTAGACAAAGGCTGGTCGCTCGGTATCGAATACACCGACGACCCGCACCCGCGCAATACCTATTGGGAAATGTTTGGCAACCCGATGTTCGACCTGAAAGATCCCGCTGGGATTTTGATGGAGATCAACAACTGCCGCAAGACCTACCCCAAGCACTACATCCGCGTCACGGCCTTCAGTGCTGTGCGCGGGGTGGAAAGCGTGACGATGTCTTACATCGTCAACCGGCCCAAGACCGAGCCGGGCTTTCGTCTGGAGCGCCATGAGACCGACGGCCGCACCATGCGCTACACGATCCATTCGTACGCAACCGACAAGCCAGAAGGCGAGCGCTATTAAATAAATAGCTGCTTGCGCAATATTTTATTGGGCTACAAGCATATTTCACTATGAATGCACCGTCATACACCCTTCCTGGCGCGGCAGCAGCAGTAGCCGCTGCCGCGCCCGACCTGCACACCAGCGAGCTGGCCGCAGCACGGACGGTGGCGCAGGTGTTGGCGCATTCACAGGTGGAGCCTGTACTCAAAGAGCTGGATGACGACTTGATTGGCCTGGTGCCGGTCAAGTCGCGCATCCGGGATATTGCCGCCTTGTTGGTAATCGACAAGCTGCGGTTGAATTTGGGTTTGGTCGCGCAGGCACCTTCATTGCATATGTGCTTTACGGGTAACCCAGGCACGGGTAAAACCACGGTGGCCATGCGCATGGCGCAGATTTTGCACCGCCTGGGCTACGTGCGCAAAGGCCATTTGGTGGCTGTCACCCGCGACGATTTGGTCGGCCAGTACATCGGCCACACCGCACCCAAGACCAAAGAAGTACTCAAAAAAGCCATGGGCGGTGTGCTGTTTATTGACGAAGCCTACTACCTGTACAAGCCCGAGAACGAGCGCGACTACGGGCAAGAAGCGATTGAGATTTTGCTGCAAGTGATGGAAAACCAGCGCGACGACCTGGTGGTGATCTTGGCGGGCTACAAAGACCGCATGGACACTTTCTTCAAGAGCAATCCAGGCATGAGCTCGCGCGTGGCGCACCATATTGACTTCCCGGACTATTCCGTAGACGAGTTGATGCAGATCTCGCAAAAGATGCTGGGCATTCAGAACTACCGCTTTGGCGATGGGGCAGCGCAAGCGTTTGAAGAATACATGGGGCTGCGTATTGCGCAGCCGCATTTTGCCAACGCCCGTAGCGTACGCAATGCGCTAGACCGGGTGCGACTACGCCAAGCCAGCCGCTTGTTTGCCAGCCCAGACCGGGAGTTGACGGTCGATGACTTGACCACCATCGAGGCGCAAGACATTCGCGCCAGCCGTGTCTTTCAAACCGCCTGAGGACTGCGATGTGAACCAATCCATACCACTGCAAGCGCTTATATTTGATGTGGACGGCACTCTGGCCGATACTGAAAGCGTACACCGCGCGGCGTTTAACCACGCATTTTCTGAGTTAGGGCTAAACTGGGTATGGGATGAGGCGCTGTACACCAAGCTGCTGGACATCTCGGGCGGCAAAGAACGAATAGCGCACTATTGGAAACAGGCGCACCCCGGCATGAAAGCCCTCACCGGCGGTGCAATGCAAGACACCATCGCGCGCATCCATGAGCTAAAAACCGCTCACTATGAGGGCGTAGTAAATGACGGTGGCGTGGCTTTGCGTCCCGGCGTACTGAACTTGATTTACGCAGCGCTTGAAAAAGACCTGCTCCTGACAATCGCCACCACCACCTCACCCGTCAATATTGCGGCACTGCTGCGCACGGCCATGGGGCCAGATTGGCGAACCTACTTCATGGCCATTGGCGATGCTTCTACCGCGCCGATTAAAAAGCCACACCCGCAGGTGTACCTTCAAATGCTGCAAGCCTTGCAACTGCCTGCGCAGGCCTGTTTGGCTTTTGAAGATTCAAGCAATGGTTTGCAGGCCGCCACCGCTGCCGGGCTGGCCACCATCATCACGCCTACCCACTACACGCTACACCACGACTTTAGCGCAGCGCTGCGGGTAGTGCCCGATTTGAGCACCGTCACGCTGCCCACACTCACACAGTGGCACCAGGCACAACAAAGCAAAACTACCATCCACAAAACAACGCCATGACACCTGCAAAAAATACCTCCACCTTGCGGCTAGCGCCTTCCATTTTGTCGGCGGATTTCGCCCGCTTAGGCGAAGAAGTGCGTGCCATTGAGGCCGCTGGCGCAGATCTTGTGCATTTTGACGTGATGGACAATCACTACGTGCCCAACCTGACCATCGGCCCATTGGTATGCGAGGCGATTCGCCCGCATGTACAAATCCCGATAGATGTGCATTTGATGGTGGAGCCAGTCGATGCGCTGATACCGTTGTTTGCAAAAGCCGGGGCTAACATCATCACCTTTCACCCCGAGGCTTCACGCCACGTTGATCGCACACTGCAAATCATCAAAGAGCACGGCTGCAAGGCTGGGCTGGTGTTCAACCCCGCCACCTCCCTGGAGTGGCTAGACCATGTGATGGACAAGCTC
>JANMTF010000389.1:0-3663 GCA_031390175.1 Polaromonas sp.
TAATACGGCTCTAGCCCAACAGAATAAAGCGGGAGCAGCTACTACATTTGTAGCGCGTAATTTGTTTGATATGACCGGCCCCATGCTGGTTGCCGACGGCACAGCCGACAAATGGCTGGTAGACCCGCCCCGCGAAGGCGCGTTTGCACTGGCCCAAGCCCTGGCCGACTTGCACCAGCAGCGCCTGGGCAACACCCCCGAGCTAGAAGAAGGTAAAGCCGCCCCCGTACCCGCCGACCTGAGCCGTTGGACCCCCCCCAAGCGCATCGTCTACATCAGCTGCAACCCCGCCACCTTAGCCCGCGACGCAGGCCTGCTGGTGCACCAGGCAGGCTACCGCTGCTCCGCCGCAGGCATGGTCAACATGTTCCCCCACACAGCGCATGTAGAGAGCATGGCAGTGTTTGATTTGGTCGAGGTTTAATGCTAGTTTGGCGCTAATTTAATATCAAATGAGGCTGTAGCCTAATAAAATATTGCGGGAGCAGCTATTTAAGTAATAGCAAATTACTGTGCGCTAAATTGGTAGACGAGTTAAAGTATGAAGTGTATGCTGTCAAGGCGAAGCTGGACAAGCTCAACGCCAGCACTTTAAAGGGGTTGCGTGCTGCCGTTCAACGATTAAACTTAAGGCAAAGCTTCGTAGTTATAAACTGGTGTAGGAGATCACAAATGTCTGAAATCGTTTTTGTTGTTGAAATAGCCCCTGAGGGCGGTTTTACAGCCCATGCATTAGGTGAATCTATCGTTACCGAAGCGGATAGCGAAGCTGAGCTGCGTGTCGCTATTCAAGACGCCGTGCATTGCCATTTTGATGAGGGCAGCATGCCCAAGGTCATTCGGATGCACTTTGTACGAGACGAGCTGATGGCCGCGTAGTCGCTGGTATGAAACTACCGCGCAACTTGACAGGTGACCAACTCATTCGCGCCTTGGAAAAACTGGGCTATGCTGCTACCCGCCAAACTGGTAGCCATGTGCGCCTTAGCTGTGAGGTGCCTGTGCAGCACCACATTACCGTACCTTTGCATGACCCACTGCGCATAGGAACGCTAGCATCCATATTGGCGGCGGTGGCTGATGCGAATGGATTATCGCGAGACGATTTGTTGCAAACCTTGTTCTCTTGACAGGCGTAAAAAGGATTGAACATTTGCTACATGTTTGGTAGCTGCTCCCGCGATATTTAATTGGGCTATAGCTCGATTTGAATCCAAAATTGATCTGTTTTTTAGCTGCTGATAGTAGTCTGTAGCTCCGTAAAATGTTACGGCAGCTTGAAATCCACCGGCTGCAACACGCTCATGGCCTCGGCTGCGCCGCCGCGTGTGCCGGGCTTGAAGCGCCAGCGCATGACGGTGTCTATGCCTGCGCGGTCTAGGTGCGCTGAGCCGCTGCTTTTGGCCACCGTCGCGCCCGTGGGCTTGCCGTCAGGCCCTACCATCACGCGCAGCACCACGCGGCCTTCTTCGCCCAGGCGAAAGCTCATTCTGGGGTAGGGGGCGCGGTATTGGTTGTCGCCATGCTCCACGTCCAAAACTGGCAACTGCGCTGTGGGGGCTGGGCTGGGCGCTGGGGGCGCAGGGGCGGGGCTGGGGGCTACCGGTGTGGGCGCGGCTGGGACAGGTGCAGCGGGCGCGGGTGCAGCAAGCGCCGGCGTGGCACTACCGGTGGGTGCGTTGGGCGCAGGCGAGGGGTTGTTCAATGCCAGCGGCATGGGTGCCGGGCTTGGCACAGGCGCTACGCTGGGCTGGGGCGCGGGGCGTGGCTGGGGGGCTGGGGTGGGTACGGCTTTGGCTGGCGCGGGTGGGATTACCG
Source organism: Polaromonas sp. (assembly GCA_031390175.1). Classification (GTDB taxonomy): domain Bacteria; phylum Pseudomonadota; class Gammaproteobacteria; order Burkholderiales; family Burkholderiaceae_C; genus JAAFIP01. Next base: position 1,819 of record JANMTF010000389.1, read on the forward strand.
GCTTGGGAGGTGGTGGCGGGGGCGGCGGAGGCGGTGGTTTCACCTCTTCCAGCTTAGGCGGCTCCAGCATGCGCGTCACTAGCGCGGGTGCTTTGTCTGCCAAGTCTGAACGCAGTTTGAGAGTTTGCAGCGCCCACAGCGCCGCGCCGTGCAGCGCCAGCGCGCCGAGGGTGACCAAAGTGAATCGTTGCCAAAATTGCATAGCCATTAGTGTAGGAGCATCTCGGCGCGGGTCAGTTTGCAGAAGGTATGTGCATTGGCAGCGCGCTAGAGTTTTTAAGCCTTTTACGCCTATAGCCCAATAGAATATTGCGCGAGCAGCTATTAAATATATAGTGAAATACGCGTCAATACTCCAGCCGCTCGGGCCGAATCTCTTGCAATATCGTGGTGGCAATCTCTTCGATCGACTTGGTGGTGGTGCTGAGCCAGCGAATCCCTGCGCGGCGCATCATGGCCTCGGCCTCGGCCACTTCCATGCGGCAGTTGCTCAGGCTGGCGTATTTGGAGTTGGGCCTGCGCTCGTTGCGTATCTCGCTCAGGCGCTCGGGCAAGATGCTCAGGCCAAATATCTTCTTTTTGTGTGCCGTCAGGGCGGGCGGCAGGTGCTGGCGTTCAAAATCTTCGGGAATCAAGGGGTAGTTGCTGGCTTTCAGGCCGTATTGCATGGCCAAATACAACGATGTGGGCGTTTTGCCGCTGCGGCTTACCCCCACCAAGATCACGTCGGACTGCTCCAGGTCTTTGTTGCTCTGCCCGTCGTCATGCGCCAGGCTGAAGTTAATCGCCTCGATGCGGTCATGGTAGGCCTTGCTTTTGCTCACGTCGCTAAAGCGGCCAATGCGGTGGTTGCTTTTAATGCCCAGTTCCACCTCCAGTGGGTTGACAAAGGTGCCAAACATGTCCAGCAGCATGCACGCATCTTTGCAACCTTCCTGGATGACGTGCAGCACCTCCATGTTGACCAAGGTGGTGAAGACGATGGGTTTGTTACCCTCTACCTCAGCCGTGTGCGTAATCTGCCGCACGGCCTGGTGGGCCTTGTCCACGGTGTCCATAAAGGGCAGGCGGATGTGGCGCGGCTCGATGGCAAACTGGGCCAAAATGGCGTTGCCAAAGGTTTCGGCGGTGATGCCGGTGCCGTCAGAGACGAAAAATACGGTGCGGTTGGACATGGTGTGGTTCAGTTATTTGCAAGTCAGTGGTGGCCTGTCGCAGCCTACAATAGACCCATTATCCGAATTTTTATGCACCACGCCCGCTTATTCCAAGAAAACCAAAGCTCGGGCCCCAGCTTGCTAGCAGGCGGCCCAGCGGGGTGCAACGCATTTGCCTTTGCCGCAGCAGCGCCGTGCGCAGCGCGTGGCGAATCAGCGCAACCAGTTTTAACTTCAGGAGTTTCCCCATGTCAGCACTCTTCCCACCGACCGCCCTGGTCGTTCCGTTTGAGAACCTAAGAAACAGCGACGTCGAGTCCGTTGGCGGTAAAAACGCCAGCCTGGGCGAGATGATCTCGCAACTGCCCACGGGCGTGAAAGTGCCCACCGGCTTTGCCACCACGGCGCACGCCTTTCGCGCTTTCCTAAAGCATGCGGGGCTGGACGACAAAATCAACGCCAAGCTCAACGCGCTGAACACCGACGACGTGCGCGCACTGGCTACCGTAGGCGGCGAAATTCGCGCCATGGTCGAGGCCCAGCCTTTCCCGGCAGATTTAGAAAAAGCCATCCGCGAGGCGTTCATCACTTTAAGCGCAGGCAACCCCACAGCCTCGTTTGCCGTGCGTTCATCTGCCACAGCAGAAGACTTGCCCGACGCATCCTTCGCAGGCCAGCAAGAAAGCTT
>JANMTF010000391.1:0-7672 GCA_031390175.1 Polaromonas sp.
AATGATCTGCTGCGCGGTTTTGATGGAGTCGATCAACCCTGCCGTTTGCCCCGCCAGCGCAGGTGCGGCCTCCAGGTCGCCACCAAAGTACAGGTCTTGTATCCCGCGCATGGCCTCAAACGACATCACGCCTTCTTCATAAATGGCCAGCGTGCGCGCCGACTTGAGGGCGCGGATGCAGGGGGTGGACTTTTTGTTCAGCACCAGGGTGCCGGTTTCTTTGGCATCGACAATCGCGTTTTTATAGTTGGCATGCACAGGGCTCTCGGCGCAGCTCACAAAGCGGGTGCCCATCTGGATGCCCTCGGCCCCCAGTGCAAAGGCTGCTGCCATGCCGCGCCCATCGCAAATGCCGCCAGCGGCAATCATCGGCACATCGCAGCGCGCGCGAATCGCTTGCAGCAGCACCAGGGTAGACACCTCTTCGGGGTTTTTAAAGCCGCCCCCTTCGCCGCCTTCCACCACCAGGCCGTCAATGCCTGCGTCCACACACTTTAGAGCTGCGTCCACCGTGGGCACCGCGTGGTAGACGGTAATGCCCGCGCCCTTGAGCGGCGCAATAAACTTGGCCGGGCTGCCCGCCGAGGTGGTGACAAACTTCACCCCCGACGCGCATACAAAGTTGAGCATCGCGTCGTCTTTGAGAAACCGGATCGGCAAGTTCACGCCAAACGGCAACCCCAGCGCCGCCATCTTCTTGATCTCGGCCTGGCAGTTGGCTGTCTCGCCCGACGAGGTCTCAATCACCCCCAAGCCGCCAGCGCGCGACACGGCGCTGGCCAACTGCGTGCGCGCGATCCAGCCCATGGGGGCTTGCACGATGGGGTATTTGGCGCCGGTGTGGGCGAGAACGCGGTTGGTCATGGGATATTTGGATCAGTTGGAGTAAAAAAATGGCTGTAGCCCAATAAATGCATGCGTAAGCAGCTACTAAATAATGAGTAAAAACAATTAAAGCCTATAAAAGTAAGCGCATTGTCCTGCATAACGCCGCGCACCTCTAGCCCGTGAAACACCCTAGAAGGCCTGGGTGCGCACAAACCATAATGCAGCCATGATTCCTTACTCCACCATCCTCCCCCCAGGCATCCGCGCACGCACGGTGCCCGACATCAACGGCCTGAGCATGCATGTGCTGGAAGCGGGCTATCCCGAGGGCGATAGCGCACCAAATCGCCCCGCCATCTTGCTGCTGCACGGCTTCCCCGAGCTGGCCTTTAGCTGGCGCAAAATCATGCTGCCGCTGGCGCAGGCGGGCTACCATGTGATTGCGCCCGACCAGCGCGGCTATGGCCGCACAACAGGATGGAGCGCTGACTACGATGGCGCGCTGGAACCCTTTCGCGTGCTGAACCTGGTGCGCGATGCGCTGGGCTTGGTAGTGGCGCTGGGCCACTGCAGCGTGGCCGCCGTAGTGGGGCACGACTTTGGCTCGCCCGTAGCCGCCTGGTGCGCCCTATTGCGGCCCGACGTGTTTCGCGCCTGCGTGATGATGAGCTCACCCTTCGGCGGGCCACCTTCGCTGCCACTCACTGCGGGCGGCGTAGACCACGCCGCCCTGGCCGCGCTACCCCGCCCGCGCAAACACTACCAAGCCTACTACGGCACGCGGCCCGCCAATGCCGACATGCACGCCTGCCCACAAGGCGTACATGCCTTTCTGCGCGCCTACTACCACGTCAAAAGCGCCGACTGGCAGGTCAACCAACCGCATCTGCTCGCGTCCTACGCCGCCACAGAGATGGCCCAAATGCCCACCTACTACATCATGGACGCAGCCCACAACATGGCGCAAACCGTAGCACCCCATCTGCCCAGCGCTGCCGACATCGCCGCCTGCAAATGGCTCACCGAAACCGAGCTAGCGCTCTACGCCGCCGAATACCAACGCAACGGCTTCCAAGGCGGCCTGCAGTGGTACCGCTGCGGCGCAGAGCCACGCTTTATCACCGAGCTGCAAACCTGGGCCGGCCGCAGCATCGACGTGCCCAGCATGTTCATCGCAGGCCAAAGCGACTGGGGCACCTACCAAAAACCTGGCGAGTTTGAAAAGATGCAGCGCGCAGCGTGTACCCATATGCGCGGCGTGCACCTGGTGGAAGGCGCGGGGCATTGGGTGCAGCAAGAGCAGCCGGGGCAGGTGGCCGCGCATCTCTTGGAGTTTTTGCGGCGTTTGTAAAGACAGCCCCGGCGCGGGTGTCCGTCTCACCGCTACCTGCATCAGGTTAAGTAGCGTATTTTTCGACTAAATGATATATAAATATCAAAAAGTTGCGACGTTTATATAAACAGATATAAAATAGTCGCATGAAACGATATGTTGACGACTATGTAAAGCGCGACCTCACCAAGAAAATGGTGTTCGTCACCGGCCCGCGCCAAGTGGGCAAAACCACGCTCAGCCAAATGCTGCTCAAGGCATCTCAGGGCCAGTACCTGAACTACGACGTGGCAGATGACCGCGCCGTCATCGCGCGCGCCGCTTGGAGCGCCCAGGCTAAGCTGCTCGTGCTAGACGAGATTCATAAAATGCCAGGTTGGAAGTCTTGGCTCAAAGGCGTATACGACGGCAAGCCCACTGCGCAGCAACTGCTGGTGACCGGCAGCGCGCGGCTAGACACCTTTAGACAAGCGGGCGAGTCGCTCGCGGGTCGCTTTTTTGCCTGGCGTTTACACCCCCTTTCGGTGCGCGAATGGTGCGAACAAACCGGCGCTGCACCCGACGCAGCCCTCACCCACCTGCTAGAGCGCGGCGGCTTCCCCGAGCCTTGCCTGGCCGATAGCGCGGAAGAGGCCCAGCGTTGGCGCAGGCAATATTTTGACGGCCTGATCCGTAACGACGTGCTAGAATTTTCACGCCTCTACGAGCTGACCGCCATGCGCTTGTTTACCGAAATGCTGCGCCAACGCGTCGGCTCACCGCTGTCCCTCGCGTCTATGGCACGCGATCTCAACGTATCGCCCGTCACGCTCAAACGTTACTTGGAAATTTTGGAGGCGCTGTACATCGTCTTCGTAGTGCGCCCCTGGCACCACAACATCGCACGCGCCACGCTGCAAGCGCCCAAGGTCTATTTTTTCGACACCGGCTTGGTGCAAGGCGACGACGGCGTGCGCTTTGAAAACCTGGTGGCCTGCCACCTGCTAAAGCACATCCACTGGCAGCAAGACGCGCAGGGTAAAGAGGTAGACCTGCACTACGTGCGCACCAAAGACGGTGCCGAGGTAGACTTCTGCCTCAGCCACAAAGCCAACACCGGCGACACCCTAACGCAACTTATCGAATGCAAGCTCAGCGATGCCAAACCACACCGTGCCCTCATTCGTTTTGCCGAGCAATGGCAGCATGCACAAGCCGTGCAAGTGGTGCGCAACCTGCGCGCAGAGCAAGACCATGGGCGGGTGTTGGTGCGGGATGCGGCGCAGTGGTTGAACGGTTTGGATGCTTGAGCGCCGTCACACCTAATCGAAAACCGCTGCACAAACGCAAGCAGCTCTTTAGATCAAGCCCATGAGGCGCGGTCATCCGCCACGCTGGCATCAATATCCTGGCGCGTGCGGGAAAGCGAGCGCGTTTCATGCAGAAAATCCACGATCCCCTTGGGCTTGCTTGCAGCGCCGCCCGCCAGCCGCTGCGGCCTGAGCAAAATGCCATCCTCAAACTGCGTAGCCTCCAAATAGTCACCCAGCTGCAACGCCGTAGCCGTGCGCAACGCCAACGGAATGGTGATTTGAAACTTGTCTTTCACGCGGATAAGGGTAGCCATGGTGGTCCCAGAGGTTGGAAATTTCGATGAGCTTAGCAACATTGTGGGGAAGGGCAATGCGCTGGTATTCACCGCACTTTTTGCGGTGAATAGTGATTTTTTCGCCGCATGGCGTTAACCAAGATCAGTGCATCCTGCCTATTGAAAAAATAATTAACGTGCATAACATAAATAGAAATGCAACTAAGCTTCGACCCTGACAAAAACGAACGCAATATCCAAGAGCTTGGGCTGGTGCCACATTGGTTGCTGGTGTGGACTGGGCCACCACGCAAGGCCGACGCTAGATAGCTCAAACACTATGGCAAAACGACCTACCCCTGAATTGTTAGACAACGACAACCCCGAATGGACAGCGAAGGACGTAGCCCGTGCCCGTCCGGCTAGAGATGTGCTGCCCGAATTGTTTGGCGCACAAACCGCCAAAGCCATGCTCAAGCCACGCGGCAGGCCACCGGCAGAGGTGGTGAAAGACCGCATCACCATCCGTTTATCACCCGATGTGACGGCGGCATTTAGAGCCAGCGGCGACGGCTGGCAAACGCGGATTGATGCGGCTCTGAGGGACTGGCTGCGAACGCATTCGCCTGTTTGAGCGTAACTCTTAAATAAGGCTGTAGCCCAATAAAATATAGCGTAAGCAGCTACGAAATTAGAAGCAAATAACGACGCTGTCAAGTTTACAAAAACAGCAGCCAAGTTAACCGCGCATGCCAATAGCCATTCGGAAATGCGAAAAAACCCAACATCGAGTTGATCAAGTGACATCCAGCGCTAGTTTTGCGCGCCTCGTTGTAACGCAAGTCATGCAAGGTGCGTCTTCAATAATACCCGCACGCACCAAAAAATCGCGCGCCTTAGAGGGATCACGCGCTAGCTCGGCCACATAGGCGGCAGCCTCGGCAGGCAAAACTGAGTTGCTTTGAATTCGATACCTAATTGGGTCAACGGCTTTGGGTTTCATGGCTTGCTTCACGGCCCGCTCTCGTCAAGCTCTTTGGCGAGCTGCGCTTTTAGGTACAGCCAAGTAACTTTAGCTTGTGCGCTAAAACTTCCAACGTATTTCAAACAGGTTGACATCAGAATCTCGCGTCTTGCAGGGCTTTCACTGTCGTAAATTGAAACCCCAGCTCCAATGCGTGCGCCCTGGCCGCCACAGAATGATCATGCAAATTGCCTTGGTATTTTTCAACCAACTTTTCCCGTATCATATGCAGCTCTTGAACTATGGGGTCATGCCAATCGGGTTGCGTGGCTTGCAGGTAAGGCTTATCAAGCATCGCGCTGTCCGCCCTGGGCTACCGTTGCATCTCCTTGCCAAGCCAGTCTCCCCGCCAAGTCTGCTAGATGATACGGTTGAGCGGTAATGGTTTGCGGGGTGGTATTTCCAATTACGACCAAGGCCGATTGACGCTTCAGGTTTTTGGGCGGTTCGTCAATCCAGCTGAGCTGTGAACCGCTAATTTCTGCGCTGTAGCTTTTCAGCATGGGGCACTCCAAGTGTGAATGTGATCCCATTTCGGCGGCATCGCATACAGTCAAAATTCAATTCTAGACCACCACCAGCAACAATGTCATCGTCCACGTTAACGCGGTTAGCATGCCGCGCATGCGGGTGAATCAAATATGGTACGATTCGAGCGATGCCGCCTCATACTTTACCCATACTCAGGGTTTCTTTTTACCAAACCACAGCAGGTGGGGAGCCTGTAAGAGATTGGATCAAAAGCCTGCCTGCGCATGAGCGCCTAGCTATCGGTGAAGACATTAAGGCAGTGCAGTTTCGTTGGCCGCTTGGCATGCCCTTGGTCAAAAAACTCGCAGGCAAGCTATGGGAAGTGCGCACCCAGCTACCCACGCGTATAGCCCGCGTGCTGTTTACAGTCAAAGGCGACCAGATGGTGTTGCTGCACGGGTTTATCAAAAAGACCCAGGCCACGCCATCCCAAGACATTGCGCTGGCACTCAGTCGCATTGATTTTTAACGAAAGGAATCACTATGCCCATCGGAAGTAACTTTGACGATTTTCTCAAGGAAGAAGGCCTCTACGAAGTAGCCACGGCTTCGGCCATGAAGAAGGTGCTGGCCCTGCAAATAGAAGAGGGCATGAAAGCCCAGCAGCTCACCAAAACCGCCATGGCCAAGCGCATGCACACCAGCCGCGCGGCGCTCAATCGTCTGTTGGACGATACGGATACCAGTTTGACATTGACTACGCTTGCTAGCGCAGCGGCAGCGTTGGGTCGGGGTGTGAAGATTGAGTTGGTGGCGGTTTGATAGAAACTTATTCATCCAGCCACATTAATTAGTACCGAGTTGTCAAAGGAATAATGAGGCAATTGTTAAATTATTTCGATTTTTTAGAGAGCACGATCTGCGCCCAAATCGGTACGTAACCATATTTTGCAATATATAGATTGCCATCTTCTAATGTAATTGTCTCTCTCGGCTTGATCTCCCAAAAGTAAAGCTGTTTAGATGCAGCCTTTGGTTCACCATGAATTAGCACGAGTTGCCCGTACAAATATTCATTGCTAAACTTTTCCCTAATGGAGTGGAAGAGAATGGCATTGATAGTATTTGCAGGTTTTCCGGTAGTGTCGTAATAGTAGGCAGCATGCCTGAAAACACTATGATCTGTATCAAACGATTTGTACCCTGAAGTGTCACCGTCATCTTGAGTCGTAATAATCTTTGCTTTAGGAAAAATTTCAATTATTTTTGAAATTGGACTACCGATAACCATATAACCAAGGCCTTTAGGATATGCCGAGCCTGCTGTAAATGGGTTTTTAAGTACGGCTTCGTCCCGTTCTTTTTTTAGTATTTCAATCTCTTTATTGAGCTTGTCGATCTGTGTGTTTGCTTTCCCTAGCTGCTGATCTGCAGGTGTTAACGTTTCGATTTGAGCACGCAGATACGCAGTCGTCCCGGGCATGATGACGGTTATAGCAAACGCGGCCATTGCCGCAGCCCCACTGCAAAACAGCCAAATGGGGTGTTCTTTCAATCGATCAAACATTGGGCGATCTGAACTCGGCTGGACGGCTTTGTGGAATTTTGATGCAGGCATATTCAATTTGTTTTGTAAAACATGAATGATCGACAAATAGCCGGTTCGTTTAGACGTTTGTTAATCTCTTAATTTGAATGTAAAAAACCCCACAGGCTTTCGCACTGCGGGTTCTATATTTTTATGAACTGGGTGAGATCTCGCGGCGTAGCGAGCGGGTGTTAGGCTAGGCGGACGGAGCGCAGAAACCGGAACGTACTTAAGGTACGTGAGGATTTCGAGCACCGCCCAACGACGCATAACGCCCGCGCAGTAGCCGCCTTGATTACATCCCCATATCGCCCATCCCGCCCATGCCACCCATACCGCCGCCGCCCATGCCGCCAGCTGGTGCGTCGTCTTTCGGAGACTCAGAAACCATGCACTCGGTGGTCAGCATCAAAGAGGCCACCGAGGCTGCGTTTTGCAGCGCCGTGCGGGTCACCTTGGTGGGGTCCAGAATGCCCATTTCGATCATGTCGCCATAGGTGTCGTTGGCAGCATTGAAGCCGTAGTTGCCTTTGCCGGCCAACACGGCGTTCACCACCACAGAGGCTTCGCCGCCTGCGTTGTAAACGATCTCGCGCAGTGGCGCTTCGATGGCTTTCATCACCAGCTTGATGCCGGCGTCCTGGTCAGCGTTGTCGCCCTTGATGACGCCAGCGGTCTGCTTGGCGCGCAGCAATGCCACGCCGCCGCCAGCCACGATGCCTTCTTCGACGGCAGCGCGGGTCGCGTGCAGTGCATCTTCAACGCGGGCTTTCTTTTCCTTCATCTCGACTTCGGTGGCAGCGCCAACCTTGATCACGGCAACACCGCCGGCCAGCTTGGCCACGCGCTCTTGCAGTTTTT
>JANMTF010000103.1:0-17597 GCA_031390175.1 Polaromonas sp.
CAAATCTATACCCACACTGCGCCTTGCTTTGGTACGCAAACGACGGGCCTGGTTTGAGGGTTTGTGGGCTCGCGCAGGGGAGTTTGCTTTGCCTGATCCGCCGCAGAAAAAGCATGCTTAATTTCTAATGGACAATCTCGGCTAATAGCTGTTGGTGGTTTTGACTTGGCCCAAGAGCGCATCTTTGAGCAGGTGGTCAGCAGGTGACTGGCCCAACCAAATTTTCAGCACCATGGCAAAAAATTCGGCATCCCCTACTGGCGCGCCTTGGACTTTGCTGTCAATATAAAAACTGGTGCCTTTGCCGGGCACAAACTCCATTGCGAAAGTATCCCCAGCCAGCAACTTTTTGCGGGCAGAGAAAATGTCAATCAAACGGCTCATCGCGACTGTATGCTTTCTAACTACATCGGGAGATGAATTGTCCTTCATGCCGCGAATAAACAGCAAGCCCAGGTCGGTACTGGGCAATTCGCGCAAGGCGGTGAACTGCAATCGCTTGGGCCCCGCCAGTGCAATGACTTCTTGTGCCACGCCTACCTTGCGCGTGGTGTACATGGCCATGTCATACACCTTGAAAACAGCCTTGAAGCGGGTGCCATTGCCATTGAGCACCAAGGGCACGCCATCGACCTCCGCAATCGGGGAAAAACCACTGCTGCTCTGGGAAAATACGGCGCTGCTGGAGGCGCTGATCAAGCAAACTGAAACTGAAAAAATCCGGACAAACTGAGACAATGAATACATGGTGACTTGGGAAAATGTAGTTTTTGACGCGTAGGGTCGCACTTGCTTTTCTCTCTGTTTGAAAGCAAACAAGCACTTACAAATGAGAATAACCACTAAGCTGAAAACAAACCGTGATATTGCGCACGCAAAAGGTTTTTTTGTACTTTGCCCATGGTGTTGCGTGGCAACTCATTGACGATTTCACAACGCTTGGGAATCTTGAAATTGGCCAGTTGGGATTTGAGTGCGGCGATGATTGCATCAGCTTTAAGTACTACACCAGGCTTGGCAATCACCACCGCAATGCCCACCTCGCCAAAGTCTGGATGCGGCACGCCCACCAGCGCACTTTCAGCTACGCCGGCCATGTCGTTGATGTAGCCTTCGATCTCTGCGGGGTAGACGTTGTAGCCGCCGCTGATGATGAGGTCTTTACTGCGGCCCACGATATGCACGTAGCCGCGTTCGTCTAACTTGCCCACGTCGCCCGTCTTGAAAAACCCGTCTGGGGTGAACTCTTCTGTTGTCTTCTCTGGCATGCGCCAGTAGCCTGCGAACACGTTGGGGCCTTTGACCTGGATGGCTCCGATGTCGTTGGTTGCGAGCGCTTGGTTGTCGTCACCGCAGACTCGCAGGTTGACACCTGGCAGCGGAAAACCTACGGTAGCTGCCCGGCGTTCGCTTTGGTTTTTGTAGCGCTTGTCTGCCGCATACGGGTTGGAGGTGAGCATCACCGTCTCGCTCATGCCGTAACGCTCCAAAATGGTGTGGCCGGTTGTGGCCTGCCAAGCTTCAAAGGTTTCTTTCAGCAGCGGCGCAGAGCCTGCGATGAAGAGGCGCATGTTTTTAGTGGCTTGCTGACTCAGGGAAGCCTCGCCCAGCATGCGCACATACAAGGTAGGCACGCCCATGAACACCGTGGCGCGCGGCATGCATTGGATGACCAGCTTGGGGTCAAACTTATTGAGCCACAATATTTTGCTGCCGTTGATTAGCGCGCCGTGGATGGCGACAAACAGACCGTGCACATGGAAGATGGGCAACGCGTGGATCAGCACGTCGTCTTTCTTCCAGCCCCAATAGTCTTTGAGCGTGAGTGCATTGCTCAGCATATTGCCATGGCTGAGCATGGCGCCTTTGCTGCGTCCTGTGGTGCCGCTGGTGTACAAGATGGCGGCCAAATCGCTTTCTTTGCTGACTACACAGCTATGCAAGTCTGAGCAATGCGCGGCGCGCTCCAGCAAGCTGCCGGTGCGGTCATCGTTCAAGGTAAAGACGTTTTGTGTGCCGCTTTTGAAGGCGATTTTGCTCACCCAGCCAAAGTTGGCACTGCTGCACACCACCACCGCAGGCTCTGCGTTGGTGATGAAGTATTCGATCTCGGCGCTTTGGTAAGCCGTGTTGAGCGGCAAGAACACATAGCCTGCGCGCAAGGTGGCCAGGTACAGTGCCATGGCTTCGACAGATTTTTCTACTTGCACAGCAATCCGTGCACCTTGGGGCAACTTGAGCGAGACCAGCAGGTTGGCCATCATCGCGCTGGCGCGGTCCAGGTCGCGCCAAGAGTAGTGCAAGCTGGGGGCGTTAGGTGCCATCGTTTCTACTGCAATGGCATCCAGATCCGCTGGGAAGTTGGCTCGCAGGTGGGCGTACAGATTAGCGTTGTTCATCGTTGTCTCTTGGTTTTATAGATCTGATAACTCAAAATTTGGCGCTGCGCTTTTCCAGGAAAGCGGCAATGCCTTCTCTATGCTCTGCGCTGCTGGCATAGGCATAGGGGTCATCTGCATTCACTATATTATCTATAGCTTCCGCCGCAATATTCCATGGGGCTGCAGACGTATTTGGTTTACATATCTGCCGTAACGCCTGCTTGTTCAAACGCGCAGCTTGGGGGCTGAGGGCGCAGATGCGCTGCGCTGTGGCCAGTACCTCAGCGGCCACAGCGTCATCAGCCACTATGCGCTGCACAAAGCCGCGCGCCTGCATTTGCTCGGCAGTGAAGCTGCGCGCCTCCAGCAGCATCTCGCGTACGGTGGCCTCGCCTGCATTGCGCAGCACAATGGCCAGCTCTTGCGGTGCCATGGGCATGCCCAGCTTGGCAATCGGCGCGCCAAACGTAGCACCCTGCCCCGCAATGCGAATGTCGCAGCAGGCCGCAATCTCCAGACCGCCGCCCATGCAATTGCCTTCTATCTGCGCGATCAGCGGCATACCGCAGGCCAGCAGCGCGTGCAAGGCCGGCGCTACTTCGCCTTCATGAAAGGCGCGCAGGCTGGCCTCTTGAAAGCGAAACTCAGGGTACTCCGAGATATCGCCACCAGCGCAGAAATGCCGTGCTTCGCCCTGGATAATTACACACCTAATCGGGCTGTAGCCCAATGGAATATTGCGGGAGCAGCTATTATTTTCAGAGTACTCCAGCGACTCCGCAGCAGCGCGCAGCTCGCGCCACATGGCGCGGGTCATGGCGTTGCGGCGTGCTGCGTTGCGCAGCGTGATGGTGGCTACGGCCCCATCAATCCGCAGATCAATCAAGCTTGGCACCCGAGGCTTTGACCACCGCCGCCCAGCGCTTGATGTCGGCCGCCAGGAACGCTGCAAACTGCGCTGGCGTGGTGTTGGGAAACTCTGCACCCTGGCTGGCCCAGATCGCTTTAAGTTCGTCGCTGGCCAAGGCTTTACGGAACTCTTCGGTAGCGCGTGCCTGTGCATCAGCGGGCATGCCTTTGCTGCCCCACACGCCGTACCAGGTGGTGACGGTGTAGTCGGGCAGGCCCAGCTCGCCTGCGCAGGGCACATCGGGGAAAGCGGGGTTGCGCTTGGGGCCCGACACCATCAGTGCCTTGACGCGGCCACCCTTGATGTGGGCAGCGGATGAACCCAGGCCGTCAAACATCATGTCGACTTGGCCTGCTATCAAATCTTGCAGCGCAGGGCCTGCGCCACGGTAAGGAATGTGGGTGATGAAGGTGCCGGTTTGCAGCTTGAACAGCTCACCTGCCAAATGGTGCGAGGTGCCGCCCCCCGCCGAGCCGTAGTTAAGCTTGCCGGGATTCTTTTTCACAAAGTCCACGAATTCTTTGAAGTTATTGACTGGCACCTTTTTAGGGTTGACCACCAGCACCTGCGGCACTACGGCTGCCAGCACCAAGGGCACCAGGTCGGTTTCGATGTTGTAGTCCAGCTTGGTGTACATGCTGGGGGCAATGGCATGGTGCACTGCACCCATGAAGTAGTTGTAGCCGTCGTTGGCCGCCTTGGCCGCAACCGATGCGCCCAAGGTGCCGCCAGCGCCGCCTTTGTTGTCGATGATGAGCTGCTTGCCGGTATTTTTGGCAAACTGCGCACTCAAGGGGCGTGCAAAAGCATCCGTACCACCGCCAGCAGGAAACGGAACCACCATGGTGACGGGCTTGGAAGGCCAAGCAGATTGGGCGTAAGCTGCTATGCCAGGCATAGCAGCCAATGCAGCGGTAGCTTGCACAAAGGTGCGCCGATTGGGCATGGAAAATTGCTTCATGTTGTCTCCTAAAGATATTAAATTAACTTCTCTACTTCACTCGAAACCGGTATTTTGCCCTCTGCGAGCATGTGCCTGCACTTGTCCAGTCTTTTCAGATCGTACAAATAGTTCACCATCACGCCATACGATTGCTTGATACCTTTGGTACTCACATCACCCGCCCAATTGAGGTGTTCGATGCGTGCACCGTTACCTAGATGGAAACGCGCCACCGCATCGATTGGTGCACCATCCAGCATTTCGCGGCTTAAATAATGGGCTACGCAACGCAGCAGCATTTGGCGAATAGGGGATTTGGCGTCTAACTCCAGCGCTCTGTCGGCAGCAGCCAAAAAGTGCTCTGCCGCTGGGGGTTCGAAACCCACGGCACGGCCTAGCTCTTGGCGCTGTTTATCGTCCAGATTGTCCAGCATCGCCGTGGCGTTCTTGCCCAGCCATGCGCGAAAACCCGGTATAGGGGACAGGGTGGCAAATGTTTTAAGCTGGGGAAATTCTGTCTTGAGAGTTTCCACCACATTCTTGATCAGCGAGTCACCAAAGCTCACCCCACGCAGGCCCGTCTGGGTATTGCTGATGGAGTAAAAAATAGCCGTGGTGGCTTTATTTAAATCCGCTGGGGCGGCGGACTCGTCCAGCAGCGGTGGAATGCTCTGCGCAATCTCGTCCAGCAACGCCACCTCTACAAAAATCAAGGGCTCATCAGGCAAGCGCGGGTGAAAAAACCCGTAACAGCGCCGGTCGCTGTCGAGCCGGTTTTTCAAGTCGGCCCAGCTCTTGATGTCGTGCACCGCCTCATACAGGATGAGTTTTTCAATCATCGACGCAGGAGAATCCCAGCTGATGCGGCGCAGCTCTAAAAACCCGATGTCAAACCAGGTGGAGAACATGTACTCCATCTCTACATCCAGCGCTTGCAGGCGCTTGTCAGATTTAAGGTGCGGCAGCATCTGCGCCCGCATGTCTACCAAAAACCGAATGCCCTCTGGAAACACACTAAAGCGCTGCAGCAGCCTGCGCCGGGGCGACACGGTGGCTTTGCGCAGGCGCACTTCAGCGGCGGCCTCGTCAGCGGTGCCTACGCAGGCCAGGTATTTTGCCTGCGCAGCTTTGACCACCTCGGGGTTGGCCATAAACTGTTCGCTCATCAGCAGCCAGCAGTCACGCCGCTGCTCTGGCGGAGCCTGGGCGTACCATCCGGCCACACCTTGGGCGCGGCGACCTCCTTCCACCTCGCTCACACGCGGGTCGACAATGGCTTGCAGCTCTTCCAGCGTGCGCCGCAGCACGCGGGGCGAGAGTGCCTCTTCTTTGTGGCGCAAGGTGCCGTCCAGCCGCTCTCGGGTGCTGCGGCGTTGGGCTGTTTTTGCATCGCTATCACCGGCATCCAAGGCTCTGCTGGCGCGGAATTTGGGCGGCTTGTCTAAGGCGGCATCGCTACCAGGGGCAGTTTTGGCCGCAGGCCGAAAACGCGATACGTTGCGGGCGATCCAGCTAGGCGTGCTCATAGTCTGCTCTTACACCACCAGGAGTGTGCCCTGCACCTGCGCCAGCGCGAGCGCAAAGCTGCGCTCACGCGTTTGCGCGGCGACTTCCATGGGCAGAGATTTTTGAAGGGTATGCATGGGGTAATTGTCGGTAATTATGGGCAAATACGGAGCAGTGATAACACGTACTGCTCCGTGAGGTCATACCACCTTCGCTACAAAAACTATAGCTTTTTCCGCGATGTTTTAAAGGGCTGCAATCTTACTTGCATCTGAAAACAGGCTGATTTTTTTCGGAATCAGCGCGGCGGGTTTTGCATTTCCGCAAACCCGTTTTATCTCTTACTCTGGCCCTGCGCCCACAGCCACAACGCTGCGCCGCCCAGGACCATAGGCACGCACAGCCACTGCCCCATAGTCATGCCCAAGCTGAGAAGGCCCAGGTGCGCATCAGGCTCTCGGAAGAATTCGGCGATGAAGCGGAAAATTCCATAGAGCACTAAGAAGACTGCGGAAACTTGGCCAGGTTTGCGCTCTTTGCGTGCGTACAGCCACAACAAGATGAACAGCAAAAACCCTTCCATCAGCATTTGGTACACCTGCGATGGATGGCGCGGTGCATTGCCTGCGCCTCTGAAAACCATACCCCATGGCAGGGACGGATCGGCCACGCGGCCCCACAGCTCGCCATTGATAAAGTTGCCCACCCGGCCCATCATCAGCCCGGTAGGCACGCAAGGCGCTACAAAGTCGGCCACTTGCAGCAAGGGCCGTTTGCGCGACCAGGCAAACCACAATTCAGCTACCACCACACCTAGCAGTCCACCATGAAAACTCATGCCGCCCTGCCAGACATAAAAAATCTCCAACGGGTGCGCCAAGTAGTAGGCGGGCTTGTAAAACAAACAGTAGCCGATACGCCCGCCCAGCACCACGCCCATCACCCCGAGAAACAAAATATCCTCCACATCTTTGCGGCTCCACGCACCCGCGCCCTTGATGGAGGTAAACGGCTGGTGCTTTAAGCGGCGAATGCCCAAATACATAAACAGCGCAAAGGCGGCCAGATAGGTCAAGCCATACCAATGGATGGCCAAGGGGCCAAGTTGGAGCGCGACGGGGTTGATTTGCGGGTGGATAAGCATGGGGTGCATTGTGCCGCAATTAGGCAGGGCTGTTAGGGAAACCGCCATTGGCCTGGCAAAGGGCTTTGCGCATCATGCAGGGCATGAGCTCTACTGTCAAAATTTGCGTCATTGGCGCAGGCCCCAGCGGCATTGCCGCTGCCAAAAACTGTCTCCAAGCTGGTCTGGATGTGACGGTGTTTGAAAAGAACACCAAGGTCGGCGGTAACTGGGTGTTTAACGCTGCAACAGGCCACAGCAGCGTGAACGAGAACACCCACATCATCAGCAGCCGCGCCTGGAGCGAGTACGAAGACTACCCCATGCCCGCGCACTACCCCGCCTACCCACACCACAGCCAGTTGCAGGCGTATTTTGAGAGCTATGCCAAACATTTTGGGGTGATGCCGCGCATCAAGTTTGGCCACACTATCACCCATGTAGAGCGCAATGCCGATAGCAGTTGGCGGGTGGACTACACCGATGCTGCGGGTATAGAGCAGCGCGAGCAATTTACCCACCTGATGGTCGCCAACGGCCACCACTGGAACCCGCGCTGGCCCAAGATACCTGGGCAGTTCAAGGGCCAGTACATGCACTCGCACGACTTCAAAGGCGTGAGCGATGCCTGGCGCGGCAAACGGGTGCTGGTGATTGGCGGTGGCAATTCGGCTTGTGATGTGGCGGTGGAAGCCACGCGTGTAGCAGGCACCGTGACACTCAGCATGCGCAGCCCGCAGTGGTTTGTGCCCAAGTTCATTTTTGGCAAACCCTCGGACGAATTTGCCTCCGGCACTGCGTGGCTGCCCACCTGGTTTCGGCAATACAGCTTTAAATACTTGCTACACCTTTTGCAAGGCAGCTACAAAGACATGGGCCTGCCCGAAAACACCCGCCCACCGCTGCACGCGCACCCCACGCTGAACAGCGACTTGATCGACTACATTCGCCACGGCCGCATTGCACCGCGTGGGGGTATTGAGCGCTTTGATGGCGATACCGTGGTGTTCAAAGATGGCGCGCGCGAGCCATATGACACTGTGGTGGCCTGCACGGGCTTCTATATCACCCTGCCCTTTTTCGATAGAAACTTCATCGACTTCACCCACGCCGATAAAACCCCTCTGTATTTGAAGATGCTGCACGCCCAGTATGCCAATTTGTACTTCATCGGCCTGTTCCAGCCGCTGGGCTGCATTTGGCCCATGGCCGATATGCAGGTGCGCCTAGCGGTGAAAGAGATACAAGGCCAGTGGCAGCGCCCTGCCAACATGCCAGCCGCCATTCAGCATGAGATGGACCACCCACATTTTGACTTTGACCGCGCCCCGCGCCACAGCACCGAGGTGGACTACCACCAGTTTCGCCACGAACTTAAAGCGCAATTGGCCAAGGCGGGGGTGGATATTGGCAAGCCGCCTGCAATGCGGCGTGGCGGAGTGCAAAGGCCTGTAGCCTTGCCCGTTTGAGTCCTTTGGTTCGCAGTACTTTTAAGCTCTAAAATCAGGGTTTGGCGCTTAGTGCACCATCGAGGCACTGTATGTGAACGTGCCATTATTTGTCGCATCCATTTTCACTTCTGTTTTTACAATGACTACTAAAACCATCCCCATCCTGCCCCTGCGCTCCGCCAACATCACCGAGGGCAAGTCCCGCGCTCCCAACCGCTCCATGTACTACGGCATGGGCTACAAAGAGAGCGACTTTGGCAAGCCGATGGTGGGCGTAGCCAACGGGCACAGCACCATTACCCCCTGCAACAGCGGTTTGCAAAAGCTGGCCGATGCCGCGATTGAAGGCATTGAAGAGGCCGGTGGTAACGCGCAGGTATTTGGCACGCCAACGATCAGCGACGGCATGGCCATGGGCACCGAGGGCATGAAGTACTCCCTGGTCTCGCGCGAAGTCATCAGCGACTGCATCGAAACCTGTGTGCAAGGCCAGTGGATGGACGGCGTGGTCGTCGTTGGCGGCTGCGACAAAAACATGCCCGGCGGCCTGATGGGCATGCTGCGCGCCAACGTGCCCGCCATCTATGTGTACGGCGGCACCATTTTGCCGGGCCGCTACAAAGACCAAGACTTGAATATCGTGAGCGTGTTTGAAGCCGTGGGCCAAAACGCTGCAGGCAATATGAGCGACGAAGATCTGCGCCAGATCGAGATGCGCGCTATCCCCGGAACTGGCTCCTGCGGCGGCATGTACACGGCCAACACCATGTCCTCCAGTTTCGAGGCGCTGGGTATTTCGCTGCCCTACTCATCGACCATGGCCAACCCGCACGATGAGAAAATGAACTCGGCTAAAGAGTCTGCCAAGGTACTCGTCGAAGCGATTAAAAAAGACATCAAGCCACGCGATATCGTGACCAAAAAGTCGATTGAAAACGCCGTCGCCGTCATCATGGCCACGGGCGGTAGCACCAATGCCGTGTTGCACTTTTTGGCCATCGCCCACGCAGCAGAAGTCGAATGGACGATTGACGACTTTGAGCGCATGCGCAAAAAAGTACCTGTCATTTGCGACCTGAAACCTTCGGGCCGCTACCTGGCCGTAGACCTGCATTTGGCAGGCGGCATCCCCCAAGTGATGAAGACCCTGCTGGCAGCAGGCCTGCTGCACGGTGACTGCATCACCATCTCTGGCCAGACCATTGCCGAGGTGCTGAAAGACATTCCCGCCGTGCCGCGCGCGGACCAAAATGTGATCCGCCCCATCGACAAACCGATGTACAAAGAAGGCCACTTGGCCATCTTGAAGGGCAACCTCAGCCCCGAAGGCTGCGTAGCCAAGATTACCGGCCTGAAAAACCCGGTGATGACCGGCCCGGCCAAGTGCTTTGACGACGAGCAATCGGCTTTGAAAGCCATTTTGGACGGCAAAATCACCCACGGCGACGTGATGGTGCTGCGCTACCTGGGCCCCAAAGGCGGCCCCGGCATGCCCGAAATGTTAGCGCCTACTGGTGCACTGATCGGCGCGGGCATGGGCGAGACGGTCGGTTTGATTACCGATGGGCGCTTCAGCGGAGGCACCTGGGGCATGGTGGTCGGCCACGTCGCACCAGAGGCCTACGAGGGCGGTAATATCGCACTCATTGAAAACGGCGACAGCGTGACGATCGACTCCAAACAACTGCTGCTACAGCTCAACGTGGCCGATGCCTTGCTGGCCACACGCCGCGCTGCCTGGAAGCAGCCTAGCCCGCGCTACACCCGTGGTGTACAGGCCAAGTTTGCATTCAACGCGTCCAGTGCGTCCAAGGGTGCGGTGCTGGACAACTATTAATCTGGCGTGCGGGACAATAAATCACTATCGAATAAATAGCTGCTTCCGCAATATCCTATTAGGCTAGAGGCCGAAAAAACATATAAAAATAGCTGCCGAGGCAGCTATTTTTATAACGCATACCCTCCGCCCGCTGCATCAGCGCTTTTTTGGCAGCTTGTTTGCTGAACCCAAGCCCAAAGCATCGCGGTTTTTGGCCAACCGGTCCCGCTTGCGCAAATCCATTTTCTCCATAGCTTTCTTTTTAGTGTAGCCCGACCAATCGGCGTAGGCCCACCAGGCTGCGGCCAAAACAAAGGGGGCAGCAAACAAGTACCACTGGCCTGCCCAGTCCCAGCGAGCCACGGGGCCGATGTCAAAGAACTTCAGCGCCAATAAAATAATGCCAACACCTAAAAAATACATCATAAACTCCGAAAAATGCGACCTGATAGATATGAAAACCGTTTTTTAGCGTATCAATATCGCTTTTAAATAGCTAATTTGACAAAATTGAGAATTTTTAACGCACTTTGCACAAATTTGGCGAATCTCTCGTTTTTTCGCGCTCGACCCTGCCATTCGGTCAACGCCAAGCCCTAGAATTGCGTTATCTTGTGTATCAGGTGCTGTGCATCTTACACCCCTTAGGTGCTTTAAAGGAAGACAATGAAAGTCAAACTCATCTCTCTGGCCGCTGTTGCTGCCGTCCTCACCGCTGTCAGCGCCCCGGCTTTTGCCGATATGGCTTTGGCCACCGCCAAAAACTGCATGGCTTGCCACGCAGTCGACAAAAAAATGGTCGGCCCATCCTACAAAGAAGTCGCTGCCAAATACGCAGGTGACGCCGATGCCGTGAAAAAGCTGGCCACCACCATCCAAAAAGGCAGCACCCCAGGCAAAGGCAACTTTGGCCCCGTGCCTATGCCTGCCAACACGCAAGTCAACGAAGCCGAAGCCGCTAAGTTGGCCGCTTGGGTGATGACGCAAAAGTAATGACGCCCCAGCAAACTTCGCCCCACAAAAAAGCCACCGCATGCGGTGGCTTTTTTTATAGTTCTGACACCCATCAGGATGTAGCGCAGACTGACATTTAAGCCGCAGGCTGGTCCAAATCAAACGCCTTGTGTAGGCCGCGCACCGCCAGCTCCATGTACTTCTCGTCAATCACGACCGAGGTTTTGATCTCGCTGGTAGAGATCATCTGGATGTTGATGCCTTCCTCGCTCAGTACGCGGAACATCTTGCTGGCAATGCCTACGTGGCTGCGCATGCCGATGCCGACAATGCTGACCTTGCAGATCTTCGCGTCGCCCACCACCTCTTGCGCGCCCAGGCTGGGCAGCACTTTGGTTTTGAGCAAATCCATGGTCTTGGCAAAGTCGTTGCGGTGCACGGTAAAGCTGAAGTCGGTTTTGCCGTCTTTAGACAGGTTTTGGATGATCACATCCACCTCGATATTGGCATCCGCCACGGCACCCAAGATTTGGTAGGCAATGCCTGGTTTGTCCGGCACGCCCAGCACAGAAATTTTGGCTTCGTCGCGATTAAACGCGATACCCGATACGATGGCTTGTTCCATTTGCTCGTCTTCCTCAAAAGTGATCAAGGTGCCCGACTTGGCCTCCTCGTCGATATTAATGTCCCAGGGCGTGAAGCTGCTCAGTACACGCAGCGGCACCTTGTATTTGCCCGCAAATTCGACCGAGCGAATCTGCAGCACTTTGCTGCCCATCGATGCCATCTCCAGCATCTCTTCAAAGCTCACCGTCTTCAAGCGCCGCGCCTCGGGCACCACGCGCGGGTCGGTGGTGTACACGCCGTCTACGTCGGTGTAGATCAAACACTCCGCCGCCTTCATGGCCGCAGCCACCGCCACGGCCGAGGTATCCGAGCCGCCACGGCCTAGCGTGGTGATGTTGCCGTCCGGGTCCACACCCTGAAAGCCGGTGACGATCACTACGCGGCCCGCAGCCAAGTCGGCACGCACCTTTTTATCGTCAATGCTCTCAATGCGCGCCTTGGTATAAGCGCTATTGGTTTTGATAGGCACTTGCCAGCCCGCGTAGCTGACCGACTCCATGCCCTCGGCCTGCAAGGCGATGGCCAGCAGCGCCGACGAGGCCTGCTCGCCGGTGGCGGCCAGTGCGTCCAGCTCGCGATTGAAAGCATCGGTTTGTTTGGCAGGCGCCAGCTCTTTGGCCAGGCCTAGCAAGCGGTTAGTTTCGCCGCTCATGGCGCTAGGCACCACCACCATCTGGTG
Organism: Polaromonas sp.; assembly: GCA_031390175.1. Lineage (GTDB taxonomy): Bacteria > Pseudomonadota > Gammaproteobacteria > Burkholderiales > Burkholderiaceae_C > JAAFIP01. Next base: position 12,394 of record JANMTF010000103.1, read on the forward strand.
GCCCGCCCGCGCCCATTTGGCCACGCGCTTGGCCACTTGGCGAATGCGCTCTGGCGAGCCCATCGACGTGCCGCCGTATTTATGAACAATTAAAGCCATGGTGTGAAGAAAATGCGCTGATAAACACAAGTTTTGCCGCCCCAGCGAAGGCGTTTGGCAAAGCCTATGATTATAACGAGACAGTGGCCCTGAACAGCGCGGCCACAGGCTAGCGCCTAGACCAAGCGTGTATCCAGCGAGAACCGCTCTTGATGAACCTGTTTAAATTTGCCCGCAGCTTTCGTGGGATTGAAAATCACGTTCCAGCTATTTTTTGACACCACACTTGGTAGCGCCACAAATGCATAGGACTCCATCACGGCCTTACCGTACTGCTGCTGGCCCGGTGAAATGACGCCGGGATGTAGCCAGTTGGGATTGGGCACAGCGGCATTTTTAACCACATACACATCTATCGGGTCAGCGATCTCAAATGCCGTGAGTACATGCGGCACAGTGTCCAGCACATGGAAGCCTTTATGCACTGCACTCTCCAAAATAGTGGTGGCCGCATCAATTGAGCTGTAGACGGTGGCGTAGCCTTTGGGGTTCCAGCGACCGCCCACGATAAATGCGCCGTGGCCTGAGGCACAGTCGCTGGCAAATTTTTCATGGTCTATACGCCATACGACAAGCGGGGTGGTCAGCGCGGGACTGCCATAACTCACGCATACACCCCATACTTCATCTGTTCCAACAAGGTTTTGACCAAACTGGCACCGGCACTGGTATCCATCAACTCCATAGGGCGTTGTCCTCCAAGCCCCACCGCCTTGCTGTTGAGCCAGATTTCAGCTTCATCCTTACTCCCAAGCACCTCGCGCGCCAACTCGATCATGCCCACCAATTGCGCCACCCGCTCGCCTTGGTTGGTGCTTAGCAAAGCACCTTTTGCGCCTTCTGTACTGTACCGGTGCAGGGTTCTCCTGCTCACATCCAAGGCTTTAAAAAATGAATCCTGCGAAGCCAATAGCGGGTAGCAATCCACGACCATAGGCAAGGAGGAGCGTGGAACACCAGTTCGGATGACTGTCAACAAAATCGACGGGTTTAAAAAAAACGTCTCTGACTTGGAAGTACCGTAATAGGATGCAGAATCGCCCCAAATTTCAGTAAATTGTGTGGAGAAATAAGTTTCTTTTCTTTGCTTAGACTCAAATTGCGCAAGGGAAGGCAGAATCTTATTTTTTATTTTTGGACTGAGGCCGGACGACAAATTAAAAATCATGCATAGCAGGCTAAAGTGCTTATCGTCGGTCGAAATATTAGTGATGGTTTTGGCCTGCATACACAGCTCCTTACTGAAAACAACGACTCGCCATATGGCATAATATTTTCGCCAATTGACTAAAGAGAAGTGTAGCACTTCTGCAATGGCCTGTGAATTTCTGGGATCAACACATGCGCGATCAAGCCACCTACCCCCTGCGCCTGCCGCGCTCGCTGAAGGCGGGCATTGAGCGTGTGAGTAAACGCGATGGCACCAGCATTAACCAGTTTGTCGCCATGGCCGCTGCTGAGAAGCTGGCCGCTATCGACACCGAAGACTATTTCCGCAGCCGCGTCGCTCGCGCCGACCTGGCCGCGTTTGACCGCATCATGTCCCGCGCAGGCGGGCAGACGCCGCGCGAAGGCGACGAGCGCTAGGCCAGGTAGCTCAACACATCGCCCTGCCGCTGCACAAAGCCGCTAGCCACCTTGATGCGGATGTGTTTGCCACGGTTCGTGCAAGCGGCAATTTGCCTTTGCAACTCGTCTAGCTGCGCGGCGCTGGGGCTGACTAAGTGGGATGACTTTAGCCAGTAACGCAGGGCGTTGGCTTGGCGCTCTGGGGTCATCTCTTGCAGTGCAGCGATACGCGGCGGGTTGCCCAATCTCGATATGTCTTCCATAGCTGCTTGCGCAAGTAGAACCTGGGCTTGCGCCGCATGGCGTGCCGAACGGGCAAAGGTGTCCCGAAACTGCGGAAAGGTCTGCCGCAAGGCGGGCAGCAGCACCTGGCGAATGCGGTTGCGGGTAAATTGCGTGTCGGTATTGGTCGGGTCTTCGATCCAGCCTTGGCCCAGCGAGCTGGCAAAACTGGCGCTGCCCGGGTGCCGCGCTTGTAGCCCCCGTGCCGCCAACCAAGTGCGAATCTCTGCCGCTGGCACGTCCAGCAAGGGCCGTGCAAAGTCCACGCCATCCCTTTGCCACTTTGCAGGCATGGCCGACAGCCCCGGCAGCCCCGCGCCTCGGCTCAGCGCCAGCAGCAGCGTCTCCACCTGGTCATCCGCATGCTGCGCCACCACGACGGTTTTATTAGCTGCTCCCGCAATATTGTGTTGAGCTACAGCCTTATTTAGCTCTAAAACCTTGGCAGACAGCGCCCCATACCGCGCCCGCCGCGCCGCGTCCTCCGGGCTGTCACCCAGCGCATTGCGCGCCTGCACATGTACGACATGCAAAGGCACATTCAATGCACTGCAAAACGCTGCGCAGTGCGCCGCAAAATCATCCGCCGCCGCCTGCAAACCATGGTGGATGTGGATAGCCTGCACCTGTCCAGGAAACTGCTCGGCGCACATCAGCAGCAGCGCCGTCGAATCTGCGCCGCCGCTGTAGGCGACGGCCAGGTGTGAGGGCAAGTTGAGTGCACGCATGCTGCTATTTGTAGCATTAATCAACTAAATAGCCCAAGCCCCAAGCCTGCCTTGCCATCTTGCTACTGACTAACCAATAACAACACCTATATTTGAGTGTTTTCATAGTTTTTTCTCTCGTCTATAGTTACTGAAGAAAAACAGAAACACTATAAACGCGCCTAAAAATCCGATAGCTTGCTCAATAAACATTGAACGTTTAGTTGGATCAATAGTTGAGAAATTAGGCGCAATAGGATCAATCCATGCGTCCACTATTCTTTTCTCCTGTAGTTCAAGGACGAACTTCCGACATTCTTTTTCTTCGAAAAATCCAGTATCTTCAGAGCGATAGATTCGGGTATTAACATATCTACTTCCCATATGCTCGTATTCGTATTCAATAGATGGAATGAATATCCATTTCGAGCTTCCACGAGTACTACTCGGAACTGAAAATCGATCGCACTTACCAATGCCAACCGTATTGGCCGTAACTTTTGTTGTTAAGTTCAAGCTTCGCATTTCAGCTTTGTGTACACCGTTAAAACCGATGTAACTAAAAAGCAAAAATAAGCATCCGAATACTACGAGCCATTTATGCCGCAGGGTCTTAATTGACATGACTATTTACCCAGACTCCTAGCGAACATCAGCGGCCATAGGGTCATCGTCATGGAGTCAGGTCTCAAATACCCAACCAAATCTGGCGACGCAAGAGTGCTTTCAACACCAGTGTTCGGCAATAAATCCAAGTTAGCCGCTGTGACTAGAGCGCGATCAGCTATCATTTTCATAATTTTTATTTCGAAAAATTCTTAGTTCACCAATGTCAAAGCCACAATTTGCGCGATGCGATCAAAGTCACGGTCTTTGGCGAGCAGGGGCAGGCCATCGCGCAGGCAGAGTTGGGCGATGACGCAGTCGATGGTGGAGCGGATGGTGAGGCCTTTGGCGCGGCATTGGCGGTACAGCGCGGCGGCGGCTGCGTAGTCGGCCTGTGTGGGCTCGTTCACCCAGTCAAAGGCTTGCAGCAGCAACGCAATGCGTTTAGCCTCGCGGTCGTTTTTTAGCCCCAGCAAAATCTCGGTGTAGACCAGACCGGGCAAGGCAATGGATTCACCGTCTTCGATAGCACGCGCCAGGCGCTGGGCTTGGGCTGACGGGTGGCCGTTGAAAAAATCAATCCAAACGGAGGTGTCAACAATCACTGCAAACCTGCCCTTTAAACGGGCTGAGAGTTTGCACGCGGGCTACGCAGCAGGTCCAGGTCGCCCTGCCAAGCCACCTTGCCACGCAGGGCGAGCAGTTGCCTGCGCTTGAGGGAGCGTGACAGCTCCGCCAAGGCGGCGTTGACGGCAGCTTTTTTGCTGGCAAACTGGCCTAGATCCATCACTTGGTCCAGGACATCGCCGTCTAATTCAATGTGAGTGCGCATAAATTACCTTTTTTATGTGCATGAAATATGCAATTCAATGCGCATGATTTTATCAAAAAATGATGCGTTTTGAACGAAGAATCGTTCTGATGTGTGTTCTACCGCAATGCCGCCAACGCAGCCTCAGGCGCATGGTGCAGCACTTTGAGTAAAGCCTTGGCCGCGCCAGTAGGGCTGCGTTTGCCTTGCTCCCAATTGCGAATGGTGTCTATTGGCACTTCTATGCGCTCTGCTAGTGCTTGTTGCGTCAAGCCCAAGCGCTCACGCACGCGACGGGCGTAATGGGCTGCGTCCTGCGCTGCGGCTGCGTCATCTTGGGCGGCTTGGGCGGCAATTTGCTTTGCCGTGGTTCCCTCTAACAGCGCGTTGTTGACGCGACCTGCTTTGCTGGGGCTGGACAAGGGGTTAAGGCTGATCTTGGTAACTGGCATAGCGTTTCCTTTCACGGGCGTTGGCTTTGCGGGCCGAAATAATCCGAAATGCGTCGCCTCGCGGCGTGTATACGAGGCTAAACAAGCGCTCTTGCACCACGCCTAGCAGCACGAACCTTGGCTCCCCATAGTCGAAGCGTGCATCTATTTGCACCACCCGTTGGGTATCCAAGAAGGCATGGGCGGCGTAGGCAAAATCGAAACCACGCTGCAGCAAACAGCGTTCACTTTTAGCGTCGTCGAACTCAAAGTTCATACACCGGATTGTAGGCCAATGGCCTACTTATGTCAAGGCAACTGGAGTTGTCATCCCAGCACACTCCCCACCCTCAACCCCATCGCCTTCGCCACTGCCGCGCCCGCATCCTTCTTACCGCCCTCGGCCTTAGCCTTGAGCACCTCGATGTGCCCGCCTTGTGCCGACACGGTAAAGCTGGCGTCGCCTATCTTGGTGACTTCGGCCACATGCCCTTCTACGTCTTTAAATCGGCGAAAGATGCTTTTGGCCGCGTCGAAGATTTGGATTTTTTGGCCGTCAAACGTCGTCCAGGCACCGGGTGCGGGGTTGCAGCCGCGAATCAGGTTGTAGACCATATCTACATGGCTGTGCCAGTTGATACGCGATGCATCGGCGCGGCACCAGCCCTCGTACGTGGCCAGGCCTTCGTTTTGGTGGTG